>NZ_JAAVNG010000011.1:0-150140 GCF_012923605.1 Advenella sp. EE-W14 | reverse complement strand
GAACATAGCGTTTCAAGTGTCGTTCAAACATCAAATCGTGTTCATGAAACCCATCATGGCCACGTCAATCCCAACACCAACAACGCATCGCAAATCCCCCACAATTACCTGACTTGTGCTTCTTCCAAATTGCTAACTGCATACACAGCAGTAAGCCATACCAGCTTACGCTTGACGACCATAGCAAGGTGGACCCACTCCTTCCCTTCCCGAACAGGACAGTGAAACGCCTTCGCGCCGATGATAGTGGATGGACATCCGTGAAAGTAGGTCATCGTCAGGCTCTTTATTACGAAAAACCCCTTCAGCACTACTGAAGGGGTTTTTTTATTGCCGGTCAAACTTGCTAAAAGGGTGAAAATAAATGTTTGAATGGCTGTTTTTACCTGAAGAAATAAGCAGAACTTTTGCAATTGTACTGATTTTTGCCAGTTTTTTAACATCTGCTTTAACAGCAGCCATGGGACTTGGCGGTGGGGTTGCCTTATTGGCCTTGATGGGGACTGGTATGCCAGTGGCTAGTGTGCTTCCAGTTCATGCTATTGTGCAATTGGGTTCAAACCTGGGACGAACCGTTATTCAGTTCAAATATATTGTCTGGCCATTGGTCTTATGGTTTGTGGTTGGCAGTATCGTTGGCGTGGCAATGGGTGGGCCGGTTGTCATGTATATTCCGGATACCTTTGCCAAACTCTTATTAGCGGCTTTTATTTTATGGTCTGTTTTTGGTGCCAAAATTAAACAGGCTTCATCTATTAGCAAAACATATTTTATTCTGGGGGGAGCATTAACCAGTTTTGCTGCCATGATTGTTGGCGCTGCAGGGCCTATGGTGGCGGCCTTGATCGCCTCCAAGGGATATATTAAACAGCCTTTGGTGGCAACACATGCGACTTGCATGGTTTTTCAGCATGGACTGAAAATTTTGGCCTTTGGTGCCTTGGGCTTCGCATTCGCCCAATGGGTGCCCATGCTTATTGCCATGATTGTCAGTGGTTTGGTGGGAACCTATATGGGTACCCGTTTACTTGATAATTTACCCGATAAAATCTTCCGATTGGGTTTCAGGGTAACAATGGTATTGTTAAGCTTGCAAATGATTTGGGGAGCTCTTCAATCTTTTTGGTTTTAATTTGTTTTCCATCTCATTACAGGCCTTTGATATAGGGAATAAGAAAAACCATTTTAATTAAAAATCCGTTAAATTGCATTTATTTTTAATTAAATATCCGAAAAAATCCATTAAATTGCGGCTATCTTTTTGGTTTTTGCTAAATAAGATTTATTTATGAAAATATGGGGTATAGTAACCAATGTGTATATTGAATTGCAGGGGGCTATGCTTACATCCATACCATATAAAACCAAATTACGTACTATTCATATTCCAGGGCAAGCACCCTTGGAAATTTTCACTTTATTGGATAAACAGCAATATTACGATCCCAATGGGGCTGCCCAGCGTTTGGGAATTTGTTCAGCCGCCTGGCCACTGTTTGGCATGTTATGGCCCTCAGGTTTGCAGCTGGCCATTAAAGTGACTAAAGAGCCGATAGACCCTGAACAGCGTATTTTGGAAATAGGGTGCGGTTTGGGGCTGGCCAGCATGACGGCTCATCGCTTGGGTCGAAATGTAACCGCGAGTGACCGGCATCCATTGGCAAAGCATTTTTTATATAAAAATCTTAAAAACAATGATTTACCGCCCATCAACTACCGTTATGGCCAGTGGGGCCCTAATAGGCCGGTTTCTTTGGCAGATACGGGCGCGCCGGTGTTATCTGGCCGCTATGACCTGATCATGGGTAGTGATTTGCTTTATGAGCCCAGCAGTCCGGGGCAGGTGGCGAAATATATCCATGAGCATGCGCAGGCCTGCTCGGAAGTTTGGGTGATGGATCCAAACAGGGGGTATAGAAACCGCTTCACAAGAGAAATGTCAGCGTATGGCTTTGAATTGGCGGAAGATAAAAAAATCCACCGTCCTTACGCTTTTAAGATTGATAATGTGCCCGAATCCTATTCGGGAAGATTCCTGCGCTATCAACGGGATATCAGCCCTTCATTGCTATAAGAGGGGGCCAGGCAAAAGCCTGGCAGGCATTGGATCAAAAAAGCGTATGAAGATGGTTATTCTTCACGGTTTTCAGTACCTTCTTCATCCATGTCTATCTTGCCAATTTCCTCCCATAGCATACCCATGTCTGAAAAGTGATGTTCAACATCAAATATTTCCAGATTGTCGCTGTGGTATTGGCCGCCCAGTACCGGTGGTGTTTTGAGGCCGTAAACGGTATTCGGTGGCAATTGATGATGCAATAATGGGGCGATCAGTTCACAGGAAAAATAATCAATCACAAAGGCTTCATCTTCGAGTAACTGCTGGAAGGACTCAAGGGAGTCGGCCAGTACTTCAAGTTCGCCGTCCAGGGTATCCAGGAAAAGGATGGCACCGTTATCTTTTTCGATCAGGAATGCATCACCGGTTTGGGTAATCATGATGATTTCCGTTTCAAAAGGAATGAGCCATTCCCAGGCTTTCAGCAGCTTTTTGCTGTCAATGGTGGAAGTGTCAATCACCAGGTCTTTGATATTTAATTGCATGGTATGAAAAACCGGGCTTGTGCCCGGTTGTAATAATGGATTAAGGATAGTTAAGATTATGCCTTAATATTGGCTTTGTATTCTTCATCATTCATGAAAATGTATCTGACAGCATCAATCAGGCCCAGAAATACCGATAATGGCAGCCAAATAAAACTGAGTAGCAGGTACAACAAACCCATACCTATATGACCGGCATAGAAACGGTGCGCACCCAGCCAGCCCAGAAAAACAGCCAGAAAAATGCCTATTTTTCGTGAGTTGGCCTGGTTGTTCATTTCCTCACCCTTGTTTTTGTAAATCCAGATACAAACAATGGCGGTAATGACAATGGCAACCACAATTTTCACCGGATGTCTCGAAACATAAAGTGAAATTGTCCAGTAAAGATCCTGGAAATTATAAATAACGATACCGGTAATTTGACTTAACCATTGTGCCAGGGCTGTAAACACACCTTCTCCGAAGGTCAGGCCGATGAGCACGATGATAAATACAATCACCGGTAGCAAAAATTTTTGCAGCATTAACAGTTTCTCCGTATGAGTCGGGCGCAAAACAGCTTGACCTTCCCATAGTGTGATGGTTGATAATAAATCAGTTAATATGGATTATCCTTTATTTTTGTGATTATCATGACAAATTCAAAGTTCTTAGATGTTTCTCCCCATTACGAGTTCGTGGTTCATGGCATGACGTGCGCCTCTTGTGTAAGGCGAGTTGAAAGATCGATTGCCAAAATCGAGGGTGTTGAGAAAGTTAATGTTAACCTGGCCTCGGAAACCGCCCATGTTGAATTGAGCAATCCCGCGGTCCAGGCCGGGCAGATTATCGCCGTTATTGGCAAGGCCGGTTACGAAGCCGCGCTTGTTGAACGGGCAGACAAGCAGACCCAGGAGCAAATGGAACATCGTCAACGTGAGATTGCAGACCTGAAACGGGACTTGATGGTCGCAGCTGTTTTTACGATTCCTGTCTTTATTCTTGAAATGGGCGGGCATGTCATTCCCGGTTTTCATCATTGGTTGCATGCTTTTCTGCCCATGCAAACCAGCTGGATCATTCAATGGGTTCTGACCACGATTGTACTGGCTTTTCCTGGGCGGCGCTTTTTTACACTAGGGGTAAAAAGCTTCATGCAAAAATCGCCGGACATGAATGCCCTGGTGGCCATTGGTGCCGGTAGTGCGTATGTTTATTCAGCCATTGTGACGGTCATGCCCGGGTTGATCCCTGAAAATTCCCGTTTTGTGTATTTTGAGGCGGCTGCAGTGGTTAGCACCCTGATCTTGTTGGGCCGTTACCTGGAAGCCCGCAGCAAGGGACAAACCGGTCAGGCGATTGCCCGTCTGATTGGTTTACAGGCTAAAACAGCGCACCTGATCGAAAACGGCCAGGTGCGCGATATCCCGCTGGACGAATTAAAGGTGAACGATACGGTGCTGGTCCGGCCTGGGGAAACCGTGCCGGCCGATGGGGTCGTGATCAGTGGCCAGGCGCATATTAATGAATCCATGATGACCGGTGAACCCTTGCCGGTTAGCAAGACAAGCGGTGATAAAGTGGTGGGCAGCACGGTCAGCACCAATGGCAGCTTAACAGTCAAAGTGGAGCAGGTGGGTGAAAACACGGTCTTGGCCAATATCATCAGGATGGTGCAGCAGGCCCAGGCCGATAAATTGCCGATCCAAAATATTCTGGATGTGGTAACCAGCCGCTTTGTGCCGGCGGTGCTGCTGGTGGCCGTCTTCACGTTTATGGCCTGGATGATTTGGGGCCCTGAACCTTTGCTGCCGCATGCCTTGACTGCTACTGTAGCTGTGTTGATTATTGCATGCCCATGCGCCATGGGTCTGGCCGTGCCGGTTTCCATTATGGTGGCAACAGGTCGTGCGGCACAGCTGAATATCCTGTTTCGCAAAGCCAGTGCCCTGCAGCTATTAAAAGACACCAAAGTGGTCGTATTTGATAAAACGGGTACTTTGACGCATGGCTGTCCCGAATTGACCGATTTATATGTGGTGGAGGGTTTTGAGCAGGCACAGCTATTGGCTCATGTCGCCGCTATTGAGCAGCAATCCGAACACCCGATTGCCCTGGCGATTGTGAAAGCGTCACAAGAACAGGCGCTGCATTTACCACAGGTGGATGACTTTCGCAATATTCTGGGGGCCGGCATTCAGGCCCGTATTGGTCATGATGCTTACTTGATTGGATCGGAAACATTCCTGGCCAGCCAGGGGGTGGATATAAGGGATCTGGCTGAAAAAGGCACGGAGTTTTCACATGCCGGCAAAACACCCATTTTTGTGGCGGTCAATACCCGGGCAGTCGGCCTGTTCGTGATTGCCGATACCGTTAAAAAAGATGCGGCAAGTGTCATCGCACATTTGCACAATATGAATATTAAAACCGTGATGTTAACAGGCGATAACACGCAAACAGCACAGGCCATTGCCCGTCAGTTGAAGATTGATAAGGTGTATGCCCAGGCCTTGCCGGATGATAAAGTCAAATATGTAAATCAGATTAAACAGGAAATGGGCACCTTGGTTTTTGTGGGGGATGGCATTAATGATGCACCGGCTCTGGCCAACGCCGATGTGGGTGTGGCCATTGGTACCGGTACGGACATTGCCATTGAATCTGCCGATGTCGTGCTCATGGGCAAAAACATCCAGAATGTGGCACATGCGGTTTCATTGTCAAAGGCAACGTTCAGGAACATTTACCAGAATCTGTTCTGGGCATTTTCCTACAATGTGGCGCTTATTCCTATTGCCGCTGGTGTGCTGTATCCGGCCTATGGCCTGGGGCTGTCACCGGTGTTTGCTGCGGCTGCCATGGCCTTGTCCAGTGTATTTGTTGTGAGTAATGCATTAAGATTACGCAGGTTCTCGGTGAAATAACCCGGCAGGAAAACGTCCATGAATATTGGAGAAGCAGCCAGGCAAACAGGCATCTCGGCAAAAATGATCCGTTATTACGAGGATATTGGTTTAATCCATCCGGTCCATCGTAGTGATTCGGGCTACCGGCAATATGCGGAAAAAGATTTGCATGCCTTGCATTTTATACGCCGCTCACGGGATCTGGGGTTTTCAATTGCACAGATCCAGGAGTTGCTGGCCTTGTGGAATGACCAGAGGCGTGCCAGTGCCGATGTCAAGCAAATAACCCAGCAGCATATAAAGGCATTGCAGACCAAGATTCGGCAATTACAGGCCATGGTGGATACCTTGCAGCACCTGAATCGGCATTGCTCGGGTGACCAGCGTCCCAATTGCCCGATATTGGAGGATCTTGGCCAGATTACGCATTGCTCAGATTGAACATTGCCTCGGGAATCGAAGGCGTTTTTTCGCTGATTTTCTCTGCCAGCAATTTGCCCGAGCCGGTCGCCAGGGTAAAGCCCAGTGCACCCTGGCCAATATTCAGCCACAGGTTTTTGTATTGGGTGCCATCAATAATGGGTTTGCCCTTGGGGGTGGCGGGACGTAAGCCGGCCCATTGTTCTGCCTGGGCGTAATTGCCGGCCTCGGGGAAAACTGCCCTGGCTTCGTTGATCAGGGTTTTAATGCGGCTGGGATCAATATTTTTATTCATGCCAACCAGGTCAGCCATGCCTGCAATACGCAGGCGTTTGCCAATACGGGCATAAACCACCTTACGTTCAAAATCGGTAATGTTGATACGCGGTGCCTGGCTATCGTTCTGGATAGGCAGGGTAAGACTGTAGCCTTTAAGCGGGCGTACAGGCACATCTATATGAAGGGGTTTAAGCAAGGCGGTACTTTCGCAACCGAGTGCCACCACGATATGATCGGCTGAAAGCGTTTGCCGGTTTTTAAGCATGACGCTGACGTGTGATGAAGCGTTTTTTTGCAAAAGGGCAATTTCCTGGTTGAAAATAAATTCAACCCCCCGGCTTAATAACACCGTTTTCAGGCTTTGGCAAAATTTAAAGCAATCGGCGGCCTCTTCACTGGGGGTATAAATGCCACCGGTAATCAGGTTTTTTAAGGGGGCAAGAGAAGGCTCTTTTTCGATGCATTCATCGGTGTTCAGGGCAAATTGTTCGCAACCCAGCTGGCGTTGGAAATCAAGCAATTGGACTGCGCTGTTGAAGGATTCTTTACTGCGGTGCAGCACCATTTTGCCTGAAGCCTGAAAATCCATGTCCAGTTTTTCGGTTTGCATTAACTGATGCAACAGATCACGACTAAGAAAGGAAAGTTGCAGCAGCTCACGGGTGGTTTTATCACTTTGGGTGGCGTTGCAGGCTTTCATGAAGCGCAGGTTCCAGCAGATATCGGCCGGATCCAGGCTGGGCCGGAAGCGCAATGGAGAGTTGGGGTCAAGCAGCCATTTGGGGACTTTGCCAATGATGCCCGGACCCGCCAGCGGGGCAACATAGCTGTAAGAAAGCTGGGCACCGTTGGCATAGCTGGTTTCAAGACCGACATCGGGGTTTTTATCAAGAATACTTACTTTATGACCTTGTTCAGTAAGGTAGTATGCTGTTGTCAAACCGATTACACCTGCACCTAAAATAAGTATTTCCATGGTTATTCCTGTGTATGAAACGATTAATCCGAGCTGAGCCAGGCCAGTTCTTCATCGGTAAAGCCCGCCTGTTTTCTGGCCTTTACGTTAAGGGGGCCTTTGGGTTTTGCCACATGGTAAGTGTGTACCATGTTGGCATAAGTGGCAATGGGGTCTTTTCCGGTTTGCTGGCACATGTAAAGATACCATTTGTTGCCTAATTCCACATGTCCCACTTCATCACGCAAAATAATATCCAGGATTTTGACGCCTTCGTGGTCATTGATGCTGGCCAGCTTGTTTTGTATGACCGGTGAAACATCCAGGCCACGTGCCTCAAGGGTTCTGGGAACCAGGGCAAGCCGGGCCATGAGATCGTTGGCGGTTTTTTCACATATTTCCCATAAACCGTTATGAGCCGTGAAATCACCGTACTCGTACCCCAGATTGCGTAAATGATCCCGAACCAGCGAGAAATGATAGGCTTCTTCCTTGGCAACCCGCAGCCAGTCGCGGTAAAAATCATCAGGCAAATCGGCAAAACGCCAGATAATATCCAGCGCCAGATTAATGGCATTGAATTCGATGTGGGCAATCGCATGAATAAGTGCCGCTTTGCCCTGTTCACTATGCACGGAACGATAGGTGACTTTTTGTGGCGGAACCAATTCGGGGCGCAAGGGGCGGCCCGGAATAGTCTGGCTTGGTGGTGTTATTACCTGTGTGTGAAGGAGGGTATCAAATGAAATTTTTTGGACAGCCGCAATTTTTTCATCAGGATCTGAAATGATCAGCGCCTGAAGGGCACTTTCACGAAGGGAAAGGGGGGAGGACATAAAACAATCATTCTTGGAGATGGTTGGTATTGACCCTATTTTAGCTAAATAAGGCTGATGATATAGTGAATGGTTTTAGTGTTGTGGATTATTATCATGAGTCGTGTTCCCCATATTGTATTTCTGGATCGAGCCACCATTCCGGATTTTATCCGGTTAAAACCCTTTGCTTTTGAGTGTAGGGTGGATATGCATGACAATACGCAGCCCCATCTGGTGGCCGAACGTATTGAAAATGCCGACATTGTGATTACCAACAAGGTCATGATTGATAATGACAGCCTGTCTCGTGCGGCCAGCCTGAAACTGATTGCGATTTCTGCAACCGGCACGAATGTCGTCGATCTTAGAGCCTGTGAAGTCAAGGGGTGTGTGGTCAGCAATATTCGAAATTATGCGGTCAATAGTGTGCCAGAGCATGTTTTGGCGCTTATTTTTGCCTTGCGCAGAAGTCTTATTCCCTATCATGCTTCTGTCAAGGCCGGACGTTGGCAACAAAGCGGTCAGTTTTGTTATTTTGATTATCCTATCAAGGACTTGGCCAATAGTACCCTGGGTATTTTGGGTTCGGGGGCCTTAGGCTCCTCCCTGGCCAGTCTGGCCAGGGGCTTGGGCATGAAAACCGTTTTTGCCTCACGTAAAGGGCAGGCACCACGTGATGAGAACTATCGCCCTTTTGATGAAGTACTTGAAACGTCAGACATTCTGAGCCTGCATCTGCCATTGACACCAGAGACCCGGAATATGATTTCAGACCCTGAGTTTGACAGAATGAAACCCTCTGCCTTGCTGGTGAATACCGCCAGAGGCGGTCTGGTTGATGAGGAGGCACTGGTGCGGGCTATTAAAGACGGGAAGATTGGTGGTGCGGCATTTGATGTGGTGACCACTGAACCCATGCCCGATTCACATCCGTTTATGGCATTGATGGATTATCCCAATTTTATTTTGACACCACATGTGGCATGGGCCAGTGAAGAAGCCATCCAGGCATTGGCTGACCAGTTGATTAATAACATTAATTCTTTTGTGCGGGGAGAAATTCGCAATCAGGTGTTCTCGTAATCATGTTGCCGGTGATGATGGATAGGTGTTTGCCCTTGTTGTGTCAAAAATTGTAAAGTTCTATGCTGGTTTCGCTTTCTTTGAAGTAAAAAACAGCGTCTCAGAGGCGGATATGCAAAATCAGAAACCGGTTTTATTTGGAGAGTTTGATTACATTATCGTAGGGGCTGGTTCGGCCGGGTGCCTGCTTGCCAACCGTTTATCTGCAAACCCCGAAAACAGGGTTTTATTGTTAGAAGCGGGAGGATCGGATTCCTGGCATTGGCTGCATATTCCGGTGGGATACTTGTATTGTATCGGCAATCCGCGAGCCGACTGGTGTTTTAATACAAGAGCTGATGCGGGACTGCATGATCGCAGTATTGCTTACCCACGTGGGCGGGTGCTGGGGGGCAGTTCGGCCATTAATGGCATGATTTATATGCGCGGACAAAAGCAGGATTACGACTATTGGGCCAGTCTGGGTAATGCCGGCTGGGCCTGGGATGATGTGCTGCCTTTGTTCAAAGCGTTTGAAAACCATCATTTAGGCAGTAATGACTGGCATGGTGCCAATGGGGAATTGCGGGTGGAAAGCCAACGCCTGCGTTGGGACATCCTGGATGCCTTCAGGGCTGCTGCTGCCCAGGCCGGTATTGCACCCATTGATGATTTCAATCGTGGTGATAATGAAGGCAGTGCTTATTTTGAGGTGACTCAAAAAAAAGGCTTGCGTTTCAGTGCGGCAAAGGCTTTTCTGCATCCGGTCAAGTCGCGGAAAAACCTGACGGTTCTTACGCATGCCATCTGTGATCGTATCGTCTTTGAGGGTAAGCGGGCACGGGGTATTCAGTATTATATTAATGGCAAACTGTATCAGGCCAACGCAGCGGCAGAACTGGTCTTGTCAGCCGGTGCCATTGGTTCAGTGCAAATATTGCAACGCTCGGGGGTTGGCCCGGCTTCTTACCTGAATAAACTGCAGATTCCGGTCGTGCATCATGCTCCGGGGGTTGGTAAAAACCTTCAGGACCATTTGCAATTGCGCATGATTTATAAAGTGTCTGGGGTAAAGACGCTGAATAAAATGATGCAATCCCCCCTGCAAAAGGCCTGGATGGGCCTGCAATATGCTTTGTTCCGCAAGGGGCCTTTAACCATGGCGCCTTCCCAATTGGGGGTTTTTGCCCGCTCCTCTGATGAGCAGGGCAGTGCCAATCTTGAATACCATGTGCAACCCCTGTCCCTGGAAAAGTTTGGCGAGCCTTTGCATACTTTTTCTGCCTTTACGGCTTCGGTGTGCAATTTAAGGCCTACCAGCCGGGGTGAGGTGAATATCGTTTCACCTGCCTGTCACGACAAGCCCGATATCATATGCAACTACTTAAGTACCGATGAAGATATACGGATCGCCGTGCATAGTCTGAAACTGACCCGAAGAATAGTGTTTCAGGATGCTCTGGCAAAATATGATCCCATCGAATATAAACCGGGCACCATCTATCAAACAGAAGAAGATCTGGTCAGGGCTGCCAGTGAAATTGGCACCACCATTTTTCATCCGGTAGGAACATGTCGTATGGGGGTCGATGATAAAGCCGTGGTGGATCCGGAACTCAGGGTTAAGGGTCTGAGCGGATTGAGGGTGATTGATGCCTCTATCATGCCCCGGATTACATCGGGCAATACCAATGCACCTGTCATGATGATTGCCGAAAAAGGAGCCAGAATGATCCTGGCATCACGTTAGTCTATTCTTTTATTTGATTTTGGCCTGATTATTTCAGGCTTCATGAAAATGCCATGGATATAGCCTGTTTGAATATGCAAAGAAGTATTAGTTAGTTTGCGTTCGAGCGCTAACTCTATATTATAAAAACCTGATTTGTTATACCGAACCAGAATATAAATTGCAATATGCAAGAGGTTTGGTTTTTAAATTTAGGTTAACCATGTCTTTACAAACAGTCAGTGATTTTGCAGGAGGGTTTGAGCAGCCTCTGTTATGGTCACCCCCCAAAGGTCGTGTCAGCGCTACATTATTACAGGATAAAAGGGCGGTGCTGACAGAGCGGCTTCGTTTCATTGCCGGCAGTCATTCCCGCGTGAGGTTGGCTTCCAGTTTATCGGCAGAAGACCAGGTGTTGGCCGATATTATTTTGACAGACCTGAAAAATACCGTGAATCAGGGCATTGATATTTTTACGCTGGAAACCGGACGTCTGCACCAGGAAACCCTGGCTTTGCTTGAGCAGGTAAAACAGCGTTATGGCTATGAAATCAAACTGTACCGTCCTGAAACCGGGGCGCTGGCCGAATATGTGAATACTTATGGCCTTAACGGGTTTTACGATAGTCTTGAAGCCCGTAAAAAATGCTGTCAGATAAGAAAAATCGTTCCGCTTGACCAGGCACTGGCACAGGCTGATGCCTGGATTACGGGACAACGCCGTGAGCAATCGGTAACTCGCACTGAGCTTGCTTTGCAAGAGCAGGATACGGCCAGAAATATCCTTAAATATAACCCCTTGTTTGACTGGACAGAGGCAGAGCTTTGGGCTTATGTCGATTTTTACGATTTGCCGGTTAATGTGTTGCACGACAAGGGTTACCCGAGTATTGGCTGTGAACCCTGTACCAAGGCGGTTCGTGCCGGTGAAGACCCTCGTGCCGGACGCTGGTGGTGGGAATCGCGGGACAGCAAGGAATGTGGCCTGCACGTCAGCCCGGCCCCCACAGCGTAAGCAGTAACCATGGAAATTTTAAGAACACCAGGATGAGTAATGAATAGCATAACTGAGACCGTGCATTTTGAGAAAGCACAATTGCATACCGAACATCTGAAACGGCTGGAAACCGAATCGATTTATATTATTCGTGAGGTGGTGGCCGAGTGCCGTTCACCGGCTTTGCTGTTTTCGGGCGGTAAGGATTCCGTGGTCTTGTTGCATCTGGCCATGAAGGCATTCCGGCTGGGAAATCGCAAGCTGAACCTGCCATTCCCGCTGGTGCATATTGATACCGGACATAATTACCCTGAAGTGATCGCCTTTCGCGATGAGCTGGTTAAAAAATATGGTTTGAACCTGGTGGTGGGGCATGTGGAAGACTCCATTCGCAAGGGTACCGTACGCTTGCGCCGTGAGAATGATTCGCGTAATGCCGCACAGGCCGTGACCTTGCTGGAAACCGTGGAGGAAAACGGCTTTGATGCCTTGATGGGGGGTGCCCGCCGCGATGAAGAAAAAGCGCGTGCCAAAGAGCGTATTTTTTCTTTCCGTGACGAGTTTGGTCAGTGGGATCCGAAGAACCAGCGCCCTGAGTTGTGGGACTTGTATAACGCCCGGATTCATCCCGGTGAGCAAATCCGCGTTTTCCCGATTTCAAACTGGACCGAGCTGGATATCTGGCAATACATTGAACAGGAAAACTTGAGCCTGCCTTCCATTTACTATGCCCATGAGCGTGAAGTGGTGCGTCGTAATAATTTGCTGGTGCCGGTAACGTCCTTAACGCCTAAAAAAGACGATGAGCAAAGCGAAGTGCTGACCGTACGCTTCCGTACCGTGGGCGATATCAGTTGCACCTGCCCGGTCTTAAGTACAGCGGCTTCACCGCAAGCCATTATCGAGGAAACCGCGATTACGGAAATTACCGAGCGCGGTGCCACTCGCATGGATGACCAGACCAGTGAAGCGTCAATGGAAAAACGCAAAAAAGAAGGTTACTTCTGATAAAGATTGGATAGTGAGAAAGATATGACAGAAAGAACAAATACCCGGGGCTTGTTGCGTTTCATTACCGCTGGCTCGGTGGATGATGGTAAAAGCACACTGATTGGCCGTTTGTTATATGACAGCAAATCGGTACTGACAGACCAGTTGCAAGCGATCCAGAAAGCCCGCCATAAAAGAACAGCCGGCGAACAGATTGATTTTTCTTTGCTGACTGACGGCCTGGAGGCTGAACGTGAGCAGGGCATTACGATTGACGTCGCTTACCGTTATTTTTCAACAGCAAACCGCAAGTTCATTATTGCGGATACCCCCGGGCATGAACAGTACACCCGTAATATGGTGACAGGCGCTTCTACCGCCGATGCCGCGATTGTGTTAATTGATATTGTGCGGGCCATTAAAGAAAATGGTGAGTTTGAATTGCTGGCGCAAACCAAGCGTCATACTGCCTTGATTAAACTGCTGGGTATCCGTCACGTATTGGTGGCAGTCAATAAAATGGACTTGGTGGGGTTTGATGAAGGGCGCTTCAATCAGGTAAAAACCGCTTATCTGGCATTGGCTCAGCAGCTTGGGCTGGATGCAAGCCAGATTCACTTCATTCCCGTATCGGCCCTGGGGGGCGACAATATCGTTTTCAAGAGCGCGCAAACCCCTTGGTATGATGGTGAGCCATTGTTATCTATTCTGGAGTCGCTGGATAATGGGGAGGAAGATGAGCTGAATACGCCTGAGGCCCTGCGCCTGCCGGTGCAACTGGTGATTCGCCAGGATGGCTCACAGGCGGATGACTTCAGAGGTTATATGGGCAAGGTAGCCCAGGGCAGCGTGTATGTGGGCCAGCAGATCAGGGTATTGCCCGCCAACCAGACAGCAACTGTCACAGAAATTATCACCCCCGACGGTAACGTGCAACAGGCATTGAAAGATGGTACGGTTACCATCCGCCTTGATGTGGATATTGATATTTCCCGTGGCGACATGCTGGTGGATGCACAGGCCGAGGTTGATTCTAGCAATACGCTGTCTGCCAATATCTGCTGGTTTGATGAATTCCCCTTGAACCTGAAAAGAAAGTATCTGCTGAAACATACCTCAGCCACCGTGCCGGTACGTGTTAACCAGATCCATCATGTGCTGGATGTACAAACCCTGCTGGACACGGCTGACAAAGAACAGCTGGGCTTGAATGATATTGGCAAGGTGGGCCTGTCTTTGCAAAAACCGCTGGTGGTGGATGCTTACGCACAAAACCAGATTATGGGTTCGTTTATCCTAATTGATGAAGCCAGCAATAACACGGTGGCGGCGGGTATTATTAATTAAGCTGTAGGCGTCCCCACGCAGGAGCATGGGGACGAGTCTTAAACACAGCCACTTTCCTGGCTTTCACATACACATTATCGCCCGGCATTAAGCCCAGGCTGTACTGGTTCCCATGCTCCTGCGTGGGAACCTTTGTCCATTTTCGTATTTGTGTCCAGACTCTCACACCTTGAGTATGGGAATCTGAATCACTCAAACACTGGCCGGGTCAAACACAGCCACTTTCCTGGCTTTCACATACACATTATCACCCGGCATTAAGCCCAGGCTACGGTAGCGTTCTTTGGTGAGGACCACTTCAATATTCTCGTCCCGGCCGTCGCGGGCAATTTCAACGCGGACAATCGGGCCAATGGAGTGGATATGTTCTATTTGGCCATGACCCAGGGCATTGGCAGCATCAAGGCTGATTTCAATGTCGTGCGGGCGGATGTAGGCAATGGCTTCGGTCCCGGTAAAATGTGCGCTGTGCTGGCTGATTTCATGACGGAAGTCTCCGCTGGTGAAATGCTTGTCCTGGATTCGGCCGTGGAAAAGGTTCACGTCGCCCAGGAACTGGGTCACAAACGGGCTGGCCGGAGTGTCATAAATCTCATCGGGGCTGCCTACCTGTTCAATCTTGCCGTGATTCATCACGACCACACGGTCGGATACCTCCAGGGCTTCTTCCTGGTCATGGGTCACGAAAATACTGGTCAGGTTGATATCATCATGCAGTTGGCGCAGCCAGCGGCGCAGGTCTTTGCGTACCTTGGCATCCAGGGCACCAAAGGGTTCGTCCAGCAATAATACTTGTGGTTCTACCGCCAAAGAGCGGGCCAGGGCAATACGCTGGCGCTGGCCGCCAGACAATTGTGACGGGTAGGCATTGGCCAGCCAGTCCAGTTGTACCATTTTCAGTAAAGCCATGACTTTTTCCCGGATGGCTTCGGGAGAGGGACGCTCTTTGCGTGGCTTAACATTCAGGCCAAAGGCGATGTTGTCGAACACGGTCATGTGCCGGAACAGGGCATAATGCTGGAAAACAAAACCGATCTGGCGTTTGGAGACATGGGTATCGGTACTGTCTTGCCCGTTAAAAATGATTTTGCCCGAATCGGCCTTTTCAAGACCGGCAATGATGCGCAGCAGGGTGGTTTTACCGCAACCTGAAGGGCCCAGCAGGGCAAGCAGTTCACCGCTGTTGATGTCCAGGTTGATGTTGTCAAGCGCCGTAAACCCGGCAAACTTTTTTGAAATGTTTTGAACTTCTATACTCACGATAATTCCTGTTTATGATGCGGTTGCAACCTGCCGGGCAGGCATGGCAAATGCGGTTTTGGCAGACTTTGTGCGTGCCAGGGAGCGCGCGACCAGTGTATTTTGTCGCCACTCGATAATTGTTTTGATAACCAAGGTGGCAATAGCCAGCAAAGCCAGTACGGAAGCACATACAAATGCCCCGGCGATATTGAATTCATTATAAAGAATCTCGACATGAAGTGGGATGGTATTGGTAGCGCCGCGAATATGACCGGAAATAACACTGACGGCACCAAATTCACCCATGGCACGGGCATTGGTCAAAATAACGCCATACAGCAGTCCCCACTTGATCTTGGGAAGGGTGACTTTCAGAAAAGCCTGTAAACCGTTGGCGCCCAATACCATGGCCGCATGTTCCTCGTCCGAGCCCTGTGCCTGCATTAAGGGAATCAGTTCACGGGCCACAAAGGGAAAGGTCACAAATGTGGTGGCAATCACAATACCGGGGACGGCAAAAATTATTTTAAAATCATGCTCAATCAGCCAGGTACCCAGGGTGGATTGGCTGCCAAACAGTAACAGGTACATGAGACCGGCCACGACCGGTGAGACCGAGAAAGGCAAGTCGATGAGGGTAATTAAAAAGCTTTTGCCACGGAAGTTGAAGTGGGCAATCGCCCATGCCGCACAGGCCCCAAAAACCACATTCAGGGGGACGGCAATGGCGGCAGTGAGCAATGTTAATGAGATGGCGGCCATCGCATCACTATGCTGGATCGTCGTCAGGTAAAATTCAAATCCTTTGGAAATGGCTTCGCTGAAAATCAGGAAAAGGGGCAGTGCAATAAATATGAAGACAAAAGCCAGCGCGATGGTGGTTAATATCCATCGCGTCAAGGGCTGTTCTGTCCGGAAATCGGGCGTAGAGGAGTGGCTCATGGTTTTCTTTAATTCATGCCATAACGGCGGTTGCTCCAGCGCTGGATGAGGTTAATCAGAAGCAGGACAAGAAAGGAAATAAGAAGCATGGTAACGGCAATCGCGGTTGCCCCGTTGTAGTCAAACTGTTCAAGTTTGGCGGTAATCAGTAAAGGGGCAATTTCAGATACCATGGGAATATTGCCGGCAATAAAAATCACCGAACCGTATTCACCTGCTGCTCGGGCAAATGCCATGGCAGCCCCGGTCAGCAGGGCAGGTGTAATGGCCGGAAAAATTACTTTGCTGAAAATCTGCCAGCGGCTGGCCCCCAGGCAGGTCGCGGCATCCTCCAGTTCAACCTCAAGGTCTTCCAGCACGGGTTGTACGGTACGCACAATAAAAGGCAGGCTGATAAAAATAAGCGCTACCGTAATACCAGCGGGCGTAAAGGCTACTTTGATATCCAATTTTTGCAAAACCTGGCCAATCAGACCATTGGGGGCGTAAAGGGTGGTAAGCGCAATACCGGCAACCGCCGTGGGCAGGGCAAATGGCAGGTCAATAAAGGCATCCACAATTTTTTTGCCCGGGAATGTGTAACGAACCAGTACCCAGGCGGTAATCAGTCCAAATACCAGATTAACCAGTACGGCGGCCAGTGAGGTGCCAAAAGTGATTTTCAGGGCATGAAGCACCCGTTCGGAACCCACGACTTCCAGAAAATTGCCCAAGCCAAGTTGCCCGGCCTGCCCGAAAAGAACCGCGAAGGGAATCAGAACAATCAGGCATAACCATAATAAAGAAATGCCAAACGTCAGACCAAAACCGGGCAGGACCGAATATTGTTTTTGTAAAATATTCATCTAAACTCAATATAAGCGGTGCTTATTTTTTGATGTAAATCTGGTCAAATATGGCGTTATCGGCAAAATGCTTGTTATTGACCGCATCCCAGCCACCCAGCTCCTTGATGGATACGGTTTCCAGTTTTGGAAACTGTTTGGCGGCTTCTTCTTCCAGGGATTTATCGGTTGGACGATAAAAATGTTTAATTCCCACTTTTTGAGCCTCTGGGGTATAAAGGAAGTTCAGGTAAGCGGTTGCCACTTCACGGGTGCCCCGTTTGTCCACCACGGAATCCACCAGGGCTACGGGTGGTTCAGCCAAAATGGACAGGCTGGGCACCACAATATCAAACTGGCCGGTGCCCAGTTCTTTCTGGGCCAGAAACGCTTCGTTTTCCCAGGCCAGTAAAACATCTCCAATCTGGCGCTGTACAAATGTCAGGGTTGAACCCCGTGCACCGGAATCAAGAACGGGTACATTTGCATACAGTTTGTTCAGATAGTCTTTGGCGCTTTCTTCGGTGGCACCAGGCTGGCGCAAGGCCCATGACCAGGCTGCCAGGTAGTTCCAGCGTGCGCCTCCTGAGGTTTTGGGGTTGGGCGTAATGACCTGCACGCCGGGCTGGGCCAGATCACCCCAGTCCTTAATGTTTTTCGGGTTGCCTTTACGCACCAGGAAAACAATGGTAGAGGTGAAGGGGGTGCTGTTATGGGCAAAGTTCTTTTCCCAGTCGGGATTAAGGCGATTGCCGGTTTTGGCAATCGAATCGATATCAATTGCCAGGGCAAGGGTCACCACGTCTGCGTCCAGTCCGTTGGCAACAGAACGGGCCTGTGAACCTGAACCGCCATGGGATTGCTTGATCGTCAGGGTATCACCGGTTTTTTCTGTCCATTGTTTGGCAAAAATATTATCCAGTTCCTGATATAACTCACGGGTTGGATCATAAGAGACATTAAGCAGCGTTATATCTTTCGCGCACGCATAAGCAGAACTTAGTCCCAACATAATGGCAAGGGCGGTCAATTTCGTTTTTTTAAATCCGTAGGTCATATCAATCCTTCTGTTTTATGCAGTGTGAGGTATGGCTTAATGTCGTGTTAATGCAAGTGTAGAGACAGCGGCATAAAATCAGAACGAAAAAAAATTGATATTTATATGCTTAACGGCTATAAGCGAAACAGAAGCTGGTGCCGATTAAAATAGTTGGCATTTGAATAGGCATTATTTTTTTTAACTACTATTTAATGCCTACTTCAGGTAAAGTGATGAACTTTATTGCCGATGGCAGACTCTATTTGCCCATGAGAAAAAAATGATAAGGAGTATCAATGAATTGGGGCCAAGAATTACAAGACAGTGCGCTTTGGATCTTGCAGGCTTTTGTAATCTCATCAGTCATGCTGGGACTGGTGGGTTTCATTCTGGTTAAAACAACCAAATGGGCAGGGCAGTTCTGGTTGTTGGCGGGTGATTACTTCAATCCCAAAAACAGCCTGCGTCCTTTATTGACATTTGGGGTGATTCTGTTTTTAAGCCTGTTCGGTGTGCGGGTCAGCGTGCTGTTCTCGAACTGGTACAACACGATGTATACCGCGTTGCAAGAACTGAATGAAGACGGATTCTGGATCCAGATGGGGGTGTTTGCCATACTGGCCGCGATCCATATCTCCCGGGTGCTGGTGTCTTATTATTTGCAACAGAGCTTCACCATCAGGTGGCGTGAGTCCCTGAATGAATCCCTGCTTTCGCAATGGCTGGAAAAAAGCAGCTATTATCGCTCTCATTATCTTGAAACACCGGCCGATAACCCCGATCAACGTATCCAGCAGGACGTGTCCAGTTTTGTAACCACGTCCCTGACGCTTTTGCTGGGTTTGGTCAGCTCCCTGGTTTCAGCCGTTGCCTTTACCATTATTCTTTGGGGGCTGTCCGGTGATTTAACCGTTTTGGGATTCACCCTGTCAAAAGGGATGGTCTTTGCCCTGTTTATTTATATCCTGATTGCCACGGTCTTTGCCTTCAAGATCGGGCGTCCGCTTATTCGCCTGAGCTTTCTTGATGAACGTTTTAATGCGGATTACCGTTATTCACTCGTGCGTGTGCGTGAATATGCCGAAAGCATTGCTTTTTATAAGGGTGAAGCGATTGAAGGGCAGAAACTGCGCAACCGTTTTGCCCGAGTGATTGGTAATGTATGGGCCATTGTTTTTCGTTCAGTCAAACTCCAGGGGTTCAACTTGCTGGTGTCGCAAACCGCGGTTATTTTCCCTTTCATTATTCAGGCAAAAAGGTTTTTTTCCCAGCAAATTACGCTGGGTGCGATGATCCAAACGGCGCAAGCCTTCGGTACTTTGCACGACAACCTGTCATTTTTCCGTGATGCCTATGATACGTTTGCCGGTTACCGGGCGGTTCTGGATCGTTTAAGCGGTTTTGTGCAAAATTCCCGTGCCGCTGATAAATTGCCGGTTCCTGAGGTCAAGGTAGAGCAGGATACGGTTGCGCTGCGTAATGTCAGCATTACCACACCATCGGGCAAATGCCTGGTAAAGGACTTGTCTTTTGTGGTGGAGCCTGGTCACTCTTTGTTGCTGCAAGGTCCTTCGGGGTCGGGTAAAACCACCATTCTGCGAACGATTGCCGGTTTGTGGCCTTATTCGAAAGGGCAGGTGGTGCGGCCTGATAATCAGGTATTGTTTTTGTCGCAAAAACCTTATTTGCCAGAAGGTTCATTGCTGGATGTGCTGTACTATCCCAACGAAGTACCTGAGGATGGTCATGAGCAGGCCCGCAAAGTCTTGCAGGATGTGAATCTGGGGCACTTGGTCAATCGTTTGGATGAAGTGGTGAGCTGGACCAATATTCTTTCCTTGGGCGAGCAGCAAAGAATTGCGTTTGGCCGTTTGCTGCTGGCCAAACCGGTTGCCGCATTCATAGACGAAGCCACCTCAGCGATGGATGAGGGTCTTGAAGATGCCATGTACCGGCTGATTGCCGAACGACTGCCTGAATTGCGTCTGATTAGTGTGGGGCATCGCAGCACCCTGTACGCACATCATACGCATTTACTGTATTTGCGTGGAGAGGGCATCTGGGACTTCAAGCCTTTGCAGGCTGAGGCAACGGCTTAAGGCCCAAGGCGCTGTTTTCCGGGTTGGGCCGCCTGTTTTAGCGTTCTTTTGCCGGCTTTGGAAAACAGCTGAAAAATCAACCGTTTAAAAAAACCGTCTTCGCCGCAAACCGGATGATATCCAAATGCGATAAAGGCGGTTTTGTTGTTATTGTGCCAGATCTTTCGTTTAAACGAACCAGGACAGGGCGCTTTTGTTAATGGCGGCACCAATGATATACAGGAAAATCAGGCCGGCAATAACGGTGGCAATTAATTTTTGCACAGGCGTTTTTCCTCGTTTGATGGCTATTGTGCCCACGCCAATATAGGCAATCAGCGCCACTATTTTGGCAAGAATAAAGGGTTGGTTGGGCCCGATCATGGCTGCCAGGATAAAACCGCATATGAGCAGGACGGAATCAATCACATGCGGAGCCACCTTGACAAAGCCGATGTGCAGCATGCGTGAGCCTGTAATTGACCAAAAGGCGCGAATCAGGAAAAAAGTGATGCTCAGATAGGCACAGGTCATGTGTAGGTGCTTGATGGGTAGATAATAATCAGCCATAATCTCGATTTTAAAAAAGTCAAATACTGGAAGTTGAATATTTTAACTGATGGATATTGTTTTTGATTTTTTACCCTACGGTTTATCGGCTTAATGCGTTCGGATTGGCGTTTTTCTGATATTCAAGTCTTTTTTATCCGGATGCAGCATGGATTTTGTTGTTGGGCCTGATGTTTTACTGATTCTTTTCCTGGTTGCCATGCTGGCCGGTTTTGTCGATACCATCGCCGGTGGCGGTGGCCTGATCACTATTCCGGTGTTATTGCTGGCCCAGGTTCCTCCCATTAATGCCTTGGCCACCAATAAGTTGCAAGGCAGTTTTGGGACACTGACTTCCTCGCTGACCATGCTCAGAAAAAGAGTCGTGCGCTTTGAGGATGTTTGGAAACCGGCGCTTTTGGCTTTTGCAGGGGCAGCATTGGGTACTTTTATCATTCAGCTGGTTGATGTCTCGGTGCTGGATATTGTGATTCCTGTTGTGCTGATAATGATCGGGCTGTATTTCTTATTTACGCCGTCTGCCGGCAAGCTGGAGCGGTCGCCACGCATGAACGCCAGGCTTTTCAATTGTACCGTTGTGCCACTTATTGCTTTTTATGATGGTGTTTTTGGTCCGGGAACCGGTTCCTTCTTTTCCCTGGCCAATGTGGCGTTACGGGGACAGCAAATCATCAAGGCAACGGCCAATGCCAAGGTGTTTAATTTTGCCAGCAATGTCGCTTCAGTAGCACTTTTTGTGCTGGGTGGCAAAGTCTTGTGGCTGATCGGTGGTATCATGATTGTTGGGCAAATAATTGGTGCTTATGCCGGTTCTTTAATGGTCATCAGTCATGGCAGCAAGTTTATTCGTCCGCTTATTGTGCTGGTCTGTTTTGTCATGGTCACCCGTTACCTGCTTGAAAAACTTTAGAAAACAGCAGGTGGTTGGCCGCTGATTTTTCAAATGGCAGGGCCGTCATGTAAGTATCATAAAGCCGTAATAGGATAGTATGGTTTTATAAGCATTTATTGCATCATAAATCATAAATTGAAATAACCAGGAAGTGACTGTATTGGCAAATCGAACCACCACAAAAAACCCGACAAACAGGCCTGCCCAGGCAAACAGTTCTCTTACGGACAGCACGCCAGACTTTGATCCCGATGTTCCAAGCCGTGAAAATATTCTTCAGGTGTTCCGGGATTCAAAACTTCCCCTGAACGTGAATGCCCTGATTGGCGCATTCGGGCTGTCTCGAGACGCCAGCATTGTGGGGCTTGAAAGACGTTTGGGTGCCATGCAAAGAGATGGTCAGCTTGAGCAAACGCCAAGTGGTTGGCAGCTGTCCCAACAGAAAAATTTTGTAATCGGTAAAGTCCAGGGGCATCGGGATGGATTCGGTTTTCTGATTCCAGAAGACGGTTCACAGGATTTGTTCCTGTCACCCCGTGAAATGCTGAAGGTCTTGCACGGCGACCGGGTCCAGGTAAAACCCACGGGTGAATATAAAGGCAAGCTTGAAGGCACCATTGTAGAAGTTCTGGAGCGCGGCACAACACGGCTGGTAGGTCGTTTGCTGCATGAGCAGGGTCTTTATGTCGTGGTGCCCGAAGACCAGCGTATCAAGCACGACATCATTGTACAGAATGCAGACCTGGGCGGGGCCCGGCACGGGCAGGTGGTGACGGTTGAGATTATTCAGCAGCCAACCCGCCATACCCAGCCCTTGGGGAAAATCATTGAAGTGCTGGGTGAAATTGATGACCCGGGTATGGAAATTGAAATTGCGGTGCGCAAATTTGATGTCCCGGTTGAGTTTTCCGATACCACCCTCATACAGGCGGAAAGCCTGCCCGATGAGGTGCAGCCCCAGGATCTTAAAGGCCGTATCGATTTGCGGGATGTACCATTCATCACGATTGACGGTGAGGATGCCCGTGACTTTGATGATGCCGTATATGCCGAGGTGGTAAACATCGGTACTGAGAAACGCCGAAAAATGGCATGGCGGCTTTTAGTGGCCATTGCCGATGTTTCCCATTATGTCAAACCTGGCGATGCCATTGACCGGGATGCCATAGAGCGCGGAACCAGTGTGTATTTCCCGCGCCGGGTCATTCCCATGTTGCCCGAAAAGCTTTCCAATGGTCTGTGCTCCCTGAATCCGGAGGTCGACCGTCTGGTTCTGGTGTGCGATATGGTTATTCCCATGACGGGGGCCAAAGCGGGAACAGTGACGGCATACCAGTTTTACAATGCGGTTATCAACTCACATGCGCGTACCACTTATACGCAAATCTGGAATGCCTTGCAGCAGCCAACGGGCCCCGCGGGTACCGAATTGGGCGATTTGCTGCCACATGTCCAGGATTTATATGCTTTATATGAGGCGCTTGAGAAAAAACGCGAACAGCGTGGAGCGATGGATTTTGACACCATCGAAACCCGGATTCTCTGCAATGAAATGGGCAAGATAGAGCAAATTGTTCCGTTTATCAGGAATAATGCGCATAAGTTGATTGAAGAATGCATGTTGGCAGCTAACACCTGTGCAGCCGATTTCGTATTAAGAAACAAACGGCAGGGACTGTACCGTATTCATGAGGGCCCAACGCCTGAAAAACTCGAGGCCTTGCGTGAGTTCTTGCGTACCATTGGATTGACGCTGGGCGGGGGCGACGATCCTTCCGGCAAGGACTATGCCGCTGTGCTTGATGCCGGGCGTTCACGCCCCGACTTCCAGATTATTCAGACCATGTGTCTAAGATCCATGCAGCAGGCCATGTACAGTCCTGACAACGTAGGGCACTTTGGTCTGGCGTATGAACAATATACGCATTTCACTTCACCCATTCGCCGTTATCCTGACTTGCTCACGCATCGGGTTATCAAGTCTATTCTTGCTCACCGGCACTATACCCCCGAGTTGTCGGGTGTACCCAAAGAGCCGGGTGAAACCCATAAAGAGCATGAACATGCTGTCTGGGATAGTCTGGGAATGATGCTGTCTGCGTACGAGCGTCGGGCTGATGATGCCTCACGCGATGTGGAGGCCTGGCTTAAATGCTGGTATGTGCGTGAGCATGTGGGTGAAGTTTTCAGTGGACGGGTAAGCGGTGTTGCGCCTTTTGGCTTGTTCGTCACACTTGAAACCCTGTTTGTTGAGGGGTTGGTGCATGTTTCGGAATTGGGTACCGACTATTTCCAATACAATGAAGGCTTGCACGAATTGCGCGGAGAGCGCACGGGTATGCGTTACCGCTTGACGGATCCGGTGCAGGTGCAGGTGACACGGGTGGATCTGGAGGCCCGGCGAATTGAGTTTTCGCTGGTCAAGGGCACCACTTTCGAGTCATTGCGTAAAGATGCCCAGCGTGCTGAGTCCGCGCCGCGGCAGTTAAAGCGCCCGGCCAAGCCCAAACCCGAAGCCCTGAAGGGGCAAAACGCACATCAAAGACGGGCAGAGCTGAAAAAGTCAACTCGACCCGCTACCGTGCAAAAAAACAAAAAATCAACGCGTAAGCGAAGGTAAATACAAAGGTAATCAATTTATATGTCAAGCAGTCAAATTCTGGCAGGATTTCATGCGGTAGTTGCCCGCATGCGCCATGCACCCGATTCAATCCGGGAAATATATATCGAAGCATCACGCAAAGACAAGCGCATGCAAAGCCTGGTTGATCAGGCGGAAAAAAACAAAATCCGCATTCATCCGGTTCCTGTGGAGCGTCTTGATGGTCTGGCCAAAGGTGTTCGTCACCAAGGTGTGGTGGCGTTGGCCGAACATAAGCAGCTGGCGGTCAATATTGATGACGTCCTGGATGTGATCGAGGGGCCTGCTCATTTGTTGATTCTGGACGGTGTGACCGATCCTCATAACCTGGGCGCGTGCCTGCGTACGGCCGATGCTGCCGGGGTTCATGCCGTGATTGCGCCCAAGGACAAGGCGGTGGGCATTAATGCCACCGTTCAGCGTGTGGCCTGTGGTGCCGCCGATACCGTTCCTTACATCATGGTAACCAATCTTGCCCGAACCATGCGTCAGCTCAAAGAGCGGGATGTCTGGCTGATAGGCACCGATGACCAGGCCAGCGGCACCTTTCATGATGTGGATGCTACCCGTTCCATTGCCTGGGTCATGGGGGCGGAGGGTGAGGGAATGCGACGTCTGACACGGGAAACCTGTGATGAGCTGGTGCGTATTCCCATGCAGGGGTCGGTTGAAAGCCTTAACGTCAGTGTAGCCAGTGCGGTTTGTCTGTTTGAAACTGTCCGTCAGCGCCAGGTAAAATAAATTAAAATTCAATCTTTCACAGTCATATCATGTCAAAAAACGAACATAGCGGGTTTACCACCTCCATCCTTCACGCGGACCGTCGTAAAGCGGTCGAGCACGGTGCCATTCACAAGCCATTGCATACCTCAACCGAATACGCTTTTGCCGATGCCAGAGAGCTGGCGGCGGTTTTTCAGGGTAAGTCGGGCTATACCTATGCCCGACAGGGAACCCCGACTACAGCCGCGCTTGAAGACAAAATCACCTTGATGGAAGGGGGTATTGGTTCAGTCACTTTTGCGACGGGTATGGCGGCCTTGTCTTCCATTTTCATGACGCTGTTAAAACAGGGAGATCATCTGGTTTCCAGTCAGTTTGTTTTTGGCAATACCAACAGCCTGCTGGGAACGCTTGACCGGCTTGGCGTAACAGTGACTTTTGTGGATCCTACCGATGCGCAACAGGTCAAAGATGCCATTCGTCCCGAAACAAAAATGGTGTTTACCGAAACCATTGCCAATCCGGGAACGCAAATTGCCGATTTGTCGGCCATTGGTGATATTTGTGAAACGCATAAGCTGGTGTATGTGATAGACAATACCTTAACCTCACCGTGGTTGTTGCAGGGAAAAAGCGTCAAGGCCTCCCTGGTCATGAATTCATTGTCCAAATATATCTGTGGTCATGGCAATGCATTGGGTGGTGCCGTTACCAATACAGGTTTATACGACTGGTCTGGTTATGCCAATATTTATGATAGCTATAAAACCGGTCCTGCAAACACCTGGGGCCTGACCCAAATCAAGAAAAAAGGTTTGCGTGACATGGGAGCAACGCTTTCGTCCGATGCGGCCCACCGTATTGCCGTGGGCGCTGAAACACTTGCTTTAAGGCTGAAGCAGTCCTGTTCAAATGCATTGGCGCTTGCCCGTTTTCTTGAAACCCATCCTGGAATCGCCAGTGTGCGTTATCCCGGCTTAATCCAGCATCCGCAGCATGAACGTGCGGCTATCCTGTTTAACAATCGTTTTGGTGCGTTGCTGGGCGTCGAGCTTGTCGATGGCATTGATTGCTTTGAATTTTTGAATAGGTTGAATGTGGTTGTGCTGGCCACGCATTTGGGCGATGCCAGGACGCTGGCTTTACCTGTGGCGCATACCATTTATTACGAGATGGGGCCTGCCCGAAGGGCTGAGATGGGTATTGGTGATAATTTGCTGCGTGTTTCTGTCGGTATTGAAGATGAGGAAGACCTGATCAATGATTTCAGGCAGGCACTTGCACAATGCATGAATGACGCGTCATTAAGGTAGAGCGTGGTTTTGATCGACCTTGTACGGGTGTATAAAAAATCATACAAATTAATTGCTTTCCATTGATAATGGCCGCAAGACTAGTAAATATGCGGGGTTTGCTGTGTTTTTTTCTTGACAGCCAATAAGATTAAAGGGAAGATACGCGTGATGATTTACATCAGAGTTAATTTAGAAAAGGGGTTTTCCTGAATGAATAAGACAGAATTGGTTGAATACATTGCATCTAAGGCAGATATTTCCAAAGCAGCGGCTGGCCGCTCTCTGGATGCAATGATCGCTGCAGTGAAAGCAACACTGAAAAAAGGCGAGACGGTAACCTTGGTTGGTTTTGGTACATTTGCCGTTTCTACTCGTGCAGCCCGTACTGGTCGTAACCCACGCACAGGCGAAGCCATCAAAATCAAAAAAGCCAAAGTACCTAAATTCCGTCCAGGTAAAGCACTGAAAGACGCGGTAAACTAAATGCCAAATGGCAAACACGGTTTGTCATACATGAGGTCATTTATTTTGTTTTTTTATAAGTGACGCATTTGAAAGTGTAGATAAACCCTGTTGGGCAAACAGCACCCCACCAATCAGATTTTTATATGATTTGTGGGGTTTTTCTATGGTAGACTGCATTTAATTAATTAATACAATGGATATAAGCGCAGAATGCTGATTGACAGGTTTGGTCGAAAAATTGATTATTTACGCCTCTCATTGATAGATAAGTGTGATTTGCGATGTTCTTACTGTATTCCCAAGGGATTCAAAGAGTTTGAACGTCCTGCGAATTGGTTGTCTTTTGATGAGATAGTGCGTGTGGTCGCTGCCTTTTCCCGCATGGGAACCCGTCGTTTCAGGTTAACAGGCGGAGAGCCGCTGCTGCGCAAAGACCTGCCCGAGCTGGTTGCCCGCCTGTCGGCGTTGGAAGGAGTGGAAGACCTGTCTATGTCCACCAATGGCACACAATTGAAAAAATATGCACAACCCTTGCGTGATGCCGGTTTGCACCGTTTGAACGTCAGTCTGGATTCCTTGCGTCGTGAATGTGTTGAGGAAATTTCGGGCAGCGACAGTTTGTCTAAAGTCATGGCAGGACTGGAGGCAGCCAGGCAGGCCGGTTTTACGAGAATTAAAATCAATATGGTCCCGCTGGCCGGTATTAATATCTCTGATATCGAAGATATGATTCAGTACTGTATCCAGAATCAGTTTGTACTGCGCCTTATTGAAGTGATGCCCATGGGCGTAACCGGGCAAAAACAGGTACCGGTTAATTTGCAGGAAATTATTGAACAGGTCAAAGACAAGTTTGGTTTGCAAGAATCCAACAAGGTATGGGGTGGGGGGCCAGCCCGTTATTGGGAAACACCCAACAGTGATTTTACGCTTGGCTTTATAACGCCCAAATCCCAGCATTTCTGTGAAACCTGCAATCGGGTCCGGCTTGCGGTTGACGGGCATTTGTACTTGTGTTTAGGGCAGGAAGACAAATTTAACCTGTTGCCATATTTGCGTGATAATTGCAGCGATGCCGAGCTTGAACAGGCCATTCGCGAAGCGATAGAGCTGAAACCCGAACGGCATGAATTCAATAGCCGGCCAGAGAAAATCATCCGTATTATGTCGATGACGGGTGGTTAAATTTTTTAAGTGAAGCTTTCATTAATAAAAAAAGCGGCCTGTGAGCCGCTTTGCTTATAGGGTAGAAAAGCTTATTTCGGACGTACCGATTTGCAGATGTCCGGGTTGGTTTCAACCAACGGGCCGCCAACGGCATCCACACAAATAGGTACCGATGCAAAAATACCATGAATGATTTGTTTGCCTTGTTCATCTTTGACGCCACCGAGCGTTTCGGCGATTGCATTTGGACGGCCTGGCAAATTCAGAATCAGACTGTTGCCGCGGATAACACCCACTTGGCGGGATAAAATGGCGGTAGGCGTGAAGTGAAGGCTGATTTGTCGCATTTGTTCGCCAAACCCGGGGATGATGCGATCAGCAACAGCCAGGGTGGCCTCAGGGGTTACATCACGCAAATAAGGGCCTGTACCCCCGGTAGTTAAAATCAAGGGGCATTTTTGAATGTCGGACAACTCAATTAGGGTTTGTTCAATCATGGGCTGTTCATCGGGAATTAAATGCGCTACAAATTCCAGCGGGTTCAGGACTGCAGCGCCTAACCAGGATTTCAATGCAGGCAAGCCCTGATCTTCATAGGTTTTGTTGAAGGCCCGATCGCTGATAGAGACGATACCAATGCGTAGTGTTTCCATACTGATTCCTTTGACTGCATTTGCTTTTGATGAATAGCGGAGATTGTTTATAAAGATAAAGATGTGCTTTTGCCAGGCACTGGCCTAATTTATGCCAGAATACATGGCCTAAATTCTTACCATCAAAAGAATTGTATTCTATAACATTAAAATTATCTTATTCCCCCTGTTCTAGACAGTATTAAGGATATAAAACGTGACAGATCAACAATTAACGCATTTTGACAGTCAGGGCCAGGCCCATATGGTTGATATTTCAGAAAAAAAAGAAACAAGGCGGGTTGCCCGCGCCAGTGGGAAAATAAGCATGAACGAAGTGGCTTACCGTTTGCTGGTTTCCGGTGAAAGCAAAAAAGGGGATGTGCTGGGTATTGCACGCATTGCCGCCATCCAGGGTTCCAAGCATACCAGTTTGCTGATTCCCTTGTGCCATCCTTTAAGTCTTACGCACGTGAGCATTGAGTTCAATCTGGCCGAACAGACGCGATCCGTGGAAGTGGTGGCAACGACTGAAACCACCGGTAAAACGGGCGTTGAAATGGAAGCCCTGACAGCGGTCTCAACCGGTTTGCTGACTATTTACGATATGTTAAAAGCGGTTGATAAGGGAATGCAAATAAGCCATATTCATTTGCTTGAGAAAAAGGGGGGCAAGTCAGGTGATTGGCGTGCCTGGCAAGAGGCTTGACGTGGCTGTGACCTTGTGTTTTTTATGACGTTTTTTTATCATCTTCAGGTATTTCAAAGAGGTAGGTTGATGTTCAGACGAGTATGGCTGTTTTTGGCATGTGTGACAATGACGGGCAGTGTCTCGGCAGCAACCATAACGGTTTCCGCTGCGTCCAGCCTGAAAGACGTGTTTCAGGAAATTGGCCGGAAATTTGAACAGGTGCATCAAGGTCACACCATTGATTTCAATTTTGGCGGTTCAGGCAGTCTGCTTCAGCAAATCCGTCATGGTGCTCCTGTCGATGTTTTGGCCAGTGCCGACCTTGCCAATATGCAGGCTGCCAATGAGGGCGGGATTTTGCAAAATAACCGGCATACCCATTTCGTCAAAAACGAACTGGTGTTGATTGTGCCGGCAGACAGCGATTTAAAACTGGAAACCCTGAATGATTTGCAAAACGATGCCGTCAATCGTATTGCCATTGGCAACCCGTCCAGTGTGCCGGCCGGACGCTATACGGCAGGGGCGCTTAAAAAGGCCGGTCTTGATGAAACACTGAAAGACAAAACAGTTTTTACGCAAAATGTCCGACAGGCCCTGGAGTACGTGGCCAGTGCGAACGTGGAGGCCGGTTTTGTTTATGGCACCGATGCCAAAATCCTGCCAGACAAGGTCAAGGTTGCGTTTAGTGTTGAGCTGGAACAACCGGTTGTATATCCGATTGCCGTGTTAAAAGACAGCCAAGAGCCCGATCTTGCCCGGCAATTTGTTGATTACGTATTATCGGAAGAAAGCCGGGCTATTTTTGATCAATACGGTTTTGTGCGTCCATAACAGCAAGGGAATCAGTTAATGCAGTCGATCATGATACCTTTATTTTTGTCTGTCAAAGTGGCTGTCTGGGCTACGATGATCAATCTTGTCCTGGGTATTGCTTTTGGCTGGTATCTGTCACGCAAGCGTAGTTTTTGCAGACAGGTGCTTGATGTGATGGCCACTTTGCCAATGGTATTGCCACCAACGGTATTGGGATATTATTTGCTGGTTTTGTTTGGTAACAAAACCGGTTTAAGCAAGTGGCTTGAAGCCAACTTTGGGTTTGGTCTTGTTTTTTCCCTTAATGGTGCCATTATTGCCGCGGCAATCGTCACTTTTCCGCTTGTTTTCAAACCGGCACGGGCCGCTTTTGAGTCGGTTGATGAGCAATTGCAGCAGGTTGGCTGGGTATTGGGTGTTTCCAAAAGCGCTGTTTTTTTTCGGGTTTTTCTGCCTTTGGCCTGGCGAGGAATTCTTGCAGGTTTGTTACTGGGCTTTGTTCGCGCATTGGGCGAGTTTGGGGCGACCTTAATGGTGGCTGGCAGCATTCCCGGCAAAACCCAAACACTTTCAATTGCCATTTATGATGCGGTTCAGGCCGGACAGGATGCTGAAGTCAATCAATTGGTTTTGCTGATATCGGTTGTGTGTATTGCAGTTTTGTCGTTGGCTTATTATCTATCTCCAAAGCGTGCCTGAAATGATTTTTGATATCGCTATCCGGAAAAAAATGCTTTCAGCTTCAAGAACATTCATGCTGGATATTCAAGTACGCAGTCACCGGGAACAGGTGATTTTATTTGGCCCTTCCGGGGTTGGTAAATCCCTGACGGTAAAATGCATAGCGGGCTTATTGACACCTGACAGTGGTACCATAAAAATTAAAAACAGCGTGCTGTTTGATAAACAGAATAATATAAATATTGCACCGCAGGCGCGTAATGTCGGTTATATCCTGCAAAACTATGCTTTGTTTCCACATCTGAATATTGCACAAAATGTGGGCTTCGGACTTAATCGTAAAGGCTGGCTCAACAGGATTTCACCTGATAACCTTGAGAAAATCCACCACTGGTTGAGCCGGTTTCAGATTGCCGATCTGGCCCGCCAGTATCCGGGCCAATTGTCTGGTGGCCAGCAACAGCGGGTTGCCCTTGCCAGGGCGCTTATCATAGAACCTGAATTGCTGCTCCTTGATGAACCGTTTTCCGCACTTGATAAAAAATTGCGCAGACATATGCGTGAAGAAGTAAAAGAGTTGCTGGAAGAATTGAGAATTCCTCTTATGCTGATTACTCATGACGAGGAAGATATAAAAGCGTTTTCGGCAGAGTTGATTGAATTAAAACCTTGAGAGCATTAAATAAAATACATGCGCGCCCAGTCATATTTTCCTTTCTAAAAAAAATTGAATGTAGTCAATTGGCGGGCTTTCTTGTATTCTTGAAATGACCGGCTTGAATTGTTGTTGAAATAAGCATGTGATTTTTATGCTCATGTTAGCTAATTTGTAAATATTTAAAATGATAATTTTTTCAACTGAATTGTTACTTATAATAGCCCCCATTGATCATAGGGTCTTAAATACATACACGATAGGAGCATCATCGCAATGAAGATGACCAGACGACAGTTTTTTAAAGTTACGGCAGGCGGTGTTGGTGCGACAAGTCTTGCCGTAATGGGGGCCGCGCCAACCAACGCGTGGGCTGAAGTTCGCCAGTACAAATTGTTAAGGGCGGTTGAAACACGAAATAACTGTACTTATTGTTCGGTTGGATGTGGAACCTTGCTGTATAGCCTGGGAGATGGTGCCAAGAACGTCACCAAGAAAATATTTCATATTGAGGGTGATCCCGACCATCCGGTCAGCAGGGGCAGTCTTTGCCCGAAAGGGGCTGGCCTGATTGATTACATTAACAGCCCCAAACGTTTGCACTACCCGGAAGTTCGTGAAGCCGGTACCAATGAATGGAAGCGAATCTCATGGGATGATGCTTTTGATCGTATTGCCCGCCTGATTAAAGAGGAGCGTGATGAACATTTTGTTGTAAAAAACGACAAAGGCGTCACGGTTAACCGTCTTGAGGCAGTAGGAATGGCCTGTACGTCCGCCGGTTCTAACGAAGCCGGTATTCTGACCCAAAAATTCATTCGCTCTTTGGGTATCGTGGCGGCAGACTCGCAGGCACGTGTTTGCCATGCGCCCACTGTGTCTGCACTGGCCTCTACATTTGGCCGGGGGGCAATGACCAATACTTTCTGTGACATGCAGAATGCCGATTTTATTCTGGTCATGGGCGGCAATCCGGCAGAAGCGCATCCGGTTGGTTTCAAATGGGTCATTGAGGCGAAGAAGAAAAAGGGTACCAAACTCATTGTTTGTGATCCGCGTTTTAACCGAACCGCTGCGGTGGCAGACCATTACCTGCCGATTCGTTCAGGAAGTGATATTGCCTTTTTGGGGGCGGTCATTAACTGGCTGATTGAAAACGATAAGATTCAGTGGGAATATGTAAAAGCTTATACCAATGCCAGTTTCATTGTTGATGAAAGATATGGCTTCCATGAGGGCCTGTTTACAGGTCATCCCGATTACTCCGAGACCAGTGATGCCACGGCAGCCAATGCAGATCCGCTGGCTGATACGCATGCGCCCGAAAACACCACTTACGATACGAGCTCATGGACTTACGAGCTTGATGAAAACGGTTATGCCAAGGTTGACCCAACACTGACACATCCGCGCTGTGTATGGAATTTAATGAAAGAACATTATTCCCGCTACACGGCCGAGATGATGACAAAAATCACGGGAACACCGATTGAGGACTTCCTGTTGGTGTGCCAGGCTTTGGGTGAAACCAGTGTGCCTGACAAGACCGGAACGATTCTTTACGCCCTGGGTTGGACGCAGCATACTTATGGAACCCAGAATATCCGTACGATGGCCATGATCCAGCTTATGCTGGGTAATATCGGTATGGCTGGCGGTGGCGTCAACGCCTTGCGTGGGCATTCCAATATTCAGGGTTTGTCTGATCTGGGCGTGCTGTCCACGAGCTTGCCAGGCTATCTGGTGCTGCCCAATGAAAATCAGCATCCCACTTTTGATGATTACCTGCAAAAACAAACACCCAAATCCTTCCGTCCAGGCCAGCTGAATTACTGGAGCAATACACCCAAGTTCATGGTTAGCCTGCTTAAATGGTTCTTTGGTGAAAAGGCCACTAAAGAAAATGACTGGGGTTATGACTGGTTGCCTAAATGGGACAAGATGTACGATAGCCTGCAAATGACCGACATGATTTATCAGGGACAAATGCACGGCCTGTTGGTGCAGGGTTTCAACATTACCAGTTCATTCCCCGACTCAAAACGGGTCACCGAGGCTTTCTCGAAGTTGAAATTCCTGGTGGTGATGGACCCCTTGAATACTGAAACAGCCACTTTCTGGGAAAATCATGGTGAACATCACGATGTTGATCCTGCCAGTATCCAGACGACGGTTTTCCGTTTGCCGACGCCCTGTTTTGCAGAAGAAGAAGGCTCCATCGTCAACTCATCACGCTGGTTGCAGTGGCACTGGGCCGGGGCACATCCGCCGGGCGATGCCAAACCTGACCTGGAAATTCTGGCTGAAATCCATCAACGGCTTAAAAAGTTATATCTGGAAGAGGGTGGTACGGTACCAGAGCCAATTGTTAATCTTGATTGGCAGTACCAGAATCCGCTTAGCCCCTTGCCGCATGAAATGGCCAAGGAGTTTAACGGTCGTGCCCTAGAGGACATCAAAGACGAGATGGGCAATATCGTCATACCCAAAGGCCAGTTGCTGGATGGTTTCCATCAGCTGCGAGATGATGGAAGCACCTCGTGTGCCTGCTGGGTTTTTTCAGGTAGCTGGACTAAAAACGGCAACCAGATGGCCCGTCGCGACAATACCGATTCCGGTTTAGGCAATACGCCCGGATGGGCCTGGGCCTGGCCGGCTAACCGCCGCATTCTGTATAACCGTGCATCGTGCGACCCCAGTGGCAAGCCATGGGATAAAAACCGTACATTGATCGAGTGGGATGGCCGCAAATGGGTGGGTGCCGATATACCTGACTTCAAGGCGGATGAGGCACCCGGTACGGACATGAATCCGTTTATCATGAACGAAGAGGGTGTTGGCCGTTTGTTCTGTGCCAGAAAATTGGTGGATGGTCCTTTCCCCGAGTCTTATGAACCTATGGAAACGCCATTGGGCACCAATCTGCTGCACCCCGGCGTAGTGCACTCACCGGCCGTGCGCATGTTTGACAGTGCCAGAAACCGTTTTGGCAAGAAAGACAAGTATCCCTATGTGGGTACTACTTACCGCCTCACCGAACACTTCCAGTTCTGGACCAAGTCTGTCAAGCTGCTGATGATTGCCCAACCCGAGCAATTTGTTGAAATTAGCGAAGAGCTGGCCAAAGAGAAGGGAATTGAAAAAGGCGATTGGGTAACCGTCAGCACCATCCGGGGCTCTATTAAGGCCAGGGCGGTTGTCACGAAACGGATCCGGCCTTTGCAGGTTAATGGAGAAACCCTGCACCAAGTCGGTATTCCCTTGCATGGTGGATGGGTGAATGTATCGGACAGAAAACAGTATTTAGTAAATACCTTGACGCCTTTTGTGGGTGATTGTAATGCACAGACACCCGAATACAAAACATTTTTAGTGAACGTGGAAAAGGCTTAAGGAGTTAGAAAATGGCATTGCAATCTTTAGATATCCGTCGTCGTTCCGCGACAGCTGAAATGACACCACCCCCCGGCGTTCGTCAACCGGAAGAAGTGGCAAAATTAATTGACGTGACAACCTGTATTGGCTGCAAAGCCTGTCAGGTAGCCTGTTCCGAATGGAACGATTTGCGAGATGATATCGGGATCAACCATGGTGTGTATGACAACCCGATAGATTTGACGGCAGACAGCTGGACCGTTATGCGTTTTGCCGAAACCGAGGAAAACGGCAAGCTGGAATGGTTGATCCGCAAGGATGGCTGCATGCATTGCACCGATCCGGGCTGTCTGAAAGCCTGCCCTTCACCCGGTGCCATTATTCAATATGAAAATGGTATTGTCGATTTCCACCAGGAAAACTGTATCGGTTGCGGTTACTGTATCGCGGGCTGCCCATTCAATATTCCACGAATTTCCAAAAAAGATAACCGTGCTTATAAATGCAGTTTGTGTTCAGACCGCGTGGCGGTTGGGCAAGAGCCGGCTTGTGTAAAAACCTGTCCTACCGGAGCCATTCAGTTTGGTACCAAAGATGACATGAAGTTGGTCGCTGAAAAAAGGATTGAGGATTTGCAAAATCGTGGTTATCAAAATGCCGGTTTGTATGATCCCGAAGGGGTTGGTGGTACTCACGTCATGTATGTTTTACATCATGCCGACAAGCCCCAGCTCTATAATGATCTTCCCAAAGATCCTGAAATCAGTACCACAGTCAGTTTATGGAAGGGTCTTCTCAAGCCGTTGGCTACGGTTGGTATTGCCCTGGCGGGTGTCGTAGGCTGGTTGCACTACATCACCATCGGTCCAAACCGGACCGTCGAGGAAAAACCCGAAATCATTGGTAAAGATGGAGATACGCTTAAAAACGAGGGGGATGCATAATGAAAGAGAAACTGATTCAGCGCTATAACAAAGCCGAACGGGTCAATCACTGGATTGTGGCCGGTTGCTTTGTGTTGCTGGCGATTTCCGGCCTGGCTTTTTTCTATCCGGCTTTTTTCTGGCTGACCGGCGTGTTTGGAACGCCGCAGCTGGCCCGCATTATTCACCCTTTTGTTGGGGTGGTTATGTTTCTTGGCTTTTTTATCCAGTTTTTCCGTTACTGGAAATACAACTTAATGGAAAAAGAAGATGTTAAGTGGCTTACATCAGTTGGTCAAATCCTGAAAGGCGAAGAAGTGGGTGATACTGGCAAGTATAATGCTGGCCAGAAAATCATGTTCTGGTTAATGACGGTTTGCATGTTGACTTTGCTGGCAACCGGGTTTATTGCCTGGCGCCCTTATTTTGCCGACATGTTCCCGATTCCGCTTATTCGGATTGCTTTGTTGCTGCATGCCGTGTCAGCCCTGGTGCTGATTGCCGGAATTATTGTGCATGTCTATGCGGCCATCTGGATTAAAGGCACCATTCGTGCCATGGTGGAAGGTGTGGTCACCCAAGCGTGGGCCAAGGCGCATCACCCCCGCTGGTATCGTGAAATTATGGCAAAAAAGAAAGCCAAGGATGAGGCTGCCGGGCGTTTATAGTATGACCGCAACACCACTTAAAACTTCAACCGTCTGGCGCCTGAAGCAAGGCCGGATTGACGAGACGGATGATTGCCTGAGCAATGAAGTACCGGTCGCCCTTGTTTACAACGGCATTTCACATGTGGTTTTGATGGCAACTCCACAAGACTTGCCGGAGCTCGCGCTGGGATTTAGCCTGACTGAGGGGATTTTATCCTCGGCATCCCAACTTTATGATGTGGAAGTGTTGCAAACCCCAGCAGGCATGCTGGTTAATATGGACATTGCCTCGGCAGCGTTTTTGCAACTGAAGGGACGGCGGCGTAATTTAAGCGGTCGTACCGGGTGTGGCTTATGTGGCATAGAAAGCCTGGATGTGGTCAAACCGGTTATCACTCCTGTTAAGGTAAGGCCCCATATATCTGCAACGCATATTTCAGATGCGCTTGATGCATTTGCCTCGTTGCAGCCATTGCGTGCGCAAACCGGGTCTGTGCACGGGGTTGCCTGGGTAAATGGCAGCGGTCATATACAAGCCCTGTTTGAAGATGTTGGGCGACATAATGCCCTGGATAAATTGCTGGGGTTTGGTGCCAGGGCTGGCTGGAACTGGTCAGAGGGTTTTGTGCTGGTATCCAGTCGTGCCAGCTACGAAATGGTGGTCAAGTCTGCCGTTTTGGGGGTTGGGTGTCTGGTTGCCGTTTCGGCGCCCACTTCATTGGCTGTGCAATTGGCGCAAGAGGCCAATATGACGTTGATAGGCTTTGCCAGGCCAGGTCAGCAGGTGATTTACACCGGTCATGAATACATTACTTTGGCAGATTAAAGGGTTTAAATGGATCACATTAAATTAAAACCAAAAGAAGAAATTGAAAAATCTTTTTTTCATATTCCATTTTGGATCGCGCCAGATAAACATCTGTTTTTGTCCCGCAGTGAGCGTTTCACAAAATTGGCCAAACTGGAGAAATCCGACTGGAAATTGTATTTGCAGCTGTTGGCTGGCTTGTCTCGGGTTCAGCATGGTTTGCTGGCTGACGCAGATGCCGTTGTCCCGGAGCTCAAGCGTAATGAGACGGCTTCCATGTTAAATGTTCACAATACCCCGATTCCGTCCTGCTTTACGCCCATGTTGCATGCCTTGTACGAGCGTATCAAGGGTGAATTGTCTGATCATATGGAACAAACCTGGCAACGCCTGCTGGCCATGCCGGTGCCTGATCAGGAAGCGCTGGCCCGGCGCCTGCTGCAACACGAAGCCGACGTAACTGACCAGGAATACAGTATTTGGGTGCATGCCGTTTTGCAAGTGATCTGGACTTACTGGGCGATGCAATTGCAGGAAACTGATGTGCCTTCACGTGATGAGCGTGTACAGTGTCCCTGCTGTGGCAGTGATGCGGTTGCCAGTATTGTTTTGAAAAGCGGTGAGCAGGAAAACCTGCGTTACCTGCATTGCAATTTATGCAACAGTCGCTGGAATGCCTTAAGGGCAAAGTGTACTTTCTGTGGTAATACGAAAGACATGACCTTGCAGTCGGTGGAGGGTGTCACCGAAGGCGCTTTGCATGGAGCCAGCGGTGAAACCTGTGATGTTTGCCAGGGTTACCGTAAAATGTTCAGCCTCAGCAAAGAGCAGCATGCCGATCCGGTTGCCGATGACCTGGGGTCGTTGGCTCTGGATATGATGCTGGGTGAAAAAGGCTATTCCCGGGGTGGTGCCAATCCTTTCCTGATGATGGAAAAAGAAGTGCCACATTAATCATGCCCAAAGCTGGTGCGGCTGCTTGCCGAACCAGACGGCTGTGATAACGCACCGTGGTTCATGTTGTTTGCTTGCCCGGTAACGGTTGTGTTATCGGGCTTTTTTGTGGAAATGAGGTGGGCTTAAAACGAGTGTGACAACGGATAAACATCAATCCATTGGCCGTGTTCGACATTGGTGTGCGCAGGAACCTCGATTAAGACATCCGCATTGACACAGCCGGAAAGCATATGCGAGCCCTGGCCTTTGACGGGCGCTGCCCAGACACCGGTTTCTGTCATGGTAAGCGCACCACGCCAGAAATCACGGCGACCTTGTTTGTTGTTGGGAATTGAAAAATCCGCCTGGGCTTTCCATTTTTGGGGACGGGCTTTTTCAATTGAAAGTCCGGCAAGATATTTAATGGCCGGTAGGGTCATGAGCAGGGTGGTGGCATAACTGGCCACCGGGTTGCCGGGTAGCAGAAATACTTTGCAGCGATTGTTGATGTTTCCCCAGGCAAAGGGTTTGCCGGGCTTGATGGCCAGTTTCCAGTGTTCAAGGGTACCCAATTCGTCCAGAACCTGTTTGACATAGTCTTTGTCCCCCACCGATGCCCCGCCAGAGCAGATGATGATGTCCGCGTTGGCGGCGGCCTGATGCAAAGCCTGCTTGATGGTGTCATAGTCATCAGGTAAAACACCGCCATTGACCACCTTCAGGTAGGCATAATGCTTAAGCCAGCCAAGCAGCATGGGGCGGTTTGAATCATAAATTTTACCGGGTGCCAGTGGTTCGGTAAGGGAAAGCAGTTCATCACCGGTAGAGAACAGGGTAAGGGTGAGTGGCTTGAAGCAGCTGACACTGGCATAGCCCTGACTGGCCAACAGCCCGATGGCGGCGGGTGAAATAACGGTATGAGATGAAACCAGTACATCTCCTTTTTTCAATTCTTCACCTTGGCGGCGGATATTGGCGCTGGGTTTCAGTGCTTGCTCAACCGACACATGGCTGTCGGTGACAGTGGTGTTTTCTTGTGGAACCACGCTGTCGGTATTGGCCGGTATACCTGCGCCGGTAAAAATTCGAACGGCCTGTCCGGGCTCAAGGCGGGTTGCGGTAACGTCATCACCCGCGGCAACCACGCCAATAATTTCCCATTCGGTCCGGTTCAGGTCGCAAACTGCGTAGCCGTCCATGGCACTGTTGTCAAACATGGGGGCGTCATAATTCACCGTTAATGCTTCGGCCAGGATATAGCCTTCAGCCTCTTCCAGGGGGCGGTCTTCTGTTTGGTGGGTTGTTTGGGTTTTGGAAAGCAGTTCTTCAAGAGCTTCGTAGTAATCACGCATTATGCATTACCTTGTAATGAATCCCAGAGCTTGAGTGATTCTGGATTGTTAAAATTGATGAAAAAATCTTCCTGCTCAAAATTGACCAAGGTATGGGCGTTGTCCAGCACAAAGGAGCGCAGGCGTAATTTGTCCACCTTATGGTCAAGCCGCCGTTTAAGGTCGGGCAGCAGTGAACGCCGGAACTGGATAACACTGGGGTGCTGGTTGCCACCACTGATTGCCATGGCAATATCGGTATTGGTTTGCAGCAGGGCGTTATGCAGACGCTCGGTCAGGGTGTCGGGCAGGAAAGGGGTGTCGCATGGTACTACCTGAATGAATGCAATGTTTTCAGGCAACTGCATGCTGGCACTGTAAATGCCGCCCAACGGACCCAATGCTGTGTACTGGGGCAGGTCCGGGATAACCGGATGCCCATAAGAGGCATATTTATCCAGGTTGCGGTTTGCGCTAATCACAATGCAATCCACGTTTTTCCGCAAAAGCGCCAGCGGATATTCAACCAGTGGTTTTTGTTTGAACAAAACCATGCCCTTGTCCTGGTGGTTCATTCTGCTGCCCAGTCCACCGGCAAGAATGAGTCCGGCTGTATTGGATATCATGCCTGGTTCCATCGCTGTGTGTGATCCAGATCGGACTTTTTCATATCCACCCAATGAGCGTCTCCGTTGGCAAAGCATTCTTTTTTCCAGAAAGGCGCTTCTGTTTTCAGGTAATCCATAATAAATTCGTTGGCCTGGTAGGCGTCTTTGCGATGTTCGCTGGCGGTCAGGACCAGCACAATTTTTTCACCGGTTTTGATTTCGCCAATACGATGGATGACTTTGACGTACTGTAAAGGCCATTTCTGTTGTGCCGTCAGAATGATTTTTTCAATTTCCTGTTCGGTGACCCCGGGAAAGTGCTCCAGGTACAAATGACTGAGCAATTGCTCGTGGTCTTTGCCGCGAACCTTTCCAACGAAGCTTACAAGCGCACCACAGTTGCTTGAGGACTGTTCGGCCAATTGTTCTTCGGTTTCAAGGTTGAAGTCTGTGGATTGGATACTGATGGCATACATGGTTTCAGCCTCCGGTAACCGGGGGAAGCAGGGCGACTTCAGCGTTTTCCGGTATGTGGGCATTTTGATGAACAATGCTATTGTTGATGGCTATTTTGTATACGTTTTCGGGGGCCAGGGTTTCGTGCCACAGTTGATTGCGGCTGCGTAATAACTGGATCAGTTCATCGCGGGTACCGCCATGCCACTCAATGGTTTCTTCGGCAATGGACAATTGTTCTTTTAGTTTTGCCATATAGATGATTTTTAACATAGGATGTAATGCCATGGTTATGATGGTAGACAGGGCATTATAACCAAAGTTGGTGGAGTTGCCTTATTGTGAGCTTTGCGGGCATGTGGGTGAATTTTGTATGGGGAAACATTGTTTTTTTATGTTTGTTGTAAATTGGTCATGTTTTTTTGTGTAATTTGAATATATTTTCAATAAAAGCTTGTCAGCCTATGAAAGGCTCTATATAATTTAATTCTTCAGTTAAGCAATGGGTGCTTAGCTCAGTTGGTAGAGCGGCGCCCTTACAAGGCGTAGGTCACAGGTTCGACCCCTGTAGCACCCACCATTGCAAAATTGGCAAATCAGGCACTTACATTGGTAAGTGCTTTTTTTATGCCTGTTTATTTTTTGCCTGTTTAAATAACACCTTGTCAGGTGCGCGGTTAAATGGGTCTCAAAAGTGGTGGGTTTCAAAAGCGGTGCTTGATAATCCTGGCGTTGTTTTCCGGTTAAACAATTTAACCGGAAAACAGAGGCCGGGTTATGAATGGTCGAACCAGCTTTTGAATAACTGGATTATTTCGGGGTTGCCCGATTGGGTTTGGCTGGGATCGAGTTCCAGAATGGCATCCTGATCAACCGGGAAGTATTCGTTGGCAATCCGGGTGGCCATCTCGTAAATGGGTTCCAGTTCAAAGCCTGGCTTGGCAATAGCATCCAGAAAAGTTTCAAGTGCGTATCTGCCCTTTTCATTTAACTTATACATATTCGTCTCCTGTAAAGCAGAATAGATGGGATGTCACGTGGATGTCGCAAAGGCATATCATAATTCTATTGTTTTCTACAGGGGGGAGCAATGAGAATATTTGTCAAGCGTGTTTATGGCTGCTTAGTCTTTTGTGTCAATGTGATTGGTGTGTGGGCGGTTGATGTGGTCAACGCCGATATGTCGGCACAAGATGAGTAAGGGATTGGGGAAAATATTCCTGGTGCTGACAGGATGTTAAAATGCTCTTGCGGTCATTGTTGACCGTCAATGCAAATAGAAAAAAATTACGACGCTTACATGAAATTCATTCATACCTCTGACTGGCACTTGGGCCGTCAGTTTGCCAGCCGTATTCTGATTGAAGACCAGGAGTATGTGCTGGACCAGATCATTGCTTACCTTGAGCAGCATCAGGTGCAGGCTTTGCTGATTAGCGGCGACATCTATGATCGTTCGGTGCCACCGGTGTCAGCGGTGGCTTTGCTGGATAAAACCTTAAACCGGATAGGGCAACTGAATATTCCGGTCATCATGATTCCTGGCAATCACGACAGTGCGCAGCGTTTGGGGTTTGCCGCTCAACAGTTAAGGGCGTCCGGTGTGCATATCATTGCCGATTTTGATCAGATGATCAAGCCGGTTGTGATTGATGACAAGGGTGAGCGGGTTGATTTTTATGGCATACCTTTTAATGATCCCGAGCTGGTACGCAATTATTTTCAGGCGCCGGTCAGCACTTATGAAGCGGCGCATCGCCTGCTGGCAGAAAAAATCAGACAGGTGATGGACGCGGAGCGGGTCAATGTATTGCTGGCTCACTGTTTTCTGGAAGGGGCGGTTAACTCCGAGTCTGAGCGGCCTTTGTCAATTGGCGGGTCTGATGTAGTGCCTCATACGGTTTTTGATGGTTTTGATTATGTGGCGCTGGGCCATTTGCATGCGCCCCAGTATAAAGGGGCAGAGCATATCCGTTATTCGGGTTCTATTCTTAAATACAGTTTTTCCGAGCAGTTTCACAACAAGGGCGTTACCCTGGTGGAGCTGGATACAAATGGCAAGGCAAGCATGCAAAACTTGCCCCTGAAACCCTTGCGCGATGTGCGGACCCTGGAAGGGACATTGGCAGATATTGTTGAAATGGGCCGGCAAGACCCCAATGCGCACGATTACGTGTTGGTAAAGCTTGCGGATACCCATGCCGTGCTGGATCCGATAGGGAAAATCCGCGAGGTATATCCTAATGTATTGCAACTGGAAAAACCTGGTCTGTATCGTGCCGAAGCAGAGGTGCTGGCACCGGGGCAGGCCCTGAAGCGTGATGAGTACGATCTGTTTTGTGACTTTTTTGAGCAGGTGGCCGGACAGCCTCTGAGTGAACCCCAGAAGCAGGCAGTCAAGGAAGTGATTCTTGAAGTGCGCAAAGAGGAGCAGGCATGAAACCCGTTTATTTAAGCATGCAGGCTTTTGGGCCTTTCGCGGGAAAAGAAGAGGTTGATTTCACCCGCTTGGGTGAAAACCCCCTGTTCCTGATTAATGGGCCAACCGGTGCCGGTAAAAGTACTATGCTGGATGCCATCTGTTTTGCCCTGTATGGTCAGGCGGCCGATGATGATCGGGATCCGGCTGCCCTGCGCTCGGATATGGCGGCTTCTCATTCCTTAACCGAAGTTGAGTTCTTGTTTGCTTTGGGTGAAAAGCAATACCGGATTTTCAGGATGCCGGCCCAGGACAGGCCCAAGCAGCGGGGTGAAGGTTTTACCATGCAAGCGACCGAGGCCAAATTGTGGGAAATACAGGCGGATGGCAATGAGATTTTGCTGATTCCCAAAAAGGCCACCGAGGTAACGGAAAGGGTGGTTGAGCTGACCGGTCTTACCGCTGAGCAGTTCAGGCAGGTCATGGTCTTGCCTCAGGGTAAGTTCAGGGAGTTGTTATTGGCCAACTCCCAACAAAGAGAAAGTATTTTCAGTCAGCTGTTCCAAACCTCCATTTACCGTAAAATAGAAGAAAAACTCAAGCAGCGGGCTGCGGATATCGAAGAAAGCAAAAAAAAACATGACCAGAAAATTGCCGGTTTGCTGGAGTCGGCCGATTGCAGCTCGGAAGCGGCCCTGAAAGAAAAAACCAGTCAACTTGCGCCACTGGTTGAGGAACTTGAAACGAAAAAAAACCTCGCCTTTGAACAATTCATGTTGTTTGAAAAAGAGCGTTCCGCTGCAATGGCTTTGCAGGAATTGTTCAGGCAGAAAGAAAGTTGCCTGCATTCGCTGGCCACACTTGAGCAATCACGCGGGCAATTGCGGCAAACCGAACATAAGCTTGCGCGCTCCAGCCAGGCCACTTTGTTGATGCCATTGATCCAGGCACGTGAAGAAGCGGAAAAATACAGCGAAAGTCTGCAGCAGGCATTGCAGGCGCTGGCGCTGCAAATGGTTGGTGCCGGGAAAAAGCTTGAGCAAACCCGCCAGCAATTTGAGCTGGCCACAAGCCAGTACCGGCAAAAAGATGATTTGAATGTTCAAATCCATGAACTTGAGCGTTATCGTGAAAAAATGCGCCTGCTTCAGGAAAAGCAAGTGGAAAATGAGCGCCTGCAGGCAGTATGGCGTCAAATTAACCAGACGCATGATGAGCAGTTGCTTGCCCGGCAACATAAACAGCAACAACTGGAGCAGGCCAGGGAAAAAATTGTCGAGTTGCGGGTTTTTGTTGAGGCGCTGCCTGAAGCTGTGCAGCAACTGGATCAGGCGGAACATGTTCTGCAATTAAAAAAACAGTACGATGCGCTGCTGGATAAAAGTCAGGCCTTGCAAGCGCGGGCGATGGCGGGCATCGCCTCGGTGGAGGAAACGCGGCAAAGCTGGCAGGCCCTGCACGAAGAAGATACCCGGCTGCAAATTCAGTGGCACCAGGAGCAGGCGGCACAATTGGCCAGTCGTTTGCAGTTGAATGAACCTTGCCCGGTTTGTGGCAGCACCATGCATCCGCAACCGGCACAGGCACAACAGGCCTTGCTGGAGAAGGCAGATCTAGAACAGTCTGCACAAAGACTTGAAAAAGCACGTCAGCAGCTGCAAAACATGGAAAACACCCTGGTTCAGGTTCGTACCTTGCAAGAGGCATTGGCGGGGCAAATTAATGAGCAGCTGGCAGCGCTGGGTGACAGTGCCAGCGTACCCGCTCCCACTTTGCTGGACGTGTGTGAGCAGGCCCGCAAACGGGTTAAGCAATGCACCCAGGCCAGACAGTCGCAGTCTTTGTTGCAAGAGCAGCTGGCTGTATTTGAAAAGGCGCTGTCGCAGCTGGACGAAACCTTGCAGCAGACCCGGGAAAAGCAGCAGACCATCAGGCTTTCCCTGGCTTCCCTGGAGAATGAGCTCAAGCTTCGGCTGGCCGAATTGCCCGAGTCGTTTCGTGATGCCAACGTGCTGGCGCAAACGTTGCTCGATGTCAGGCAACGTCTGGCTTTGCTGCAAAAAGAATATGAAATGTCCCGGCAGGCATTTGAGTTGGCCAGCCAGGAACATGTTCAGTTGCAGGAACGCAAGGCTGGCCTGGAAAGCCGGCAGGAGCAGGCAATCGTTGCCCTGCAACAGGCGCGGCAGACCTGCCAGGATCAGCTTGGGCAGCATGCTTTTGATAGTGAACAGGCATGCAGGCTGGCGGTGCTGAGTGCGCATGAAAGGCAAGCGCTTGAGCAGTATGTGGCGCAATTTAACCGTCAACAGTATGAGCTTGAAGGGCAGTGTAAGAATATTTGTGCTCAGCTTGAGGGTAAAACCCCGCCTGATTTGACGCAAATGGAAACCAGGCATGAACAGATGAAGCAATTGCGTGACCAGGCCCAATCTGCCTGGCAGCAGCATAACGAGACATTGAATCAATTGAAATCGGTGGCGGCAAAAATTGACCGCATGCATGAGCAAAATGCCGGGCTTGAACGGGAGTATGCCATTTATGGCACGCTCAGCCATGTTGCCAATGGGCGCGCAGACAGCCGGATCAGTCTGCAGCGGTTTGTGTTAAGTGTTTTGCTGGATGATGTGCTGGCCGATGCTACGGTGCGCCTGCGTTTGATGAGCAAGGGGCGTTATCAATTGATCCGGAAAGAGGACCGTGCCAAGGGCAATAGCCGCTCGGGGCTGGACCTGGAAGTCATGGATGAATACACGGGCATTGCCCGGCCGGTAGCCACCTTGTCGGGGGGCGAATCGTTCATGGCGGCGCTGTCGCTGGCGCTGGGCTTGTCGGATGTGGTTCAGGCCTATGCCGGTGGCATCAGGTTGGATACCCTGTTTATTGATGAAGGGTTTGGCAGCCTGGATATGGATTCTTTGGAATTGGCCATTCGTACCTTGCTGGATTTGCAGGCCAGCGGCCGTACTATCGGGATTATTTCCCATGTGACCGAGTTGAAAGAGCAAATGGCGCTGCGTATTGATGTGCTGCCCTCGGCACGGGGCAGCCGTATTCAGGTTCATGGCGTTTGAAGAAAACCGTTTGCCTGGGCAGGCGCTTTATACGATGCGCTTGCCGTTCTCATCAATAACCGCTTCGCCATTTTCTTTGTTGAATGCCTTCAGTTGGGGCAAGGGCAGGATGTCAAGCACTTCCTCACAGGGGCGGCACAGCCTGGCGGTTTCATTGTTAACCACCACAATGGGTCGGTTGATTAAAATGGGGTGTTTGACCATGAAATCCAATAGTTCATCGTCGGTCCATTTGGGGTTGGCCAGATCCAGTTCCTGATAAATGGCTTCTTTGGCGCGAATGATGTCCCTGACGGTATGGGTGGATTTTGCGACAATGTCGGCCAGTGCCTGTTTGCTGGGCGTGTTCTTGAGGTATTCAATCACCTCAGGTTCAATACCGGTATTGCGGATAAGTGCCAGCGTGTTGCGTGAAGTGCCACAACGTGGATTATGGTAAATCGTTATCTTGCTCATGTTGGCTCCTGTTAACTCATGGGTGGATGGCTGGGCATCATACCAGAGAAAGGGGCTTCATGGCGCAACAGCCATATTTTGCGCTCCAGGCCACCGCCATAGCCGGTCATGCTGCCGTCTTTGCCAATCACCCGGTGGCAGGGAATAACAATTGAAATGGGGTTGGCACCGTTGGCCAGGCCAATGGCCCGCGATGCATTCGGGTTGCCAACCTTGGCCGCCAGCTCTGCGTAACTCATGGTTTGGCTATGGGGGATTTCCTGCAGGGCCTGCCATACCGCCCGCTGGAATGGGGTGCCACCGGTTGCGACCGGAATGGTGTTTAGGGCATCGAGGTCGCCATTGAAATAATCGTGCAAGTTCTTTTCATAGGGGCAGGGCGTGCTGGCTGGAATGATTTCCGTGTGTTTGTATTGCCGATGCAGCAAGTCAAGCATCCGTTGTTCATGATCGGCAAAATCAAGCACCCTGAGCCTGTTTTCGTCATCGGTCATCAGGATGATTGTTCCCAGCGGGGAGTCCATGCTGGACATATAGAGTTTCATCATATTCCGCCTGAAGATTAAATTTTGCTTAAATTGAGATACCATTCATTATTCTAAAGCGATTAATTCAACAAGATAGCTCAAAATGAGAATATTGGTAATTGAAGATGACAGTATCCTGGGTTCTGCCTTGCAGGAATTCCTGCGGGCGCAGGGGTATGCGGTGGACTGGGTCAGTACCGGCAGTCAGGCATTGGGGGCGGTATCGGCACAAACTTATGATTTGCTGGTGCTGGACCTGAATTTGCCGGACATGAGCGGGCTGGATGTCCTGAGACAGTCAAGAAAGCAGGGGCAGCAAGCACCTACCCTGATTTTAACTGCTCGCGATGGGGTGGAGGATCGTGTGGCGGGTCTGGATGCCGGGGCGGATGATTATGTGACCAAACCCTTTGAGTTGGCCGAACTTGCCGCCCGCGTTCGTGTGTTTGCCCGCAGGCAGTCGGGTCAGCCCAGTCCGATCCTTGAGGTGGGCCCTCTGGCCTTTGATATGGTGGGCAGAGAGGTCAGGGCCGGGAGCGAGCGCCTGAATTTATCGGTTCGCGAGTTATCGGTGCTGGAGATGCTTATGGTCAGGGCGGGCAGGGTGGTAACCAAGCGTCAGATCGTGAATTCCCTGTCCGCCTGGGATGCCGATTTCAGCGAAAATGCCGTTGAAGTGTATGTGTATCGTTTACGCAAGCGGCTTGAAGGGCTGGGGGTCAGTATCCAGACGGTACGTGGTTTTGGTTATCTACTTGAAATTGATGCCGAGGCCTGACCCGGTGCGGCTGGCGAGCCAAGGTGCCGGCTTGTGGTGCTTTGTTTTGCGAAAGGTTATCCATGCATAATCTCAATTCCCTGAAAATATTGAAAAAGAATACCCGGATTTTGTCAAAAGGTTCCCTTTCGCGATATCTGATTATCCGCTTGATGCCTGCTCTGCTGGTTTTGTTCCTGCTGGATTTTAGCGTGACCTGGTTTATTACCCATGAGTTTTCGGTGGCCTACTGGGATTTGCAGGATATCCTGCTGTTAATCCTGGCAGGTCAGGTCATTCTGGTTGTTTTGTTTGCCTGGCTGGTGGTGTACGGGATTCGTTCCGGCCTGCATTCGGTGAATCTTATTTCCACCCAGATCGCACAGCGCAATGAAGAAGATCTGCAGGCCATTGATATGACTAATGTGCCTACCGAACTTGCTCCGTTGGTGTCGCGGATTAATGAACTGTTCAGAAGGCTTGATGAGTCGATGGCGGCGCAAAGGCGCTTTATTGGTCATGCAGCCCATCAGCTCAGGACACCCCTGTCGGGTTTGCGGCTTGAGTCCGAACTCATGCTGGCGCAGCCTTTGCCCGACGATGTCAGAAAAAGAGCCGAAAGGATTAAATCCATCAGTAACCGGATGATTCACTTGGGACAGCAGTTGTTGGTGCTGGCCCGGGCCGACCCCGGGATACGGCCGCAAAACAGCTTTATCCGGATAGATTTGTGTGAGTGGGTGCAAACCAGCGGCTCAGAATGGGTCCCCAAAACCCGCCAGCAACATATTGATCTCTTGCTGGAGGCGCCTTCTTCCGCCGTCTGGATTGATGGTGACCCTTTATTGCTGGAGGAGTTGCTGGGCAACCTGATTGATAACGCCCTGAAATATGCCAAAGGTGCGAAACACATTGTGCTGACAGTGGGTCAGAATCCGCCTTCCCTGTCGGTTGAAGATGATGGTTGCGGTATAGAGCCGGAAGATCGACAACATGTTTTTGAGGCGTTTTATCGTGCCTCTGGGGTGGGAAGCAGTGGCTCGGGTCTTGGGCTTCAGGTAGTGCAGGAAATTGCCAGGGCGCATGGAGCCGGCTGGAGTCTGGTCAGCAAGCCGGCCATCAAAGGTACGCGCATTACGATTGTTTTTCCTGGTCCCAGGATTGGGACACAGCTGTCACGCCAGGAAAAGAGTGTTTCAATGCCGACCTGACGGGGAAGCGCTGCGCTTGCAATGCCTGGGCAGCGCCATCCCCGATGGGGCATCAGCCTTCTTTGTTGTGACCAATGAAGGGGGTGACTTCGCCTTCTTTATTGGTGCTGAGCAGACCAATATTGCTGTAAATATGAAGCTTGTCACGGGTGTCACGGATATCCATGTTGCGCATGGTTAACTGACCGATCCGGTCCAGTGGCGTGAATGAATCCTCGCCTTCTTTTTCCATGGTGAGACGCTCTGGATGGTAAGTCAGGTTGGGGCTGGTCATGTCTAACAGGGAATAGTCGTTGCCACGGCGCAGTTCAAGGGCGACTTCACCGGTAATGGCACTGGCTACCCAGCGTTGGGTGGTGTCACGCAACATCATGGATTGTGTGTCGAACCAGCGGCCTTCATAAAGCAGGCGGCCCAGACGACGGCCATTGGTACGGTATTGCTCAATGGTGCCTTCGTTGTGAATGCCGCTTAGCAGTCGTTCATAGGCAATATGCAGCAGGGCCATTCCGGGGGCTTCATAGATGCCGCGGCTTTTTGCTTCGATGATGCGGTTTTCAATCTGGTCGGACATGCCCAGACCGTGACGCCCACCGACTTCATTGGCGTAATAGAAGAGGTCAACGATATTGTCGAATTCTTTGCCATTGATGGCTACGGGACGACCTGCCTCGAAGCGAATGGTGACTTCTTCTGCATCAACCTTGACATCATCTTTCCAGAATGCAACACCCATGATTGGCTCGACAATGCGAATGCCTTTGTTCAGGAACTCAAGGTCTTTGGCTTCGTGTGTGGCACCAAGGATATTGGAGTCGGTGGAGTAAGCTTTTTCGACGTTCATTTTGTAGCTGAAGCCGTTGGCATTCAGGTACTCTGACATTTCCTTGCGTCCGCCCAGTTCATCGATGAAGTTCTGATCCAGCCAGGGTTTGTAAATTTGCAGGTTTGGATTGGCAAGCAGGCCGTAGCGGTAGAAACGCTCGATATCGTTGCCTTTATAGGTACTGCCGTCGCCCCAGATATTGACGTTGTCTTCACGCATGGCGGTCACCAGCATGGTGCCGGTAACGGCACGACCCAGAGGGGTGGTGTTGAAGTAAGTGGCACCAGCGGTCGTGATGTGGAAAGCACCGCATTGGATAGCGGCAATGCCTTCCTCAACCAACTGTTTGCGGCAGTCAATCAGACGGGCTTTTTCGGCGCCATATTCCATTGCCTTGCGGGGAATATCGTCGTAGTTGTCTTCGTCAGGTTGACCCAGATTGGCGGTGTAAGCGCAGGGGAATGCACCTTTTGCTTTCATCCAGTGAACGGCAACGCTGGTATCCAGACCACCGGAAAACGCAATACCCACACGCTGCCCGACAGGCAGGTGTTGCAAAATTGTACTCATATTATTTAGTGCTCCAATAAAGATGCAAAATTTTAACCCATTTGCGAGTTGTTTACTTATTGTTTGGGGTCTTTACCCAGTAACAGGAACTCCATCAAGGCTTTTTGTGCGTGCAGACGGTTTTCAGCTTCATCCCAAACCACGCTTTGCGGGCCATCAATCACTTCAGCGGTAACTTCCTCGCCCCGGTGGGCGGGCAGGCAGTGCATGAAAATGGCATCTTCAGAAGCGACTTTCATCATATCTTCGTCTACGCACCAATCGGCAAAGGCAATACGACGCTTTTCGTTTTCATCTTCAAAGCCCATGCTGGTCCAGACATCAGTAGTAATAAGATGGGCGCCTTTGCAGGCCTCGATGGGGTCATCAAATTCTTTCAGGGTATTTTCACTGATGTTGCCAATCCGTTTGTGATCCAGTTGATAGCCTTTGGGGGCGGATACATGTAGGGTGAAGTTAAGCATTTGGGCGGCCTGGATCCAGGTATAGGCCATATTGTTGGCATCGCCTATCCAGGCAACGGTCTTGCCTTCGATGGGGCCACGGTGCTCAAAAAAAGTAAGTAAATCGGCCAGGATTTGGCAGGGATGGAATTCATTGGTAAGGCCATTGATGACCGGAACCCGTGAGTGGGCGGCAAAGCGTTCAAGCCGTGTTTGCTCAAAGGTGCGGATCATGACGATATCAACCATACGGGAGATGACGCGGGCGGTGTCTTCAATCGGTTCGGAGCGGCCCAGCTGGGAATCGCCCGAGGTGAGGTTGATGACAGAGCCGCCCAGCTGATACATACCCGCTTCAAAAGAAACCCGGGTACGGGTGCTGGCTTTTTCAAATACCATGGCAAGCGTTCGGTCATGCAGGGGCATATGAGGTTCGTAGCGCTTGAATTTTTCTTTAATAAGCAGGGCGCGTTTGAGAACGTACAGGATTTCTTCAGATGTAAAATCCTGGAATTGCAAAAAGTGCCGCATGGGGCCGGTAATATGAGAGCTTGTCATGGGTACAAAGTGAGAAAGAAAATTGAATATGGTTTAAAATAGAACGATAGCTGTATTTGTATATTTCTTTATCATATACAATTCTGGGTTTAGTATGTCCATCTTCCTGTATTTGTTTTTAAAAAAGTACAGGGTTCTCGTAAAGTCTGATTAAGTGCAACAACTAATTATTCACGGTGTAACACAGCAAGGTCATCGTTTTCGTCCCAGTGACTGGGCCGAACGTTTAGCTGGTGTAATGTCACAATTTCGTCCTGCCGGGTTTGCGGGCAGCCATCTAACTTATTCGCCTTATGTCGTGCCAAATGTTCTTAATGGGGTTAAATGTGTGATTGTAGATACGCGCTTGCGCGAATTGGAGCCGAAGGCTTGGAAATTTGTCGTTGATTTTGCAAACGATAATAACCTGACCACGTCAATGAAGAAGATTGAGGAAATAGAGGCCGAAAAAAATAAAAGGACGCAATAGCGTCCTTTTATTTTTGCTGAAAAACTCGACAGCTTGTAAAAGCTGTCAGAGTGAAGCAAACTTAAGCGATTGCTTTGATGGCAGCTGCCAAACGGCTTTTTTGACGTGCTGCTTTGTTTTTGTGGATGATGTTTTTATCAGCCACGCGATCGATTACGCTGGTTGCCTTGACAAAAATTTCATTTGCCTTGGCTTGGTCACCGGCTTCAATGGCTTTGCGAACGTGCTTGATGTTTGTGCGCAGCAAAGAACGCAGGCTGGAGTTGTGTTTATTGCGTGCTACAGATTGACGTGCACGTTTACGAGCTTGGGCAGTATTGGCCATGATCAGATTCTTCTATTAAGTTAATTCAGCAAAGTTCGTTATTTTATCATAAACTTCACTTTTTGCAAGATTTCTTTTTAATTACACGAATTTACGTGAAGTCTGCCATTATTGCGTTTGCCTGGAACAACATTTGATTTTATTTGCGGCGGGTGAAATCATGCTTTCTGAAGCCACAGGCCAGCAGTACACCAAAATAAATAATACCGCATCCAATCAGAACCAGTGCAAGAGTAATAAGTCTTGAAACGGGAAATACAAAAGCAGACTCGCCAATAATACCAGAAATAAAGCCGCCAATAACGTGGATAAGCGTATTTGGACTGGCTTCTGTCCAATTGATATATTGCTGGATGAATAAGAGCCAGCCTGTCATGCATAACAGGGCCGGTGTCAGGCGAATGAAAAAGGTAAGCCAGTTGCCCTGGGGGGTATAGATTTTTTTTCTGCGCAGGCCAATATAAAGGCAAAGCGCATTAAGGGTTGCGCCCAATCCAATGGACAGGGCAAGCCCGGCATGACTCAGAAACGGTACAAAAATAAGATTTAGTATTTGGGTGCTGATTAAAACAAATATGGCAATTTTTACTGGTGTACGTATATCCTGTTTGGCATAAAAGCCGGGGGCCAGAATCTTGACGCTGAGTATGCCAATTAGTCCAACAGCATAGGCCATGACTGCGCTACGGGTGGAAAACACATCATCGCTGCCGAAGGCGCCATAATTGAACAGGGTGGCGACCAGGCCATCAGCCAGGAAAGCCATGCCCAGTGCGGCAGGCATGCCAAGCATGAAAACCAGTTTTAAACCCCAATCCATGAGCTGGCTGTAGGCCCGGGTGTCTTCTTTGGCATGGGCGGCAGACAGGCTGGGCAATAATACGGTCCCCAGGGCAACACCCAGCAGGGCAGTAGGGAACTCCATTAAGCGGTCGGCAAATGAAAGCCATGTGACACTGCCCGCTGCCAGCCAGGTGGCAATGTTGGTGTTGATGAGGATGGAGATTTGCGCCACGGACACCCCCAGGGTTGCCGGACCCATTTGTTTGACGATACGCCGAACGACCGGATCTTGCCAGGCTTGACCAACCTTGAGTGACAGGCGTGGCACCAACCCCAGCTTTGCCAGGGCCAGCCATTGTATGGTAAGTTGGGCAATGCCGCCTAGCATGACGCCTGCTGCCAGGGCATAGATGGGGGTTGAAAAATAACCGGTTAAAAAAAGGCTGCCCAGTATCATCGAGATATTCAGCAATACAGGGGTAAAGGCCGGGATGGCAAACTTGCGCCAGGTATTGAGTACGCCCGAAGCAAAGGCCACCAGTGACATACACAAAATATAGGGAAACATGACACGGGTCATCCAGGTGGCGGCTTCAAAGGCCGTCTGGTTTTCGGGGCGTGTCATGCCAGAGGCCATTATCGTGACAATCCAGGGTGTGGCAATAATGCCCAGCAGGGTTACCAGCATCAGGGTAACGGTTAGCAATGAGGCAACATGATCCAGCAGGGTTTTTACTTTTTCTTCCGAATGATTGTTGCGTGCTTCACCAAGGATGGGAACAAAAGCCTGGGCAAAAGCGCCTTCGGCAAACAGGCGACGCAGGAGGTTGGGAATACGGAAGGCCACCCAGAATGCGTCAGTCAGGGGACTTGCTCCAAATGTTCTTGCAATCAGGATATCTCTGGCCAGCCCGGTAATTCGGGATAAAAGGGTAAGGCCGCTGATGGTTGCCGCAGAACGGAGTAAGCTCATGATGAAATTAAATGAAAAGTTAAAAAAATTAGCGCCCGTAAAACCCATGATGGGACATGGTGATGGGCGCTAATTGTACTGGATTGAAAATGATTATTTGGGCTGCAGGCGAATGGCCCCGTCAAGGCGAATGGTTTCACCGTTAATCATTTCATTGGTAATGATACTGTACACCAGTTTGGCGTAGTCTTCGGGAGTACCCAGGCGTGAAGGGAATGGAATGTTCGCAGCCAGGGAATCCTGGACTTCCTGTGGCATGCCAAACATCATGGGCGTGCCGAAAATGCCAGGAGCAATGGTGTTGCAACGAATGCCAGAGCGGGCCAGATCACGGGCGATGGGCAGTGTCATGCCCACCACACCCCCTTTGGATGCGGAGTACGCGGCCTGACCAATTTGGCCTTCGTAGGCAGCCACCGATGCCGTGTTGATGATTACACCCCGTTCACCAGTAGCTTCAGGCGTGTTTTTTTCCATGGCAGCGGCAGCCAGACGCAGCATATTGAATGAACCAATCAAGTTGATGGAGACGACTTTCTGGAACAATTCAAGAGGATGTGGGCCTTGTTTGCCAACGGTACGGGCAGCCGGTGCAATGCCAGCACAGTTGACCAGACCAAACAAGGGACCCAGTTCGGTAGCTGCATCGATAGCTGCTTGTGCATCGGCTTCGTTGGTGACATCGCAGTGAACATATTTTTGGTTCAGTTCAGTTGCAATTTGATGACCTGCTTCGTCTTGCAGGTCGGCAATGACAACCTTGGCGCCATTTTTAACCAGCATTCTGGCAGTGCCGGCACCCAGGCCAGAGGCCCCACCGGTAACAACGAAAATTTTTCCTTGAATATCCATGTCTTCTCCTGATTGGTTATTTGGACAATGCTTCTTGTATGCGTTTTGTGATTTCTTCTACTTTACCCAGGCCGGATACTTTGACGTATTTAGGCGCTTTAGGGTCATTCTGGGCTGCCCAGCTTGAGTAGTAGTCCACCAGGGGGCGCGTTTGATTTCGATAGACCTCAAGGCGTTTTCTGACGGTTTCCTCTTGGTCGTCATCACGCTGAACCAGGGGTTCACCGGTGATGTCGTCTTTACCTTCAACTTTGGGTGGGTTGAATTTGGTATGGTATGAACGACCACTGGCCGGGTGGATGCGACGACCGCTCATGCGCTCGATGATGTCTTCTTCGGGGACATCGATTTCAATCACGTAGTCCAGGCTGATATTGGCGGATTTCAGGGCATCGGCCTGAGGAATGGTGCGGGGAAACCCGTCAAACAGATAACCTTTTTCACAGTCTGGAGACTGAAGGCGATCTTTGACCAGCCGGATGATGATGTCATCGGAAACCAGGCCGCCATTATCCATGATTTGTTTGGCTTCCAGGCCAACGGGTGTTTGGGCCTTGACCGCGGCACGCAGCATGTCACCGGTGGAAATTTGGGGAATGGAATATTCCTGAGTGATAAAGCTGGCTTGAGTGCCTTTGCCGGCACCAGGTGGCCCTAACAGTATTAAACGCATGAATCCCTCCTGGGTAAAAATATATCAGTTTATAAATAAATGAGAGTATTTTATATGATGCATTGCAAAAAGTTACCGGTTTTCCAGAAAATTTCTAACTCTTTCCAGATCTTCCGGGGTGTCAACACCGGCCAAAGGGGCCTGCCGTGTTTGCAGCACGTAAATTTTGTGTCCATGCTCAAGCGCCCTGAGCTGTTCCAGGGCTTCGGTTGTTTCAAGCATGCCTTGGGGAAGTAATGGAAATTGCTTCAGGAAAAATGAACGGTAGGCATACATGCCAATATGGTGCAATGCGGAAAAAGATGCGGGTAACTGTGAGCGGTCGCGGTTGAAAGCGTCCCGGGCCCAGGGAATGGGAGCCCTTGAAAAGTAGATGGCAAAACCCTGGGTATCGCACACCACCTTGACCACATTTGGATTGAAAAACTGTTCGCTGCTGCTGATGGGGTAAGCGCAGGTGGCAATGGATGCATCGGGGTGAGCGGCCAGGGCATGGGCCGTCTGATTGATCAGTTCGGGATCAATCAGGGGTTCGTCACCCTGTACATTGACAATAATTTGTGTATCGTCAAAGCCCAGGGTACTGGCCACTTCTGCCAGCCGGTCGGTGCCCGAAGGGTGGTCTTCCCGGGTAAGCAGGGTTTCAAAGCCATGTTGACGGGCGCAGTTTTCAATTTGCCGGTCATCGGTTGCAATAATGACCCTGCTGGCCTCGGAGGCCCGGGCCCGTTCTGCTGTATGGATGACAAGGGGTTTGCCGGCAATATCGGCCAGCATTTTGCCGGGCAGGCGGGTAGAGGCTGCCCGGGCGGGTATGACAGTGATAAAGTGGCTCATGCTGAAGCGGGTTGGTCGGGTTCTGAGAGGGAGCGGGCTTCGCCGGGTAACATAATGGGGATGCCATCACGAATCGGGTACGCCTGTTTATCGTTTTCGCAGATGAGTTCCTGCGCTTTGGGGTCGTACTTGAGAGGCCCCTTGCAAACGGGACAAACCAGTTTATCTAATGGAGATGTTTTCATTTTATTGCTTGAATTATTGGTTAATTCGAAGAGTATAACGGCAACTGACGGATTTTTTCTTCAATTAGATCAAAAAAATGTGTATTCGAAAAATTCGGTTCCACATTCACAGACCATAATCGCTCTTCTGAAAAGGTATTGCATTTGCTGGCATCCTTGCTGGTCATCAGGATGATATCCGTGTTGATGGTCTTGAAATCATCGGCTGTGTAGGTGTAATGGTCGGGAAAAGGGATGGTTTGTGAAACCGGTAATTGAAGTTGTGCCAGTGTGGCAAAAAAACGATCGGGCTGGCCGATGCCGGCAATGGCGGTCATGCGTTGGTTTTTGTGTTCGTCGAAAAACTGCTGAGGGGAAATAACTTTGCCGGTTGCAAGGTGTATAAAGGACACCGGTTCCAGTATCATGGCAATTTCATGGTCGAACTCAGCCTGGAAATGGCTTAACGGTGTGGATTTTAGATTGGTGACAATAAAATCAACCTCCTTCAGCCGGGATGCGGGTTCACGCAGCGGGCCTGCGGGTAACAGTTTGCCATTGCCGGTCCGGCGGTTGTCTTGCACGACAATTTCAATATCCCGTTGCAGTTTCAAGTGCTGGAGTCCATCATCAGAAATAATGATATTGGTTGATGGCCAGGTGGCTAGCAGTTTCTCAACGGCCTGTTGCCTGTTTGGGTGAACGCTGATGGGGGCGTGCCTTGCTATCAGACTGGGTTCATCGCCAATTTGGCTGGCGTTGGCATTGACTCCAAAGGCCGTGCGTGCCTCAGGTCCGATATTCACCCCGTAACCACGGCTGATGACACCGGGTGTAAAGCCTTTTTTTCTTAATGCCTGTACCAAAGCAATAACAAGTGGCGTTTTTCCGGTACCCCCCACATAAATATTGCCTACAATGATAACCGGGCAGGGAGCACGATAAGCGGTTTTCAGCTTATTGCGGTATAAACAGGACTTTATGGCAACCAGCAAATATACCAGCCAGGAAAAAGGGGTGAGCAAGGTGGATACAAGTCCCCCCTGAGACCATTGTTGCTGCAAGTATTGGCTAAATGTTCGGGTGCTGGATTTTTTCATGTCTGGGTTGCCTGACTGAGGTTGGTTTATATAAAGGTGTTGTGCAGGTTATCGAAAAAAAACCGATGGCAAACCAACCTGGTTTTCAGGAAAATCTGACAGTTTATAATCCCTTTTTTAGGAAGGCAATTGTAACTACTCACAAAATCTGTGGATAATTCTGTTGATAACATAAGGAATGTCGTGTTTATACGTGTTGTGCGTGGCTTTGCTTAATCATTGTGCAATTTAATTGAAATATTTAAAACCATTTAATATCAATAAGTTATGACATTTTCGTGATATTTTGCTTTACATGTCGGTGCTAAAAGGCAGAATAATGGGCTAAGTTATTGATTTTCAAATTTTGTGGAAAGATTCCATCTGAACCATGCGAGAAATATGAGTTTTTCAGAAAATTTAAACAAATCCGTCTCCGAAATACTGAGTATTTCCCAGTTGAATCGCATGGTTGGCATGCTTTTTGAGCGGGAATTGTCTTTGATGTGGATTCGGGGGGAGATCTCCAATTTTGTGCAGGCAGCATCCGGGCATTGGTACTTTACGTTAAAAGATGAGCGGGCGGCTGTCAAAGGCGTCATGTTCCGGGGTAAGGCCGCCTCAACCGGTTTTATGCCTCGCAGTGGAGACAAGGTGGAGGTTCGGGCAAGGGTTTCTTTATACGAGCCACGCGGAGATTTTCAGCTTCAGGTGGAAATGATGCGCAGGGCGGGCCAGGGTGATTTGCATGAGGCTTTTTTGCGCATCAAGCAAAAGCTGGAGTCAGAGGGCTTATTTGATTCCGCCCGCAAAAAAACCATTCCCCAGTTTCCCAGGGCAATTGGGGTGGTGACCTCATTGTCTGCCGCTGCGTTGCGGGATGTGCTAACGGCATTGGCCCGTCGGGCCCCTTATGTGCCAGTCATTATTTATCCCAGTCTTGTACAGGGGCAGGAGGCGGTGGCCTCTTTGATGAGCGCGCTTGAACAGGCTGAGCAGCGTCAGGAGGTGGACGTACTTTTACTGGTGCGTGGTGGAGGCAGCATAGAAGACCTATGGAGCTTTAACGATGAACAGCTGGCCCGGCTTGTTGCCAGGTGCAGCATTCCCGTCATCAGTGGTGTCGGTCACGAAACCGACTTTACAGTTGCCGATTTTGTTGCTGACTTGCGGGCGCCAACACCCACCGCAGCAGCAGAGTTGGCTTGTGTTTCAGGGCAGGAGCTGTCCAGACGCATTCATCATGCTGTTAATGTGCTGAACCGGATACAGCAGCGTCAGCTTGAAATGGCCGGTATGAGGATGGACAAGGCGGCTGCCCGGTTGGTTTCTCCGGCACAGTTGTTGCTTCGATACGGGCAAAAAAACAGTCATTTGCTACAGTCGCTTGAAAAGTCTTTTCGCAGGAAAAAAGATGCCTTGCAAACCCGTGTCACATTACTGAACAACAGCCTGCAATACAATAAGCCCGATATTGCCAAAGAAAGGCTCAGGGTCAATCAATATACAAAACGACTCGAGCAGCTCTGGTCGTTTCAGATAAGTAAACGCGTTGCCAGCCTGGAAAAGCTGGACAGCAATTTACGCAATATGAACCCGCGTGCAATTTTGGGTCGCGGTTTCTCGATTACCTATGATGAATTTGGTAATATAGTGAGAGATCCTGCCAAGCTTGGTGCCAACCAGAGGTTGCGCCTGGAATTGGAAAAAGGTATCCAGAATGTTGTGGTCATTAAAGACAATCCTCAGGAATTGTTTTAAGATCATATGTTTTTTACAAAAAGGAAGGAAAAGAAATGGCACATACGTTACCCGCTTTGCCGTACGCACTAGATGCACTGGCTCCACACATCTCCCAGGAAACACTCGAGTTTCATTACGGCAAACACCATCAGACATACGTTACCAACCTGAATAATTTAATTGCTGGTACCGAGTTTGAAAACGCAAGCCTGGAAGAAATCATCAAGAAATCTTCAGGTGGTGTATTTAACAACGCGGCACAAGTCTGGAATCACACCTTCTACTGGAACAGCTTGTCTCCCAACGGTGGTGGTGAGCCAACAGGTGCATTGCTGGAAGCCATCAATGCAAAATGGGGCAGTGTTGCCGCATTTAAAGATGCCTTTAACAAATCAGCCGCTGGCAACTTTGGTTCAGGCTGGACATGGCTGGTTAAAAAAGAAGACGGTACACTGGATATCGTTAATACCAGTAACGCAGCAACCCCATTGACCGGTAACGACAAACCTTTGTTGACCTGTGACGTATGGGAGCATGCCTACTACATCGATTACCGCAATGCACGTCCTAAATATCTGGAAACATTCTGGAATATTGTGAATTGGGAATTCGCGGCAGCCAACCTGGCCTAAATCCCGCACAGCGATGAAAAACCGGCCATAAAGGCCGGTCAGGAGCCCCCGGCCATTGAAGTAACATAATGGCTGGGGGTTTTTATATATATTCAAAGACAGTCTTTGACCATTTGCGTGATTTGTGGGTCGGCGCCGGGTATGGCAAGGAGCCTGACCTTTGCCGTTAGCAGAACGCCGGTGTCTATAATTGCCTGGGCGATATCGGCATCGGGGCCAGGAATCGTGACGAGATAAAAATCAGTGGTTTGTCTTTGGATTTTTGTGGCCGGGTACTGGGCTTTCCATGCGTTGTTAATGCAATGTGCTGCCTGGGCCGGTAATTTTCCGGAACTGTTGTTGATTTCAGTCGGTTTAAGGGGGTAAGGGTTGCTGGAGGAGGAGCAGGCACTGATAAAAATGCCAGTCAATATAGCTGCATAAACCTTTTTCATGGGCGTCCTTAATGCTAGGCAAAAAACGGGGTATTAATGGGGCAAGAACCGTATGATATCCTGTTCCTTGACATTGTTGTCCCTGAACCAGTGCTGGTTCATTTCCAGCGCGTACTTTGCCGGGGCTGATGAGCAGTAAGTGTCATCGCGCAGTGGCAGCATCTCATGAAAGTTCAGGATTCTTCCCTGCTCATCCATAAAAGCAATGGCCAGCGGAATATAGGTGTTGCGCATCCAGAAGCACAGAGGCTGGCTTTCTTCGAAGACAAACAGCATGCCGTGATTGGTTGGCATTTGCCGGCGAAACATCAAGCCTTTCATGCGTGTTTCGTGTGTATCGGCGATTTCAGCGGTAATGTTGATGTTATTGATGGAAAGGCTGCGTGTTTTCAGGGGTGCTGTGTTTTCAGCACGACTGGATGACATGCACAGCAGAAAAACGCATAGAGCGAGAATGATGAAAAAAAAAGGCCCAATGGGACATTGCTGCCCCATTAACTTGATGCGTTGCATTATGCTTGTCCAGTCAGGCTTCAGTAATACTTAATGCCTGTTTGCCTTTTGGACCCTGGGCAATTTCAAAGGAAACTTTTTGGCCTTCTTTAAGGGTTTTAAATCCATTCATTTGAATGGATGAAAAATGGGCAAAGAGATCTTCTCCACCGCCGTCTGGGGTAATGAACCCGAAACCTTTGGCATCATTGAACCACTTGACGGTTCCTGTTTGTTTTTGTCCGTCGACGTGAACGTTTGATTCGGTTGTTTCTGACATATGCACTGCCTTTGAATAAAAATGAAACATAATCGGATAAAGGTGTGTCCTAATAATAAAGGAATAACCTTATCCTTTGTACACTTAAACCCAGGTTGGCGAACCATTTGCGCTAAAGTGTATCTAAATGATGCGTTTAAAGCACCGGCTCGTCAATAGTGGAAATTACCGATTAAGTCCGTTATTTGTATATAAGTGAAATAACAGGCAGAATCATGCTTACAATGTAAATTTATTTATACATGTTTTTTCAAGAGTGGATAATGGGGCAACAATCTGGACTTGTGACCGAGAAGCAAAAGGCAAAACTCGCGCCACCACCTTTTTATCAGGTGTTATTGCTTAATGATGATTACACGCCAATGGATTTTGTCGTTGTGGTTTTACAAAAATTTTTTGCAAAATCTGAAGAAGATGCTACTTTGATCATGTTGAAAGTGCATCATGAAGGAAAAGCGGTTTGCGGTGTTTATCCCAAAGATGTTGCGGCAACCAAAGTGGCCATGGTGGCCCAGTATGCCCGTTCCAATCAGCACCCTTTGCAGTGCATAATGGAACCTCTCGAGACATAATGGGTCTACAGCTGGTAATGTTTGGCAGTTTAAGGAAGTATCGGAGGATGATGTGATTTCTCAAGAACTGGAAGTAAGCTTACATATGGCATTTGTTGATGCCAGATCATCACGTCACGAGTTCATTACGGTTGAGCATTTATTGCTTGCCCTGCTGGACAATGCCGCAGCACTGGATGTGCTTAAGGCTTGTGATGCCGATATTGAATCCTTGCGGGGAAAACTGCGTAAATTCGTTAACGAAAATACGCCAGTCGTACCCGGAGAAGAAGAGGTGGACACCCAGCCGACCTTGGGTTTCCAGCGGGTGATCCAGCGCGCTATCATGCATGTGTCATCCAACGGAAACAATAAAAATCCGGCTACGGGTGCCAATGTGCTGGTGGCTATCTTCAGTGAAAAAGATTCCCATGCGGTTTTTTTCCTGCAGGAGGAAAATATCAGCCGCCTCGATGTGGTCAATTATATTTCGCATGGCATTTCCAAACTGCCGCCACCCAAGGAAGAACGTCCTGAAGAGTCGATGGCAAGTTCGCGTGAACCCAGCGACTTTGATAAATCTCCATTGGCTCTGTATGCCCAGGATTTGAATGCCAATGCGCAAGAAGGCAAAATCGATCCGCTTGTCGGACGTGACCAGGAAGTTGAACGGGTCATCCAGATTTTATGCCGTCGCCGCAAGAACAATCCCTTGCTGGTGGGTGAAGCCGGTGTTGGTAAAACAGCCATTGCCGAAGGCCTGGCATTAAGAATTGAAAACAGTGAAGTGCCGGATATTCTTTCATCTGCCCGTGTTTATGCGCTGGATATGGGCGCATTGCTGGCGGGTACCAAATACCGCGGCGACTTTGAACAGCGCCTGAAAGCGGTACTCAAGCAACTTGAAGAGCACGAAAATGCCGTGCTCTTCATTGACGAAATCCATACGCTTATTGGTGCCGGTTCGGCTTCGGGCGGCACCATGGATGCCTCCAACCTGCTTAAACCGGCCTTGTCTTCCGGGAAATTGCGTTGTATGGGTGCGACAACCTATAAAGAATATCGGGGTATTTTTGAAAAAGACCATGCCCTGTCACGCCGTTTCCAGAAAGTGGATGTCGTGGAGCCTACCGTAGAGCAAACCATCCAGATTTTACGTGGTCTGAAGTCCAAGTTTGAAGAGCATCACGGGGTACGTTATTCTTCTGCCGCACTGGTTGCCGCGGCAGAGCTGTCTGCCCGTCATATTAATGACCGGCACTTGCCCGACAAGGCCATTGATGTGATTGACGAAGCCGGTGCGGCACAACGATTGCTACCCAAATCACGCCAGAAAAAAGTGATTGGCAAAGCAGAGGTGGAAGCCATTGTTGCAAAAATGGCACGAATTCCGCCACAAAGTGTTTCTACCGATGACCGGAACAAGCTGGCTACCCTTGAACGGGATTTGAAAACCGTGGTGTTTGGGCAAAACGAAGCCATTACGGCTTTGGCTGCCGCCATTAAAATGTCGCGCTCCGGTTTGGGCAAGCCCGATAAACCCATTGGTTCATTCCTGTTTTCCGGCCCTACCGGGGTTGGCAAAACCGAAGTCGCCAAACAGCTGGCCTTTACTCTGGGTATTGACCTGGTTCGTTTTGATATGTCCGAATACATGGAGCGTCATGCGGTTTCCCGCCTTATTGGTGCGCCACCCGGTTATGTTGGTTTTGATCAAGGGGGGCTTTTAACCGAAGCCATTACTAAACAGCCCCATTGCGTATTGCTGCTTGATGAAATAGAAAAAGCCCATCCGGATATCTTCAATATCCTGTTGCAGGTCATGGACCACGGCACACTGACCGATAACAATGGTCGCAAGGCCGATTTCAGGAATGTCATTCTTATCATGACCACCAATGCAGGCGCAGAAATGCTGAACAAACCCACAATCGGGTTTGCCGTTTCGCGTGAGGCAGGTGATGAAATGGCTGAAATCAAGCGGGTCTTTACCCCTGAGTTCCGTAATCGTCTCGATGCGATTATTCCTTTTGCACCACTGAATAAAGAAATTATTCTGCGTGTCGTGGATAAATTCCTGATCGAGCTTGAGGAACAGCTGCATGCGAAACGGGTAGAGGTCACCTTTACCGATGCGCTGCGTGCTTATCTGGCCGATAAAGGTTTTGATCCGCTCATGGGCGCAAGACCAATGCAACGGCTTATCCAGGATGTCATTCGTCGTGCCCTGGCCGATGAGTTGCTATTTGGCAAACTTGCCAATGGGGGGGCGGTACGTGTTGACATCAAGGATGAACAGGTCTCCCTGTTTTTTGAAGAGCCCGGCTCAAAAACCGATGACCAAGCGAACAAGGAAGAGGTGCTTGTTTCTTGATGCAGGATGTGGCAATCAGGCTGGCATGCCATAACTGCGGGCAGCTTCATGTCAAACCGCAGCTCCATGAGCGCCAACGCGCTTCATGTGTACGCTGCGGTACTGTCTTGCTTCAAAAGGGAAAACTCAATGTTAGTGCCTGGCTGGCTTTGTCAATTGCGGCCTTATGGGTTTTTCTGATTGCCAATCTTATGCCGGTTGCCACGCTTTCCTCAGCCGGCATGTCTCGCAGTGCCACCTTTCTTCAAGCAATCACGGTGACCTGGGGGCAGGGTTTTCCATTGGTCGCCAGCATGTGTTTGATGGTGGGTTTTGTGATCCCGCTGCTTCAGTTAAGCCAGCTGACGTGGATTCTGTTTTTTTTAAACAGGAAGAAATACCCGCCTGGTTTGCGCAGCTTATCCCGTTTGCTAGCGCTGTGCAAACCATGGTCCATGATTCCGGTTTTCATGTTGGGTGTCCTGGTAGCGGTTGTCAAACTGGCCAATATGGCGTCACTTGACCCTGAGACCGGTTTATGGGCATTTGCCGTCCTGACCTTTTTGCTGACTTTCCTCAATAAACTCAATTCCCGAAAAATCTGGCAACTGGCACAAGAGCAAGGTGTGGCCAATGATTTGCCGGTTAATCCGCAAGCAGGAAATTATGTGCTTGCCTGTGAGGTTTGTTCGCAGGTGGCACTGAGCGACCACACAAGCGGAGATTGCAAGCGTTGTCATGCCAGCGTGCATTATCGTAAACCCAAATATAAGTCCCGAACCCTTGCCCTGCTGGCAGCAGCCATTGTGTTTTATGTACCTGCCAACCTGTTTCCAGTCATGTTTATTGACACCTTTCTGGGTGCCAGCGGGCATACTATTTTGGGTGGGGTGCTTCAGCTTTGGCAATTGGGCTCATGGGATCTGGCATTAATTGTTTTTGTGGCCAGTATCGTGGTTCCCATTAGTAAAATTGTTATTATGCTGGTTTTATACTTCAATGATAAATCAGGCAGTTATGCCGTTCAGCGACAGCACACTCGTCTTTACCAGATTGTTGAGTTTATTGGGCAATGGTCCATGCTGGACGTCTTTGTGGTGATATTGCTGGCAGCGCTGGCCAATTTTGGCAGTCTCATGAGTGTCATGCCAGGGCATGGTGCTTCTGCCTTCGGCCTGGTTGTGGTTTTCACGATGCTGTCTGCGCATAGTTTTGACATTCGGGAAGGGTGGAGCTATGTGGATGACGGAATTGAAAAAGAAGATTTTGAGCCGGTAGAGACAGCACCCACTTTCCAATGAAGCAGTGTGTATGCAAAGACTGGCCTATTCATGGCGTTAATTATGCGGAAAACCAAAAATGTCCGAGTCTGAAGACAAACAATCGCCCTCATCACAGACAAATGAGTCTCTGGTGAATAATAGATCCTCGGCGGAAAACGGAATCAGACCGCCTGTCGTCAAAGAGCCGGTAGTCAGTCAAAAAAAAGGGAAAAACATTTCATGGATCTGGCTGGTTCCCTTTATTGCAGCCATCGTTGGCTTGTCCCTGTTGGTCAGGGACTATATGGATCAGGGGCCGGAAGCCAGCATCATCTTCAAAACGGCTGAAGGGCTGGAGGTTGGAAAAACACAGGTTCGCTACAGGGATGTGGTGATCGGGCATGTCAATAAAATCAGCCTGACACCGGATAGGAACGAAGTAGAGGTTAATGTCAGTCTTTCCAAGGAAAGTGAGTTCCTGATGCGGGAAGGAACCATGTTCTGGGTGGTCAGGCCCCGCCTTACCATTAGCGGAGTATCCGGTTTGGGGACACTGGTGTCGGGCTCGTATATTGGGGTTGATGTGCCCGATAATGATGGGAAGATATCTGTTTACACCGATGAATTTGTTGGTCTGGAACATCCTCCCGAGATTTCAAGCAATCGTCCAGGTAAAAAATTTGTGTTGAATGCGAGCAATCTGGGATCGCTGGATCTGGGCTCTCCCGTATATTATCGACGCATTCCCGTGGGACAGGTCATCAATTACCAGCTTGCCAAAGATGGCAAAGCTGTGGATATCATTGTTTTTATTGATTCTCCTTATGACCAGTTCGTGACGGAAAACAGCCGCTTCTGGAATGCCAGTGGCCTGGATCTGTCACTGGGAGCCAATGGTTTGAATTTCAGGACGCAATCCCTGGTTTCATTATTGACAGGGGGTGTGGCTTTTGCCGATCCCCCCCCCAGGCAGGGGCAGAATATCAGGCTGGCTGAGGCGAATTCTGTTTTTATCCTGGAAACGACCGAGGAGCGGGCCATGGCTGAGCCGCATGGCCAGGTTTATCCGGTTCGCATGAAGTTCAGCAATTCGGTACGTGGTTTGCAGGCCGGTGCTCCCCTTGATTTTAAAGGGATTAATTTGGGTGAGGTGCGTGCCATTAGCCTTGAGTATGATGCGAAAAACCATGAAAGCTTTGCGGTGGTGGATGCCATTGTTTATGAAAACCGCTTAAGTGTTGTGCTAAACAGTAATAAAAAGCCTGACAGTAAAGCAAAAGAAATTGGCATTAATGAAATAAAAGCCTTTTTTGCCAGTGGATTAAGGGGGCAATTGCGTTTTGCCAATCTTTTTACCGGGCAACTGTATGTCGGGCTTGATTACTTTCCTGATGAACCGCCTTTGCCTGCACCGGATTTGTCGCAAGACCCATTCATCATTCCCACAGTGGGGGGCAGTTTTGACGAAATTCAGGACAACCTGAATCAGATTATCCGTAAACTTAAGGATCTACCTCTGGATTCAATCGGCCAATCACTGGACAGCGCCTTGCAAGGGGTGGCAAAACTGGTATCCAACCTGGATAGCAAAACCATGCCTGAAATGAATAAAGCCTTGCGTCAGGCAACCCGTTCACTGAACGGGACTGATAAACTGGTCAACAGCCTGGATGACACTATACGGCCGGATGGTGCTTTAATGTCCGAGGTACGTACCATGCTCAGAGAGCTGACCCGTACCATGCGTTCATTCCGTGCCATCAGTGACTTTTTACAGGCAGAGCCTTCTTCGGTCATCAGGGGCAGGCAGAAAGATAAAGTACCGTTTATGGAATAGCGCATCATGAAACTGATACACCAACAATCTGGCATTTTGAAAAGAGTGGCTTATGCCTTGTGCCTTGCCAACATGATTGGCTTAGCAGTGGGATGCGCCTCAGCCCCGCCTGTCAGGTATTATTCACTGCAACCCCAGCTGCAGTCTTCCACTGTTACGGGCGATGCGCCCATAGGGCTGCAAATTGCTTTGCCGCAGATTCCCGAGTCCGTTGACAGGCCACAGCTGATGGTGCGTGATCCGGCCGAGCCACAGCTTATGTATGCGCTGAATGCGGATCGTTGGGCCGGATCTGTCGCAGATGAAATTGGCCAGACCCTGTCATTTTACCTGGCTGGTCAGCTGGGGGCCATTAATGTGCAGAACCTGCCGGTTGTGCCAGGGTCGTTGCCGGTCTGGACGGTTCAGAGCAATGTGCAGCAATTTGAGCTGATGCCCGGCCATAGTGCACTTCTTGATGTAGTATGGACGCTTAAGCCACCATCTGGCACCCGTGCCTCATGGATTTGCCAAACACGGATCAGTGTTCCGGTTACGCAAAAAGATGCAGCTTCCGTCGTGGATGGGCAACAGCAGGCCATTCGTTTGCTGGCCAATGAAATTGCCCGGAAAATCAATCCCGGTGTCGTGGCGGCTGATAATGCGATGCAGGCTTCGGTACAAACTCGTGCCTGTCGTGAATCGTAAAGCAGGGGTGTGAAAGCCCCGCACTCAAGCAATTTGTAAAACTTAGGATAATATTTGCAATGAAAAAGAAAATTCTGTTCTCTGGAATCATGGCTGCATTTGCCTTTACATCGGTCAGTCAGGCTGATGTCGTGGTGGGTGTGAACGTATCGGCTACCGGCCCTGCTGCCGCCATTGGCATACAGTCTCAAAATGCCATGAGTTTATGGCCAGAGACACTGGGTGGAGAAAAGGCCAAATATATTATTCTTGATGATGGTACCGATGTAAGCAAGGCAGTCAGAAACGTACGCAAGCTGACTTCGGAAGATAAAGTGGATATTATTATCGGCCCCAATACAACGGCGGCTACTTTGGCTTTACTGGATGTCCTGAAAGAAACCCAAACCCCTTTGATTGCATTGGCCGCCTCCAGTTCTATTGTCGAGCCGGCTGATGATCCAGGTCGTCGCTGGGTTTTTAAAATGCCCCAGAATGACGGATTGATGGCTGATGTCCTGATTGATGAAATGGTCAAAAAAGGACATAAAACCATTGGTTTTATCGGATTTGCCGACTCCTATGGAGAAAACTGGTGGAAAGAGTTCACCTCGCGCCTGGATGGCAGGCTTGAAGTGGTTGCCCGTGAGTCTTTTCAGCGTACCGACTCATCAGTTGTCGGTCAGGCACTGAAATTGATTTCAGCCAAACCCGATGCCATTTTGGTGGCGGGTGCCGGCACACCGGCCGTATTGCCTGAAAAAACCCTGAAGGACCGTGGTTACAAGAATCCGATTTACCAAACCCATGGTATCGGCACGCTTGAGTTTTTGCAGGTGGGTGGTAAATCTGTAGAGGGAACGCTTTTTCCAACCGGTCCCGGTGTGGTGGCCCGTGGCTTGCCAGACAGTAATCCGGTTAAAGCGGTCGCCATGGACTTTACCGAACGCTATGAAGACAAATATGGCCCGAATACGGCTACCCAGTTTGCCGGTGATGCCTGGGGTGCCTGGATTGTGGCTGACAAAGCCGTGTCACGGGTGATTAAAAAGGGTATCAAGCCGGGAACGGTCGAATTCAGGAATGCCCTGCGTGATGAAATTGAAAACACCAAAGACCTGATTGTTCCCAATGGCGTGCTAAATATTACGCCGGCTGATCATCAGGGTTTTGATGCCCGTGCTGCTGTTATGGGCACGATCAAAGATGGCAAATTTGTGTATGCCGGTGAGCAATAAAACGGGCTGTATGGCTCAATGATTAAAACAGCTTTGGCTGCTTGTCAGTGAGCCAGATTTTGGCCGATTAGTTAATGGTAGCCCCTGAAATTTCTACAATTTCCTTGTACTTTTTGTGCTCGGCATTGACGAACTCGGCAAATTCCTGCGCAGTGCCGGGTTTGGTGTCGGAGCCCATGGTTTTAAGCTGCTTTTGCACGGCCGGATCGTTCATGGCATTGCTGTAGGCCTGGTTTAGTTTGTTAATAATTGATTCGGGAGTGCCACCGGTGGCAAATACGCCAAACCAGGTACCAATATCAAAGTCTTTAATGCCAGCCGCTTCCATGGTGGGCGTGTCGGGCAGAAAAGGGGTGGCCTCTTTGGTGGTAACGGCCAATGCTTTAACCTGACCGTCATTGATCAGGGGCAGTGAGGAGGCCAGATTGTCAAACATGAACTGGGTCTGGTTGGACAACAAAGACAGTTTTGCCGGATTGGCACCGCCATAAGGTACGTGGACGGCATCGATGCCGGTACGGGCTTTCATGAGCTCACCAGCCAGGTGGCCGGCACTGCCACTGCCGCCAGACGCATAGTTAAGCTTGCCAACATTGTTTTTGGCATAATCAATCAAATCTTGCAGGCTGTTGATATTGTTGGTTTCGGCGAAATCTTTATTGACGATTAAAACATTGGGTACCGATGAAACCATAATAACCGGTGCGAAATCCTTGATGGGATCAAACGTAATGTTTTTATATAACCAGGGGTTAATGGCCTGGATGGCAACCGCACCCATTACCAGCGTGTAGCCATCGGGCTGGGCCTTGGCCACTGAGGCGGCACCAATATTGCCACCGGCACCGGCTTTGTTCTCGACAATCACGGTTTGTTTGAGTTCTTGCTGCACTTTTTCACCCAAGAGGCGGGCAATGGTGTCAAGCGGGCCACCGGCTGCATAAGGAACTACAAAATTGATGGGTTTTTCAGGCCAGGCTGTAGCGGTATCCTGCGCCATTGCCATATTGGAACCCAGGATACCAGAGGCCAGCAGGGCGCCGGCACTTTTTAAAATCATTCTGCGTGTCAGTGTCATTATCATGTCCTTGTAAAAAAATTAATGGCGACCGGTACTGCCAAAACCGTCGGCGCCGCGATCACTGTCTTCAAATTCATCGACAAGATTGAATTCTACTTGCTGTACGGGAACCACCACCAATTGGGCAATGCGTTCCATGGGGGAAATGACAAAATCGGTCTGGCCACGATTCCAGGTTGATACCATGAGCTGCCCCTGATAGTCGGAATCGATCAGGCCAACCAGATTACCCAGTACGATACCGTGCTTATGGCCCAGCCCCGAGCGTGGCAGGATTATGGCGGCATAGTTCGGGTTTTTGATGAATATGGATAAACCGGTGGGAATCAAAGTGGTCTGGCCTGGTTTCAGTGTGACGGCTTCATCAAGACAGGCCCGCAGATCAAGGCCGGCAGATCCACCTGTTGCGTAGGTTGGCAAGTGTGAGCGCATGCGTTCATCAAGGATTTTCAGGTCTATTTTCATTTTTTCCTATTTGATTTCGTGGAATTGAAAATTGTTGCCATGAACCGGATTATGGCAATGACAACAATGATAATCAAGACAATTGCCCCTTGCCCGTCTGACTCGGCAATAATGGAGCCGAGAAACACCAGTAGAAAAATCAGGAAGAAAAATCTTCTGACGTTTTTGTTGAACGTGGAGGCTGTGTAAGTCGTGGGCTTGTTTGTATTGGTTTTTGGGGGCTGTGGCAAAGAATACGAGGTGGACTTTGCGGGTACGGCGGACGAGAAATCTTCATGGCTGGAGAAACTCTCAGGCAAGTCCTGGGTAAAATCATTGCCCGGATTTTGCGCGGGGGAAGATAAGGATGACTGTTTTAGAAGTTCATCGATATATGAAACATAATCCCCATTTTTAGGGCTTTCGTGACTCTTCAACATGATACATCCCTTATCGTGTTAGTGACGGTTGCCGGCCTTGATCCTTTCCTTGCTGGTTTTGTTTTTCTCTGGTGTTTTTTTCATGAGTGAGTATATCAGCCATACTCCAGCGACCACTGACAGAATGGTACCAATCAGCAATGTGCTTCCACCCCCTGCTCCATGAGAATCTGAAATGGCTTCGGCACCTTTGGCACCCAGATAGCCAGGCATAATCATGACGGGCATCCAGATGATGGCAGAGGTCACATTGGCGATTTGAAACCGCAGGTGGGACATGTTCATGATGCCGGCAACGGCAGGAATTGTGGAGCGGATGGGGCCCATAAAACGACCCAGAAAAACCGACAGGACACCATATTTATAAAAGAACAGCCTTGTTCGCGCAACCATTTTCCGGTGCTGGTTCAGGGGCCATTTACGGGTGATATCCATGCCAAACCAGCGCCCGATCCAGTACGAAAGGGCGTCACCCAATATGGCACCTGCTATTCCCCAAATAATAATGGGCCAGGGAGATAAAACCCCTGAGCCGATTAAGGTACCGGCTGCCAGCAAAATAGCCGTTGCGGGGATGGCAAGACCAATAATAAGCATGGATTCGCCAAAGGTAAGCAAGGCAATAATGGGGCCTGCCCAGAGCTGGTTATCCTGGATGAATGTAATGATCTGTTGAAGCAGCTGATCCATGAAAATATACCGGTTAATCCTGAAAAAGGGCTTTTATGCCGACAGTTTCAAGGCAATATGTTTAATCAATTGGCGTGAGGCGGCCAGTTTGGGTAGGGTAGGCAGTTGTTGGTGACCGTTTTCTTCAAACAAAACCATGGTGGTGGAGTCGGCGTCCATCACGTCTTGGGCCAGATTGCCGACCAGCAAGGGAATATTTTTACGTTGGCGTTTGCTTTCGGCATATTCCAGCAGGTTTTCGGTTTCAGCCGCAAAACCGACACACCAGGGGCCATTTTCAAGCGCAGCCACCGAGGCAAGAATGTCCGGATTGGGGGAAAATTGAAGGTCCATACCCGTGTTTTCGGTTTTTTTGATTTTGTTTTGCTGGAAATTGCTGACATGCCAGTCGGCAACCGCAGCGACCGAAATGAAAATATCAGCCTCATGGGCGTGTTGCATGACCTGATCGTACATTTGTCTGGCAGTCATGACGGATATGCGTTGTACATCATAAGGGGCATCAAGCGCAGTGGGGCCGGAAACCAGGGTTACCCGGGCGCCGGCTTCGCGGGCAGCGCGGGCAATGGCATAACCCATCTTGCCGGATGAACGGTTGGTGATCATGCGAACCGGATCGATGGGTTCGGCCGTGGGGCCTGCGGTAATGAGCACGTGTTTGCCATGCAGAAGCTTTTCCTGGAAAAATGCAATGGTTTCATTCACGATTTCATGAGGTTCGAGCATGCGTCCGCTACCGGTTTCGCCGCAGGCCTGCGAACCACTGCCTGGCCCCCAGACAGCAGTGTTGTCGTGCAGTAATTGCAGTATGTTGCGTTGGGTAGCCGGGTGTGCCCACATTTCCCGGTTCATGGCAGGAACCACGATAAGCGGGCAGTTGCCTTTGGCCAGGCACAGGGTGGAAAGCAGGTCATCGGCCAGGCCATGGCTGAGTTTCGCGATGAAATCGGCACTGGCTGGTACGATAATGATGGCATCGGCCTGGCGGCTTAAATTGATGTGTGCCATGCTGTTGGCCATGCGGGCATCCAGTGTTTCGGTATAAACCGGGTTGCCGGACAGGGCCTGGAAGGTGGTGGGCGTGACGAACTGGGTGGCGGCATCGGTCATGACCACGGTAATCGTGGCACCGTGATCCATGAGTCGGCGGGTAAGCTCTGCCGCTTTATAGCAGGCAATGCCACCGGTAATACCCAAAACGATGCGTTTGCCGGAAAGGTCAGGATTCATGCTTGCTCTTGTTTGGTACGACGTATACGAAGGATCTCATCAAGAATGAGAAAGACAGCCCCTATGGTAATACAAATGTCTGCGACATTGAAGGCCGGGAAATAAGCATTCCCCCAATAAAATAGAAGAAAATCAACGACATGGCCATAAACCAGGCGATCGATGACGTTACCGAGCGCGCCGGCCATAATAAGGGTAAGGGAAAAACAAAAAAACGTTTGCGTTTTGTGTTTTTTTAACAAATGCAGGATAAACCCGGTGGCCCCCAGGCCAAGAACCAGGAAAAACCAGCGTTGCCAGCCGCTCCCATCGGCCAGCAGGCTAAAGGCAGCTCCCTGATTGTAAACCAGAATGAAATCAAAGAAAGGTAGGATACTCAGCCTTTCCAGATAGTCAAAATTGTGTTCAAAATACAGTTTGCTGGCCTGGTCCAGGGCAATCAGGAAAAGCGTGCAGGCAACCCATATGCCATAGGCTACGGGTCGTTTGCCGTTATGCTGGTCAGGCATATTCACGCGCCTCGCCGTCTCCGTACAGGTTGTCTACGCAACGGGAGCAAATGCCGGGATGTTCCGGGTGGCTGTTGACGTCTTCGCGATAATGCCAGCAACGCTCACATTTTTCATGTCCGGAGGGTGCGATTTCGAAACGGAGCTCTCCGTTTGAGGCATGTACGGTTGCGCGCGACACAATGAAAATGAAGCGCAGGTCATCGTTCAGGCTTTGCAGCCAGGCCAGGTCCTGTTCACTTGCGTAAATGTCCACTTCAGCCTGCAGGGCGGAGCCAATCTGGCCGGCACTGCGCAGGTCTTCAAGCTGCTTGTTCAGTTCTGCCCTGATTTCAAGCAGGCGTGTCCATTTGGCAATTAATGCTTCGCTATCCTGAGGAACAGGCACATCATGGTAGACCTCGGTGAAAATGGTTATACGGTCGGCTAGTTCGGTATTTTTCAGGGTGGATTCACGCAGGACAGCCCAGGCTTCTTCTGCCGTAAATGACAGGATGGGAGCCAGCAATTTAAGCAGGCTGAACGTAATGTGCAGCAGGGCGGTTTGGGCAGAGCGACGAGCCAGGCTGTCTTTGCCGCTGGTATACAAACGGTCTTTCAGGGTATCCAGGTAAAATGCACCCAGGTCTTCCGAGCAGAAAATCTGCAACCTTGCCACGGCGGGGTGGAAGTTCAGCTCTTCATAATTCGCCAGCACTTCGTCTTGCATGGCTTTGGTAAACGCCAGTGCATAGCGGTCCACTTCAAACATTTGTTCAAGGTTGACCTGGTCTTTGGCAGCATCAAAATCATTCAGGTTACCCAGCAGGAAGCACAGGGTATTGCGAATACGGCGGTAACTTTCAACTACACGCTTCAGGATCTGGTCGGAAATGGACAGTTCACCGGAGTAGTCGGTGGCAGCTGTCCACAAGCGGATGATTTCAGCACCCAAAGAGTCGGAGACTTTTTGCGGAGCAATCACGTTACCGACTGATTTACTCATTTTCCGGCCCTGGCCGTCAACCACAAAGCCATGGGTCAGCAAGCCCTTGTAGGGGGGCTGGCCAAACATCATGGAAGAGGTGAGCAGGGAAGAGTGGAACCAGCCACGGTGCTGGTCGGAGCCTTCCAGGTACAGGTCGGCGGGCCAGCGCAGGGTGTCGGCGTGGGAGCCATTGCAAACATGGTCTTTGCCACCCATTACTGTAAAGTGTGTGGTGCCCGAATCAAACCAGACATCCAGGGTGTCACGGTTTTTCTCGTATTGATCGGCCTCTTCACCCAGCAATTCTTTGGGGTCCAACGACTGCCAGGCCTCGATGCCTTCTTTTTCAACCCGTTGGGCAACCAGTTCCAGCAACTCAACGCTGCGTGGGTGGAGCTCACCGGTTTCCTTGTGAACGAAGAATGCCATGGGAACGCCCCACTGGCGTTGACGTGACAAGGTCCAGTCGGGACGGTTGGCAATCATGGCATGCAGGCGGGCGCGACCCCAGGCAGGATAAAAACTGGTGGCCTCGACGCCAGCCAAGGCTTTTTCACGCAGCGTGGCCGAGCCGTCTTTGGGCTGGCGGTCCATGCCGGCAAACCATTGGCTGGTGGCGCGGTAAATAATCGGGGTTTTGTGGCGCCAGCAGTGCATGTAACTGTGTTTCAGGGACTCGACTTTAATAAGTGTGCCAGCCTCTTTCATGGTTTCCACAATTTTGGGGTTGGCATCCCAAATGGAGAGACCGCCAAACAGGGGCAGACTGCTGGCATATTTGCCATCGGCCATGACAGGGCTGATGATGGCGTCGTCTTTAATGCCATTGGCCTTGCAGGAAATGAAGTCTTCAATACCGTAAGCGGGAGCCGAGTGAACAATACCGGTACCGGCATCTACCGTGACGTAGTCACCCAGATACATGGGGGACAAACGGTCATAACCGGCATCGGTCCGGTAAAGCGGGTGGTGGAAAGCGATGTGGTCAAGGGCTGCACCAGTACAGCGGGCCTCAATGGTGCCTTCCAGATTCCAGGCGGCAAGGCAGGCTTGCACCCGTTCCGTGGCCAGCAGCAACAAAGGGCCGGCAGGCAGGGAAGGGGTGACACGCACCAGCGAGTATTCAAGCTCGGGGTGGATGTTAAGCGCCATGTTGGACGGAATGGTCCAGGGCGTGGTGGTCCAGATGACCACGGCGCCATCGTCGATATGGTCAAGATTGAAGGCTTTGGCCAGTTTGTCTTTTTCAGCAAATGGGAAAGCGACATCAATGGCCGGGTCTTTGCGATCCTGGTATTCAACCTCGGCCTCGGCCAGGGCCGAACCGCAGTCAAAACACCAGTTGACCGGTTTGAGTCCGCGGAAAATATAACCTTTGTCCAGAATGTCAGCCAGGGCACGGATTTCATTGGCCTCGTTGGCGAAATTCATGGTCAGGTAGGGGTTGTCCCATTCACCCAGTACCCCCAGCCGTTTGAAGTCTTTGCATTGACGGTCTATTTGTTCGTAGGCATAGGCACGGGCCTTGGCCTGCACCTCGGCCACGGGCAGGTGTTTGCCGAATTTTTTCTCTATCTGGATTTCGATGGGCATGCCGTGACAGTCCCAGCCAGGCACGTAAGGGGCATCGTAGCCCGCCATGTTGCGGCTTTTGAGAATGATGTCCTTGAGGATTTTATTAACCGCGTGGCCAATGTGAATGTCACCGTTTGCATACGGCGGGCCATCATGCAAAATAAACGTTGGCCGGCCTTTGCTGGCTTTGCGAATAGCTTCGTAAACTTTATTTTCTTCCCACTGTTTAACCCATTCAGGTTCGCGTTTGGGCAGGTTGCCACGCATAGGGAAAGGAGTTTCGGGCAAATTTAAAGTGTTTTTATAGTCCATGGACAGCAAAATAGTTACGAGCGATGCGCTCATCGTTGCGGATGGCATCGATCATTGTGGGTAAATTGGGAAATTTTTCTTCATCCCGCACGTAGTGCAGGAATGCGACAGTAATAAGTTTACCGTATGCGGCTACGGTTTTATCCAGAATATGTACTTCGAGCAATACTTTGCCATCGGATTCAACGGTGGGTCGTACGCCCAGGCTGGCAATGCCCGGAAGGGTTTGCCCGTCCAGACCTTTGACAGCAACAACGTAAATGCCCGAACGCAAGGCGCAACGTGGCATGGCACGCAGGTTCAGGGTTGGGTAACCAATCGTGCGGCCCAATTTTTTTCCGTGAATCACATGGCCACTGATTTCGTAGGGCCGTCCCAGATAACTGTTGGCGCGATCAAGATCGCCAAAGGCAAGTGCATTGCGCAGTTCGGTACTTGAATAGCGCTGGTTGTTCTTGTCCAGGACGTCTTCAAGTGTTTCCACTTCAAAACCAAAGTGTGAGGCGGCATCGCGCAAAAGTGCAATATCACCGACGCGTTTCTTGCCAAAACGAAAATCGACACCGACATACAACCATTTGGTTTTCAGTCGACGTACCAGGATATCCTCAATGAATTGCTCTGCACCAAGGGTGGCAAATTGCTGATTGAATCGGTTCAGGAAAACCTGCTCTATACCGGCATTGGCCAGGGCGGCCATTTTGTCACGCAGTGATGAAATCCGGGTGGGTGCCAGTTCGGGGCGCTGTTCAAGGAAGGCAAAATATTCCCTGGGGTGTGGTAAAAATGTCATGACCGATGGGGCCAGATTTTTTTCTTTTGCCACCTGGACAACGCGCGCGAGCAGACGCTGGTGTCCTAAATGGACCCCATCGAAGTTGCCGATAGTTAATGCGCTTGCCCGTTGTTGGGAAGCGGGGAAAGCATTACGATAAAGATTAATAGTATTTTTCACGAATAACAGTTTACAATTTTACGCTTCATTAAGAAGGAAGTTATGCTGTGACTGTTGTAAATCAATCACCCAAACGTTTTGTTCTGCTGATTTCGGGCCGGGGCTCGAATATGCAGGCTATTGTTAATATGGCCAAAAACCGGCCAGACATCCATGTTGCGGCTGTTATTTCCCACTCAAGGAATAGCAAGGGTCTTGAATGGGCTAAAGAGCAGGGTATTAATGTACACGAAATCCTGAACAAGGATTATGATTCGCGCGATGCATTCGATCAAGCCCTGCAGGAAGTTATTGATGCCCATCGTCCCGACTATGTATTGCTGGCCGGTTTCATGCGCATTCTGACCGAAAAATTCGTGCATCATTACCATGGTCGGCTTATTAATATTCATCCTTCCCTGTTGCCAGCCTTTCCCGGATTGGATACGCACCAGCAGGCGCTGGATGCAGGTGTGATGCTGCATGGCTGCACCATTCATTTTGTCACACCGGTGCTGGATCATGGTCCCATCATTGCACAGGCGGCCGTGCCCGTGCTTAAAACCGATACCGCCGATGCGCTGGCGCAACGGGTACTGGGTATGGAACACATAATGTTTCCAGCCGTTGTGGGCTATTTGGCAGAAGATATTGTAAAACTGGGCGATAATGGCAAGGTTGTTTATAAACGTGAAGTGCCTTCACTGTTCATGTTTTCAGAAAAAGGATAATTAAAATGAGATCAAGTGCCACCTCACGCAGCCGGCAGGGTTCTGCCGGCAGAAGAAAAGGCCCTGAAAAGCCTGTTGTCAAAGCCCCGGTTTATGCCGTACGCATAGAGCAGGTTAAAACCGTTTTTGCCGAAGTGCAAAAATGGAAATTTCCGGCTGATGCGGTATTGTCTGCCTGGTTCCGGATGAACAAGTCATTGGGCAGTCGTGATCGTGCCGAAGTGGCCGAGGCTGTTTTTGATATTTTGCGTAACTTGCGCCGTTACCGGCAATTTGCCGAAAGTGGCGTTGGTTCATCATTGCAGCGCCTGGCGATTCTGGGCCTTTCTTCAACCCTGGGGCATGATGCCATCCGCGCTGTGCTGACCGATGAGGAAAATGCCTGGCTTGAGCATTTGCAAACCATTGATCTGAATGCCTTGTCACCCGCCGTGCGGGGTAGCCTGCCCGATTGGCTGTATGAGCACTTCAGCATGCTTGATAATGCAGAGTCCTTAATGTCAGCGATGAATGAAAAGGCTCCTCTTGATTTGCGCGTCAACACTTTCAAAACCGACCGAGACACTGTTCTGGCCGCTTTCAAAGACTCGCCGGCAGAGTCGTTCAACCCACAGCCCACGCCATATTCACCTTGGGGAATCCGTCTTAATGGCAAGCCGGCCATTAACCGCTGGCCTTTGTTTGAAAACGGTTCCCTGGAAGTGCAGGATGAGGGCAGTCAGATACTTGGCATGCTGGTGAGTCCGCGTCGTGGCGATATGGTCATTGATTTTTGCGCCGGTGCTGGTGGGAAAACCCTGTTGCTGGGAGCGCTTATGCGTTCAACCGGCCGTCTTTACGCTTTTGATGTGTCTGCGGCCCGTTTGGCAAAAGCCAAGCCGCGCATTGCCCGCAGTGGTTTGTCCAATGTGACGCCGGTTGTGATTGCCAATGAAAATGATGCGCGTGTGAAACGTTTGGCCGGTAAGGCACACCGCGTGCTGGTGGATGCGCCTTGTACAGGCATGGGCACCTTGCGTCGCAATCCCGATCTTAAATGGCGCCAGACACCCAGAGATGTGGCTGAATTGACAGCCCTGCAGGCCAGCATTCTGGCCAGTGCCTCGCGCTGTGTTGCACCCGGGGGGCGTTTGGTTTATTCAACCTGCAGCGTTCTTCCTGAAGAAAATGAGCAACAGATTGAGCGCTTCCTGCAAAATCATCCGGATTTTACATTGTTGCATGTGAATCAGGTGTTGGGTGATCGTTGTCCTGATCTGGTTATGGAAAATGAGTATCTTCGCCTGCGTCCGGATGTTCACGGTACCGATGGCTTTTTTGCGGCAGTGCTTGAGCGTCGTAAAAAAGAGGAAATGGCCGTAAAAAAAGAGGCAGCTGAAATTACCCCTGATACCCAAGCGCCAGACTCAGCGGTACAAGAGGCTGCCGAAGCAGACTCATCCGTGGTTGTTAGTGAGGAAAGCCCGGAAAAAGCGTAGTATTGGCAGGTAGAATTAAATGGCTGGTTTTTTATTTTAAGCAGGAAAAACCGGCCATTCATTTTGCGTTGCGCAGGTAAACATGCCATAATGATTCGTTAATCAAATCAATCTGTTATTTAATTTCTCAATTGATTGGATAGATTTAAATGTTTATATTGTTTTCACTGTCAATGGTAATCTGTTGAAGCAAGTAAACAGGGCTGGAGCCGAACTTTTATTTTGTTTGTCACTCCAACCCGAAGCAGTGAAATAATTGTTTTTTTAGGAGACCTGATAAGGTTTATGGATAGTATTCTTGATTTTGTGGCGGGTGGCTTGTTGCAGTTGTCCTGGTGGCAACTTGTTCTTGTGACACTGGTTCTTACGCACATTACTATTGTGTCGGTAACCGTTTTCCTGCATCGCAGCCAGGCTCACCGCGGTCTGGATCTTCACCCGGCCATTGCCCATTTCTTCCGCCTTTGGCTATGGCTAACTACTGGCATGGTAACCAAAGAGTGGGTGGCCATTCACCGCAAACACCATGCAAAGTGTGAAAAAGAAGGTGATCCGCATTCACCTATGGTTTATGGCATAGAAAAGGTCATGTGGAAAGGCGCGGAATTGTATCGCGAGGAAGCCGCCAACCAGGAAACCCTGAAACGTTATGGTCATGGAACCCCCAATGACTGGCTGGAGCGTAATGTTTACTCCCGTCATCCTGGGCTGGGCATTATGTTGACCCTGATTGTTGATGTGCTGCTGTTCGGTGCCGCCGGTTTAACGGTCTGGGCCGTGCAAATGGCTTGGATCCCGTTCTGGGCGGCCGGTGTGGTAAACGGTTTGGGGCATTATATCGGCTATCGGAATTTCTCCAGTCCCGACACCAGTACAAATCTGTTCCCGATTGGTATTCTGATCGGGGGCGAAGAACTGCATAATAATCACCACGCTTATGGCACATCAGCCAAGTTCTCCAGCAAGTGGTATGAGTTTGATATTGGCTGGCTTTATATCAAATTAATGACTTATCTGGGCCTGGCCAAGGTGCGTAAAGTGGCCCCCAAACTCAAACTTGAGAAATCCAATCAGGTCACTGAAAAAACCTTGCAGGGTGTCATTACACATCGTTATGAAATCATGACCCGCTATGCCGATTTACTCAAGAAAACGGCTCAGGCTGAAATTGATCGTCTGAAAGGCGTCAAGGATAGCCTTAGTGCCCAGCAGGCAGCGTTGCTGAAAACGGTGGCCGATCGCATTACGCAGGCAGAGCAGTCCCTGAAACCAACCGAAAAAGAAGAGCTTGAGCAGGCACTGTCCCAAAATAAAGTCCTGGCAACCCTGGTTAATATGCGTGATGAACTTACCCGTGTCTGGGCAAGCTCTACGGCAAGCAGTGAACAACTGTTGCAAGACCTGCAGGCCTGGTGCCAGCAGGCCCGGCAAAGTGGCATCAAGAGTCTTGAGCAATTTGCCTTGCGCCTGCAACGTTACGCGGCATGATCGATCAGCTCAACCCCGAACAGCGTACTGCGGTCACCTCTTCAGCGCAGTACGCGCTGGTTCTGGCGGGTGCAGGAAGTGGTAAAACCAAGGTTCTGACCACACGTATGGCCTGGCTCATTCAAACGGGACAGGTTTCGCCTTATGGTTTGCTGGCGGTTACCTTTACCAATAAAGCCGCCAAGGAAATGCTTGCCCGTTTAACGGGCATGTTGCCCATCGATGCCCGTGGCATGTGGATTGGGACTTTTCATGGTCTGTGCAATCGTCTTTTGCGTGCCCATTACCGTGATGCGGGTCTGCCCCAGGGTTTCCAGATCCTTGATATGGCCGATCAGCTGTCGGCCATCAAGCGCCTTATAAAAACCGCCAACATTGATGACGAAAAATTTCCGGCCAAAGACGTGCAGCGTTTCATTAACGGCGCCAAAGAAAAGGGTGAACGTCCTGAAACCATGGAGGTATGGGATGCACATCGCCAGCGGATGGTGGATATTTACCAGTTGTACCAGGAACAGTGCCAGCGTGAAGGTGTTGTTGATTTTGCCGAATTGCTGTTGCGTGCCTACGAATTGCTAAGCAGAAATGCGCTCGTTCGCGAGCATTACCAGCGTCGCTTCAGACATATTCTGGTGGACGAATTCCAGGACACCAATGATTTGCAGTACAAGTGGCTGTGTCTGCTTGCCGGCCAGCAGGCTTCCCTGTTTGCCGTGGGTGATGATGATCAGTCAATCTACGCATTTCGGGGGGCCAATGTGGGCAATATGGCCGCCTTTGAGCGTGATTACGCCAAAGGCAATATTATCCGCTTAGAGCAAAATTACCGCTCTTATGGCAACATCCTGGATGCGGCCAATGCCTTGATTGAACACAATAATGATCGCATGGGTAAAAACCTGTGGACCGATCGCGGTGCCGGTGAGCCCTTGCGCATCATAGAGCAGCCAACCGATTTGCAAGAATCGCAATGGCTGCTGGAAGAGATCAAGGCGCTGCTTAACGAAGGGCGGGCCAGAAGTGATATTGCCATTCTGTATCGCAGCAATGCCCAGTCGCGTACCATAGAGCATGCGCTGTTTTCTGCCCGTATTCCCTATAAAGTTTATGGTGGCTTGCGCTTTTTCGAGCGTCAGGAAATCAAGCATGTGCTGGCCTACCTGCGCCTGGTGTCCAATTTGGGTGACGATACGTCTTTCATGCGGGTCGTCAACTTTCCCACGCGCGGTATTGGTGCCCGTACCCTTGAAAACCTGACTGATGCGGCACGTCAGATTGGTTGCAGCATGGCACATGCCATTGGCGCAGTTTCCGGAAAAGGCGGAAGCAATCTTGCCTCGTTTGTGCAGCTGATCAAGCAAATGGCAGAGGTAGGGAAAACCGTCACCTTACCCGAACTGGTGCAGCACGTTATTGAAACCTCAGGATTAAAACAGCACTACGAAAAAGAGCGTGAGGGGGCGGAACGCCTGGAAAACCTGAGTGAATTGATCAATGCGGCAACCGTATTTTCGCTTGAAGAAAATTACGAAGGCATGCCGGCCGGCAAGGCGGTAGAGCCTCCGGCTTCCGTTGATCCGGACATCATGTTCCAGGAAGCCATTTCTCCGTTGGCGGCGTTTTTGTCCCATGCTTCCCTGGAAGCCGGCGATAACCAGGCCAAGGCCGGGGAAGATGCCATCCAGCTCATGACGATTCATGCTGCCAAAGGCCTTGAGTTTGATGTGGTGTTTATTACCGGTGTGGAAGAAGGGCTGTTTCCCCATGAAAACAGCCTGCTGGCCGATGGCGGGCTTGAGGAAGAGCGTCGTCTGATGTATGTGGCCATCACCCGTGCCCGGGAACGCTTGTATATCAGTATGGCGCAAAGTCGAATGCTGCATGGACAAACCCGTTATTCCATCCGCTCCCGTTTTCTGGATGAACTGCCTGAAGCCTGCATTAAATGGTTAACCCCCAAGGTTGCCACTTACGCTGCAAGCCAGAATGGCTGGGCAGGTGGGCAATCCCGCCAGCGTGATGCTTTTGGGCGTCCGGAAAGCGGGATTCTGTCACCTCGTGCACCGCGCGCCGTAAGCAGTGGGGTGCAGGTTGGACAACAACAATTCAAGGTTGGCCAAGGTGTGCGTCACGCCAAGTTTGGTGATGGAACCATTATTAACTTGAGTGGTCAAGGTAGTGATGCCCAGGCTCAAATCATTTTCCAGAACGCGGGGGCCAAAACCCTGGCATTGGGTATTGCCAAGTTGGAAATTATTGCCTGATCGATATGTCAAAATTTACAGGGGTTTTTATAGACCCCTTCATCAAACGAAGGTGGAAAATGAAGAGAACCCTATTGCTATCATGTTGTTTATTAGGGCTTTTGGCAGGTTGTGCCTCTGGTTCCGGAGACACCTCATTAAATCGCTCCAAAGTAGAGGTGTACGGAGTCATGGATGTTGGTGTGGGGTATAGCAGCCAAAAAACAACAATTTCCAAATAAATGACTGGGTGATTAATTGCTCTGTCGCTGGGACTTGACAGAATTTTGGTTGATACCTATAATTATATTCTTTCTTGCAGGCGGTTAGCTCAGTTGGTTAGAGCGCTACGTTGACATCGTAGAGGTCGCTGGTTCGACTCCAGTACCGCCTACCAAATGCTTAAAGACAAGCAAGGAAAACATAAGACAAGACCCCGATAAATCAAGCATTTACGGGGTTTTTTGTTGTCTGGACGGGGTATAAGTTAAGACAAAAAGGTACTTGAAGATACCCCCTTATGGGGGTACATTTGGGGGCATGATCTGATACCCCCTGATGGAGATACCCCCAATGGCACTGACTGATACCAAAATAAAGAATGCAAAGCCCGAAGAAAAGCCTTACAAGATGGGTGATGCCGATGGGCCTTGTGAGGTCTGGTGTTGGGATATTACTTACTGCCCATCAACGGTACGAGGGCAGTTTTACTATCTTTACCTGTTTGAAGACCTGTACAGCCGTAAGATCGTGGGGTATGAAGTCCATGAGGCTGAGAGCGGTGAATATGCTGCTCAACTGCTTCAACGTTGTCTGTTGCGTGAGCAATGCCTGCATCAACCCCTGATTCTGCATTCAGACAATGGGGCGCCGATGAAAGCACAAACCATGAAGGCCAAACTCGAAGAATTAGGCGTCTTGCCTTCCTACAGTCGTCCCCGTGTCAGTAATGACAATGCATTTGTGGAGTCCCTGTTCAGGGTGCTGAAATACCGTCCACAGTGGCCATCAAACGGGTTTGCTTCGCTACATGAGGCACGGCAATGGGTTGAGCGTTTTGTAAGCTGGTACAACACCGAGCATCGTCATAGCAAACTCAACTTCGTGACGCCCCAGCAACGGCATAACGGTAAAGACACTGCATTACTGGCTCAACGCCAGGCAATACTGGAGCAGGCCAAGCTGCGTAACCCCTCACGCTGGGGAACACGCCCAGTCAGAAATTGTGAGCCGATTGGACCTGTCACGTTGAACCCTGAAAAAGAGATGAAGATGCAACAAGCTGCTTAAGACAAAAAACAGTGACAACTACCTTGACAAACACCGGCAGTAAAAAGGCTTGCAGCAATGTGCAAGCCTTCTTTGATTTAGGCGGGACGGAAGGTAATTGAACCCAACCGCTGCCTGTTTAATAAAAATTTCCCTGGCGCAGTTTTATCCTATGAGCCATAAGCGCCAACCAACCTGTTCAACAGGTTGCCTGGTGCCGTGCTGGCTTTACGCGATTCCGCCAGCTGAGCGGCTTGCACCCAGCGCGCTTCAGGGAAGGTTTTTGCCACTTTGGCGCTACTGAATCCGCAGGTAAGCATGGCGGTAAACTGGTCAGGCAAAACATGGCCACCGGCTCGTATATCACCTTTAAATTGATAGCGTTCGCGAATCAGTTTGGCTTGTGTAAAGCCGCGACCATCCCTGAATTTAGGAAAATCAATCAGAACCAGTTCCACCTGTGGCAAGAGCGCAGCAATGTCGGCCGCATTATTGCCGGGGTTTAACCAAATTCCTTTGCGAACCGGCTGGTTTGCAATTTCAGCCCATCTGTCCAGTGTAATGACAATACTGCCCTCGGTGGGAAGCGCATCTTCAGCACCGATATATTGCCATTCGTCCTGGGTGTGTTTTCCAAATTTATTTACCAGCAACATTTAGTGCCTCCTTAAAGGGTGCAGCGCCAATACGGTGATAGGTCTGCAGGAAAGTTTCATCGTTGTTGCGGCGTTCACGCAGATAAATATTCATGATTTCTTCGATAACCACAGGAACGTCTTCAAAAGTGACGGAAGAGCCCAGGATTTTGCCAACCACCGCATTTTCATCGGCAGAGCCACCTAACGTGATTTGGTAGAATTCCTGGCCGTTTTTGTCCACACCCAAAATGCCAATATTGGCAATATGATGGTGGGCGCATGCATTGATACAACCAGAGATATTAAGGGTAAGTTCGCCCAGATCGTGTTCAATTTTCTTTTTATGAACCATGATCGCAATTTCCTGGGCAACTGGAATAGAGCGGGCGTTGGCCAGGCTGCAGTAGTCCATGCCCGGGCAGGCAATCATGTCGGTAATCAGGCCGATATTGTCGGTGGCCAGATTGGCACTGAGCAGTGTTTGCCAAACTTCAAAAAGATCTTCTTTTTTTACATGTGGCAGAACCAGATTCTGTTCGTGCGTTACCCTGATTTCATTCAGTGAATATTTTTCAGCCAGATTGGCAACCAGGTCCATTTCATCAGCCGTCAGATCGCCAGGGATACCGCCCTGTGGTTTCAGGGAGATCACCGCGCTGAGATAGGCGGATTGCTTGTGCGGATGGGTGTTTTGTTTAACCCAGCGGGCAAAGGCCGGATTGTTGGCCAGTGATGCCTCGAATACGGGGAAACTGTTGCTGCCTGTTTCGAAGGACGGCACCACAAAGCGGGCATTGAAATGCGCAACCAGCTCATCGCTGACCAATGGCCGGTCATCAGGCAGGGCCTCAAATTCCTCTTCGATCATGCGGATGAAGTTTTCTGGCTTCAGTTCCCGGATCAGGATTTTGATGCGTGCCTTGTACAGGTTGTCACGACGTCCCAGGGCATTGTAAACACGGACAATCGCTTCAACATATTTAATCAGATCTTGCTGTGGTAACCATGATCTTACCTTGGTGGCCACAATAGGTGTTCTGCCCAGGCCGCCACCGGCGTGGACTTCAAAACCGATTTCGCCAGCCTCGTTTTTCAGGACACGCAAGCCAATGTCATGCAGCCGGATAGCGGCTCTGTCATTGGCACTGCCAGTGATGGCAATCTTGAACTTGCGGGGCAAATAGGTGAATTCAGGATGATCGGTAGACCACTGGCGCAGGATTTCCGCATATACACGAGGATCGATATCTTCATCAAAAGCCGCACCGGCAAACTGGTCGGTGGTGACGTTGCGGATGCAATTGCCGCTGGTCTGGATGGCATGCAAGTCGACATCGGCCAGGGCGGATAAGGCATCGGCCGCCTGATCCAGCCGTATCCAGTTAAGCTGTATGTTCTGACGAGTGGTGAAATGGCCATAACCCTTGTCGTAGGTGCGAGCCACATAAGCCAGTTGTTTTAATTGTTCGGCACTTAGTGTGCCATAAGGGATGGCTACCCGGAGCATGTAGGCATGAAGCTGCAAATACAGACCGTTCATCAAACGGTAGGTTTTGAATTCATCTTCGTTCAGCTCACCGCTTAAACGGCGTTGAACTTGCTCACTAAAAAAACGGGCACGGTTTTTCAGGAAGGCATGTTCATTGTCATCATATTGGTAAATGCCCGCCTTGCTGTTGGCCTGACGCGGTTGAAGGGTTTGGCTGAAGGCAGGGTTACCGTTTTCGCCATTGCCGGACTGCTTGCCCAGATCGGGCCGAACGGAGGGGCCTTTGCTGCGGATACGTTCTTTGTAATCACAGGGTACGGGGATATCGTTTTCGCGGGTGGCGGGTAACTCCTGCACACCAACAATGAAATTATGGTCGCTGGCCTGTTGTGCGGCATCGCGCGCGGCCGCTATGTTTTCCTGATTGAATAATGAGGCTGACTGCAAATCCTGCACCCACTCATTGTTTTGTCCCAGCCAGACAACAATTCCATCATGCAGGCGGTTTGCCGAGAAAAGTGTCAATTCAGCCGTATTGCTCATTTATAAACTCCTTGAGCACTACATATTATTGCAATACCCATATTCATCATAAAAACCACGGGAAGATGTTCAGTTTTCGTTTGTGTTCAATGTATAAAGGAAAATGGGAGGCATCAGTCCGATCGTTGAAAGGTGTGATGAACTTTAATGTTATAAGAAACAGTTATATATAAATAATTGTTATGCATATAATTAAAATTCATACTATCTAATAAAGGATAAAAATTTTATTTATACTCTATACGCTTTTTCTGACTTTCTCTATAGTCTTTATATAAAAATAAATCATAAAGAAAGACTTGTTTGCTATAAATAAGAATTAACGGGCTTTGCGACAGGGCGGGGGATTCGGCAGATGGACAAGGGGGCTGATTCAAGGTTGCCGATTGTTGTTTTTTATGCCGAAAAAATACGCATGAAAGGCTGGCTGGGTAAAGGAAGAGAGCTTAGTGCGCCAGTAAGACAACTGGCGCGAAGTAAGGCTTTTGTCAGGAGGAACCACCACCTAATCTGTAAGGCTTAGAGGGGGAATGTGGCAGGACTTATTCAATTAATAACCAGTTTGATGGTTGATACTGGAATATTGGCGTTATCCAAGGCTTCATCAATTAGTTCTTCAGGGGTTTTGGGGGACGCCGCGGTTTGGTCGGTGGGATCAATTTCGAGCTTTTTTATTAGCAGTTTTTTGATTTCAAGAATATTTTGCGGCACAGGATCACTTGGATCCAGTGTCAGTTTTTCAGTCATGCCGTCCATGTTTTCGTAGGAGATATAACGTGTCATAGAGTATTGCCTCATAAAAGTGTGAAATCTGCCATATAACGGCAGGTTAATAAGCAGTGTATATCAAGTGTGACCGGAGGCCACTTGATGGGGGTGTTTATTATGCTTCAGGGGGTTTTGGTAACCTGGTAGTGTTGACGGTAAAACTCCCATTCGTCAACTTCTGTCCCGTCTGGAAATTGACAGATTCCGTATTGGGCATTTGTTCCTTGTTTGATAATTACTTTGCCACCTTTTTGTTGGCACAACATTGAAGCGGGGTTAGCCATTTCAACGGGTAGGCTGGAGGCACAGGCGGAAAGCGCCAGTACACCTAAAACAAGATATCGTGTGATTTTCATAATGTATTTCCTGGTGCAGGCCCGCCCGATGCATGGTCAGATACCGCACTGTTTCGAAAAATCCTGGTGAAGAAAAACGGGATGACCAGGAAGAGGAACCGATATATGGAAATAATAGGGAAGTTTTAATGGTAAGTAAAGATTTCAGGAGGTGGAATGAAGAGGTAAGCCAGGATAAAAAGAACGGACACATGAAAAATCATGGTCCGCTTAAAAATATCGGTGTTAGCCGACTACGGTGTAGCCTCTATTCTAAGTGTGTTTATGTGTTTTTTATATTGATATAAATCAAGCTCATAGAGGTATTAAACAAGAAAAAGCATCGAAATTTAAAGTTTTATTTGGGAGTTGTTTTATTTTGAAATGATTGGGGTTTATATCTTTTTATTTCAGGTAAGACAGAAAACACAAGTGAATAAACAGGTATGATCAATGCACAAGTTTCACAATGATCGCATAAGCACTTTTTGTGATAATGATAAATTTATTCAGCAAGATGGAATCAGAAAATGATTGATGGATTGATCACCGGAAAAATATTCGGGCAGCCCAGGCAGGGGCAGGGTAAGAATGGTTCATATGTGACGGCCAAGGTACGGGCGACCACTGAACAGGACACAATATTTGTAAATATTATTTGTTTTAACCAGCAAGCCTGCACGCAGTTGCTGGCCTTGCAGGATGGGGACAGCGTTTCGGTGGCTGGTTCTCTAACACCACGGGTATGGGATTCTCAGGATGGTCCCAGGCCTGTTCTGGATATGGTTGCCCATGCAGTCCTGTCGGTGTATCACATAAAAAAGAAACGGGATGAAGTGCAAGGCATCAGAAATCAAGCCCGGCAGGAAGATTTCAATGATGATTTTGATAATGAATAATCGAGTGTCTTGATATTTTTTTCAAGATAAAGAAAGAGCTCATGTACCGGGCGTAAATGGAAAGACAGGGCCGGCGTTTAGGCAATTTTCACCAAACTGTATTCGGGCGCGATGCGACTGGATTGAAAAATACCAACTTCCAGAAACTCCATCAGCTGGTTGCTGAGCAGGTTGGGCACCCAGGAAGTGGTTGCTTTATTCCAGGTGGGCTTATTAAGATAAGCAAACAAGGTACCATTTTTATCAATGGCCAAATATTTGTAGCCCTCTGGAACATTTATCTTGAAATTAAAATATGTGATGATGTTTTCTTTGGGTGTAAATGTCATTTTCTTGGGGGGGGGGTTCGCGTTGCATCAATGAAATATGAGGCCTTGATATGATTTGTGAAAACCTCAAATCCGAGCTTAAGTCAATAAGCAAGAATGTAAATCAAATTTCCGGGTATTCATTATTGATGTCATTAATATTAATGATATTTGACATTTTCATCTGAAAGTCCGGAAACCCTTGGTATTCATGTGCTTGAATGGATATAAAAATACAGGAGATAACAGCGTGGCTTCAAAAGAAGAAATTATCACTTTCCTGAAAAATGATTTTCCACAGAATAAATGCATTGTGGAAAGCGTTGGTGAACGATTTTCCAGGATAAAATGGCCGGTCAGTTATGAAGATCTGCGGCCAGGTGGCACCGTATCAGGGCCTTCGTTAATGACCGTGGCCGATGTTGCCTTGTATGTTGCCATTTTGGGTGAAATCGGGATTGTTCCGTTGGCCGTTACCACTAATCTGAATATGTCTTTTCTAAGAAAGCCGGCACCCGATAAAGACCTGATTGCCGAGTGCCGACTTATCAAGTTGGGCAGAACGCTGGCGATGGGTGATGTTTTTATTTACTCAGAAGGGGGTGAGCAGGCTGTGGCGCATGCGGTGGGTACTTATGCCATTCCGGCTCAGGAGTAACCAAGTCGGGGTCACTCTCATTGATCCGGTAAAGCCCGCTGAGGATGATCAGGTATCCGGTCTGTCAGAGTGATGGACGTCAAGCAGTGCTTTGATGGCTGTTTGGGTTTTGATGGCAAGACCCAGAGTGTGGGCGTAATATTCGCATACGGTATGGTAGTTTAGGTAAGCAAGGTCTTCCTGATTGCTTATTTCTTCGGGCAATAGCATGAGTTGTTCATGAATGTCACAGGCTTGTTCAACTGAACAGGCAGAATGGAGAAAGGGATATTCATCTTTTTCCCAGTGCCAGAAACTGGAAATCTGTTCGATCCCGGTTAATTGTTGAAAGTAATGATCCAGTTGTCGGGTGCCAGCTGGATAGGTGTTGAATATTCTATTGGATACTTCGTAATTGAAGTAATTGGCAACATGATCACGCCATTGATCATCGGCCAGTGACCAAATCGCCAGTTTATCTTTGTTGTCCAGAATGTCTCGGGCAATAGCTTGCTTTATGGGCAGGGGCAGGTGTGCGGATGAAGGGATGGTATCGACCAGATGGACAAGTGCTTCCTGGCCCAGGTTGAAATAAAAGGCTTTCCAGTAGTTGCAAAGTAAAACCGTAATGGATTTGAGCAAAGGGGTTGCAGCGCTATCCGGTTCATTGGAGGCGAGCTCCAGCAAAGGATAAATGTCATCACTAATGTTTTTAATGAAGGTAGTGGTGGCTACCGGACAAAATAACGCTTCGTTTTCCATGTTGTCAACTTCTGTGATGGTTTGCTTCATCAGTATCCTTTCTGTTAATGCGGCAATTATACAAGTTATGCGGCAGATGGATATACCTGTTTCAGGATTCCTGCGGGCAATTGCGGATATTTAAGTTGTGAGTTGATGGTGTACAAAAAAATAAATACCGCCGTAAAGGCGGTATCAAGGCAGTTTGGGAGTAGGACGGTTTATTTGTATAAAACCTCGGGCAGCCACAAACCAATTTGCGGGAATACATAAAGCAGAATGAGTGCAAAAATCTGAATTCCCATAAACGGTAGCATGCCAAGAAATATCTGGTTCAGGGTCACATGTGGTGGCGCCACGCCTTTCAGGTAAAAGGCGGACATGGCCACTGGGGGTGAAAGGAAAGCGGTTTGCAGGTTGAGGGCAACCAGAATGCCAAAAAACAGTGGATCGATATTGTAATGAGCCAGCAAAGGCAGGAAGATGGGCATGAAGATCACAATGATCTCTGTCCACTCAAGTGGCCAGCCCAGCAGGAAAATAACAATTTGCGCCATTATCATGAATTCAACAGGCGTTAAATCCATTGACAATACCCAGGCGTTGATAATTTCCTGGCCACCGAGCAGGGCAAAAGCGGCAGAGAAAATACTGGAACCCACAAAGAGCCAGCATACCATTGCGCTGGTTTTTGCCGTCAGGTACATGGACTCCTTGAGCATGGACATATTCAGTCGCCGGTAGGCAAAGGCCAGCAATAACCCGCCAAATGCCCCCATGGCAGCCGCTTCGGATGGTGTGGCAAAGCCAAACACAATGCTGCCCAAGACAGCCAGGATAAGAATGGCCAGTGGGAAGAAGGAGGCCAGGAGCATTTTGAAAATTTCCAGCCGGGCAAAGGTAAAAAATGCATAAAAGATAAACAGCATGACCAGAGCGGCAAAGAAAATAATCCAGAAAGTCATGGGGGCGCTGGTTCTGCCCAGTTCGTCAGCGATTAAGGTTTCAGTGGTGGTAACCTCTTCTGCGGTGGCTTGTGCCATTGGCTCTGCCCCGGGGGGCTCATTCAGGGCACCGGGTGGCTCAGCCAGCCCACCCGCGCCAGGGGGCTCAGCCAGGCCACTGCCGTAACTGTCAGACAGGGTATCAAAGGAGCCAAATCCCATTTCTTGCAATTCATTGGTTTGTTGTGGTGCAGAGGCGGTGACTATTGTATAGGTGATACCCATGGCACCAAAGAAAACGATGGCGGGCAATAAAGTGATGAAAAGCTGATACAGCAGGGACTTTGCCGGTATGTCAACATTGCGCTTGCCCTTAAGGGCACTTAACAGGCCCGGCAGGGCTTTGTTGCTGATGGAATTTTTAATGTTTTCGGCAAAATCGGGCAGGGAAACGCGTCTTTCTTCCTCGGACAAAGGAGGAGCCAGCTTGGGGTTGAGTTTGGCCATGATGATGACGTAAACAACATAAAGCACGGCCAGCATAATGCCAGGAAAAAAGGCGGCGGCATACAGCTTGACTACTGATACGCCCGCAACAGCGCCATACACAATCAATAGTACCGAAGGCGGAATCATGATGCCCAGGCATCCGCCAGCGGTAATGGCACCGGCAGAAAGTTTAACGTCATAACCGGATTTCAGCATGGCCGGCAAGGCTAGCAAACCCATTAAAGTTACCACTGCGCCAACAATGCCGGTGGCCGTGGCAAAAACCGCACAGGTAATAATGGTGGCAACCGCCAAAGAGCCGGGTATGCGAGCCATGACCAGATGCATGCTTTTGAAAAGTTTTTCAATCAGGTTGGCGCGTTCAACCAGGTACCCCATGAAAATGAATAAAGGCACGGCAATGAGGACATCATTGGTCATAACGGCGTAGGTGCGCAGAACCATCAAGTCAAGCGTTTGTTCCACTGCCAGCCGTGTGCCCATATCCTGGTAGGCATATAGGGTAAAGCCAACGCCCATGCCCATTAGGGTAAAAGCGGTGGGGAACCCCAGCATGATGGCCACAACAATCAGGGCCAGCATGAGCAAGCCCATATGCCCATTAGTGATATCCGCCGGGGCGGGCATGAAAATAACCAAGGTGATAATAATGCCAAATAATATGGTAAGTCCGAACCAGGCTTCTTTTTTCATGGTTGATTCCTGTTTTTATCTGTTATGTATTCATCTGCTTGAATAATGTCTTGCGTTGAAACATGAACCATGTTTTTCAGCTTATCAACATCAACCTCTTCCACATCAATGTTCCGTGATGGCCATTGCCCCTTTTTCAGGCACATGATGCATCTGACGACTTCCACAAATCCTTGCAAAAACAAGGCAAAACCGGCAATGGGAATAATGGCCTTGAATGGATAGATAGGAGGGCCATCGGCCGTAATGGTGGAGTGTTCATTGATCACCCACGATTCGGAGGCGTAGTTGTAACCTGCCCAAACCAGGGCAATAATGCCGGGAAAGAAAAAAAGAAAATAAAGGATAAGATCCAGGCTGGCCTGCAGGCGAACCGGAAAAAAACCATACAGGACATCACCGCGAACATGGCCGTTTTTTCCTAGCGTATAAGCACCGGCCATCATGAATAGTGCACCGTATAGCATGTTCATGACATCAAATGCCCAGGCATGGGGTTGATGCAATGCATAACGTGAAAAAACTTCGTAGGTAACAAAAAGCGTGAGGATAAGGGCGCACCAACTGAATAGTTGGCCAATTAATGTGTTGACTTTATCAATAAAGCGCAATATTTTTCGCATACGAATTCGCCTGGCAGTATTGATCCATGGATGTCACTTTCACGCTTGGGAAGAATGAAAGTGACATGAAAGTGCCGTAAACGTCTAGTGCGTTTACAGAAGAGAACAAGCCCCGGCTTTAGGGTTTTTTGGCGGCTGGCCGGGCAAAATAATGGTTATAGGCCATGCGTCGGTTATTGTTGGTGTCCATGTCCCAACTGACCGCCCGCTCAGCAAATGCCCGCTGTGATTCCTCAATTTCCTTGAACAGGGGATTGCTTTCCGCTTTTTTGGCGACAATATCGTCCCAAGTGGTTAATTGCTGCTGAAGAATGGCGTCTGGCGTTTTGTAGAACTTGACATTGTCTTCGGCTTTCAGTTTGACGTAATCTTGTGAATAACGGTCTATGGCTTTCCAGGACATATCGGCCGAAGCGGCTTCTACCGCGTTTTCTATAATGGCCTTCATTTTGTCTGGCAGTGCATTATATTTATCTTTATTGAAGGTGATCTCAAAGGTTTCGGAGGGCTGGTGAAAGCTTTGCAGCATACATACCTTTGAAACATCGGGGAAGCCAAGCAAACGGTCGGAAGAAGCGTTGTTGAATTCAGCGCCATCTAACAGCCCGCGATCAAGGGCGGGTACGATTTCACCACCCGGCAGGGCATTAACGGCAGCTCCCATGGCGGTAAACAGGTCAATGGCCAGACCGTTGGTGCGGAATTTCAGACCTTTCAGGTCTTCTGCTTTGGCAATGGGCTTTTTGAACCAGCCCAGTGGCTGTGTTGGCATTGGGCCGCTCAGGAAGGAAACGACATTGCCACCAATAGAGTCATACAGCTTGACCAGTAATTCTTTACCGCCACCATATTTAAACCAGGCAAGCAACATATTGGCATCCATGCCATAGGCGGGTCCGGAAGAAAACAGGGCAAGCGCATTCTGTTTTCCATAGCTATAACCAAGTACGCCATGTCCGCCATCCAGGGTTCCCTTGGAAACGGCATCGAGCAAGGCGAAGGCAGGTACAACTGCACCAGCCGGAAGAACTTCGATTTTAAGCTCTCCGCCAGTCATGTCATTGATTTTTTTAGCAAAATCAAGGGCGTACTCGTGGAAAATATCCACAGTTGGCCAAGTGCTTTGAAAGCGGAAACTGGTGGGGGTTTGTGCACTGACAATGGCCGGGAAACCCATGCCTACGGCAGCGGCCGTACCGGCTGCCGCCGTGCCCAGGAATTTACGGCGTGATTCGGTTTGTGGTGGGGGTGCGGAAGGTTTTTTTGCAGGACTGTTATTAGCCATGGTTTGTCTCCTATGTGGCTGATACAACTGGTGATACCTGATAGTGATTATGTTTGTTGTGCTACAGACTGCGACTCCAACTAAATTTATACGCACTCTATTATTCATTGTCAAGATCTATGGACTAAGTGTAAGTGCCCATATTTAAATGCAAATTTTATGCTTTTTAAATTGTGCGTATGCATTGCCATGCTCTGCGTGGGAATGCCAGATGACACTCAAAATAATGTTCTTGATAATCGTGTTTTGAACTTGATGTGAATTTACATTTTGTGTGCTATTTTACTTACAATTATTTTGCATTGATCTATATCAAGAAAGTGCCATTTTGTATGGTGCTGAAATAACTGGTCATAATTTCACAATGTGGAATTTAGAAGGATGTAGGCGTGTGGGGAATGTGGCTATTGTGATTGATGGTAATAGAAATCATGGGATTTTTATCAAAAAACATTCTAATCAAATGATTTGAATAAAAGATATTTATTTTTAAAACAACAAAATAGTGCTCAAATTTGTAACATAATAATTCACTTGAATTTCAGGAAATGTAAATTTTGATGTTTTTATTTTTGTAAAAAATATTTTCATATAATTCATTTTTTCATTTGCTAAAGATCTGGATCCTAAAAACACAGATTTTTAAATAATCTCAAATTTTCATTATTGGAGTAATTATTATTAATTAGGGTGTTTTTTGAGGGCGAGAAACGTTACTTAATTGACTATAACAACACGATTTTTATAAAGCCATTCTTGTTTTTTTGTATTAAGCAGGCATAATTCGGTGGTCAAGACAATTAATAAAACACAAATTTATTATTTTGTCATCTAGGGTTTACCGCAGGATTCATAAAAAATAACAATTCTTTTTTATGATGGAAGCTTTGTTAATTAACTTTTTGTTTATCTGGTTTGTTAACAATGAGTTCAGAAGCGTGCAAGTAATTTGTAAATTGGCAAGACTATAATCAACGATGCGGTTATGACTTTGCTTGTGTTTCCGAATAAATTTAATAAGTGACTACGAATGATTAGTATTGGCCAGTCTCCCTTTATGCAGGACACCAACCTGGTGAATGAGTTAAGAGAAGTTAACTTGTCTTATTTACTGTTGGCTCAACGCATGTTGCGAGATGATTTTTCCAAAGGAATGTACCGTTTGGGACTTGGCAGGGAGGTCGCCGAGTTGTTGATGGATTTAAGCACTTCGCAGGTATTGTCGTTGGCATCTTCAAACTCCCTTATTTGCGGGTTCCGCCTGAATGATATTGCATTGCTGGGAGCTCTTACTAAAGATGGTATGAACGGTACCCTTAAGCAGGTACAGGCCTCCATGATGTTGGCACAGCAGAAGCCTGATCGTGTTATGCAGGAGGCATCTCGGTGAGAGAAAAGGTGAAAGCCAAGGCAACAGTGACGGCCAAGGCAAAACCAAAAAGTGTTCTGAAAGATGGTATGGACATTGCTCTGGCCAGCCAGATGATCCAGTTGGGGGCACGCTTGCAAGTGCTCGAGGCGGAAACCGATTTAAGCAGTGATCGGCTGTCCCGGCTCTATCATGAGATTCATCACCGCTCTCCGCCCAAGGGTATGTTGCCATACTCCACCGACTGGTTCATGTCTTTTTACCAGAATATTCATGCAACCCTGTTTTACAGCATTTATCTTAATCTGGTCAGTCATACTGATACCCAGGGGATACAGGCGATTATTGAAGCCTATACGCTTTATCTTGAACATGATGAGGTACAACGATCTTGGGATGAACAAAGCAACGAGCCGGTGTTGAGTTTTACCCGCGCCTGGATGCTGGTTCGATTCTTTAAAAGCGATTTAATGCAAATGTCCACCTGCTCACAGTGCAGTACGGCTTTTGTTACCCACAAGCATGAGTTGGAAAGTGGTTTTGTCTGTGTCATGTGCAAGCCGCCAGCCAGAATTGTGGGCATGCTTAACAAACAGGCAACCGCTTCTTATTACGGCAAGTTTTAGTCGATCTTCTGTCTGTCGGCCCCGTCTTGGTGGCTTGCCTTTGCCTTGGTTGCAGTGTCGTTCAAGGGGGCAGGGGTGCGGCCCTGTTTTTTAAAAAAATTAAATTAATGTCATTTATTGACGTTAATGAACATGCAGCACCGAAAACTATTAACAATTGTTGGCTGACATAAACAGCCTGAATGGATTGCCCAAATCATGCGTAAGAATTTGCCTGTTAACGATATTGAAACTTTAGTCCAGGATGACCAGTACCTCATTTCCAAAACCGATTTAAAAGGGCGTATCACTTACTGTAATCCGGCTTTTGTTGAAATAAGTGGCTTTACCCGGGAAGAGTTGATAGGCAAGCCGCATAATATTATTCGTCACCCGGATATGCCCGAGCTGGCATTCCAGGATTTGTGGGAAAGCGTGCAAAGCAAAAAGCCCTGGACGGGGCTGGTTAAAAACCGTCGCAAGGATGGTGGCTTTTACTGGGTTCTGGCCAACGTGACGCCTATTTTTCAGGGTAGTGAGGTAACAGGCTATGCTTCGGTCAGGGTCAAGGCGGATCCCGAGAGTATTGCCAAGGCCGAAGCCCTGTACAGGCAGATCAACAATGGCGAGAAAATACCCTATACGATCAAACAGGGGCGCAAAGTGCCCTTGGGAATCCGTCGTATCTTTGCCGGGGCAGGCCGCATTTTACAGAAAGGATTTGCACCTGGCCTGATGCGGGCAGCCATGTTGTCTGTCATAGGCATGTTGTTCCCGACATGGCTGGTTGCCACCCAAACCCAATTGCCGGGTGGTAACCCGACCCTCTTCGGAATCATGGCCTTGTTTGTTTTATCCATTGTGTTGCTGTCTCTGAAAATGGCCAGGGATATCAAACAGCCCATTGATGGTGCTGCCGATATTATCCGCCAGATTTCTGCTGGCAACCTGAACAATAACGTCAATTCCATTCCCAAAAACGAGATGGGTGAGCTGTATTACTACCTGGATATGATGCGCAAGGCGCTTATTGGCATCAGTGGTGAGGTCATGGTTGGGGCGGATGCAAACTCAAGAATTGTGACTGCATTGCAGAAAAACAGCCAGACGCTGGCCATGCAAACGGAAGATCAGGCGGCCTCGTTGCAGGAAACCGCAGCCAGCCTTGAAGAGCTGACGGTCACTGTCAAGCAGAATGCCGAGAATGCGCGTTCGGCCAACTCGATTGCCCTGGAAGGCTTGCGGGTGGCGGAAAATGGTAGTGACAAAGTCAATCAGGTCGTGCGTTCAATGGAAGAAATGAACGACAGCTCAAGAAAAATTGAAAGCATTGTCAAAATTATTGAAGATATCGCATTTCAGACCAATCTCCTGGCGATTAATGCCAGTGTCGAATCTGCGCGTGCCGGTGAGGCTGGACGCGGGTTTGGGGTGGTGGCTGCCGAGGTGCGTAATTTATCGCAAAAAAGCTCAGATGCCGCCAAGGAAATCAAGGCACTGGTTCTGGCTTCGGTAGAGGATGTCACACAAAGCTCCCGTCTGGCAGAAGAGGCGGGCAGTGTGATGAAGGAAATCATGGATTCGGTGCAGGGGATGGTCAATATCATGGCTGAAATTTCCACTGCTTCGGTTGAACAGTCCAGCGGGCTGCAACAAATCAACCTGGCCGTCAATCAGATGGATCATGCCGTACACCAGAATTCGGCCATGGTTCAGGTCCTGTCGCAGACCTCCGTTGAGTTGGGTCAGCAGGCACAGGAACTGAAGCAGTCCATTGGCGTGCTCAACAATATGCAGGGTTAAGAGCGGCTAAATGCAGAAGTAAGCCGGTTTTTGCGGGCTGTTCTATTCAATGGCCTGTACGCCCTGCCCGTAAAATGGTATTTTGGTCAGTTTTGGTGTCTTCGGATACGGGTAAGGGGCTAGCGTGTTAGTCGTCATTGGATACGGTATTGTATTAATTTGTGTGTTTGGGGCCTACGTCGGAATGGGGGGGCACCTTAGCGCCCTTTTTCAGCCGCTCGAGCTGGTTCTGATTGGTGGTGCGGCACTGGGTGCTTATGTGGCGGCCAACAACATGCGCTCCATCAAGCAATTGGGTAATAGCCTGGTGCGGCTTTTCAGAAAAAACAAATATGACAAGGCGTTGTATCTGGAAATTCTTGCATGCCTTTTTGTCATTACCCGAAAAGCTAAAAGCGAAGGTAAAAACGTCATTGAATCTCATATCGAGGCACCCGAGGAAAGTGATATTTTCAGTCAGTTTCCCATGGTGCTTGAAGATAAAAGGGTGCTGAATTTCATCTGTGACTATTTCAGGATGATTATTAGCAGTAACATGAGTGCCTTTGAGCTTGAGCAGCTCATGGATGAAGAAATTGACACGTGTCGCCATGAAATGAACGTCCCGGTCAAAGGTCTCAAAGCCGTAGGGGACGCTCTTCCTGCATTTGGGATTGTGGCTGCCGTTTTGGGCGTTGTTAAAGCACTGGCCTCCATTGACCAGCCCCCCGCCATTTTGGGTGACCTGATCTCCAAGGCAATGGTGGGTACCTTTTTGGGTATTTTGATGGCTTATGGCTTTGTTTACCCGGTGGCTGATGCGATTGAGCGCCGTAACAATGAAAGCGTCAAGACATTAGAGTGTATCAAGGTGACTTTGTTGGCCTATATGCACGGCTATTTGCCGGCTGTCGCGGTCGAGTTTGGCCGTAAAGTCCTGTTCTCTTCCGTTCGTCCCTCATTTGCGGAGCTTGATGAACAGGTTCAATTATCCAAGTCAGCCAAGTAAACATACAGTATGTCAGGTAATGCCCCACGTATAGTCGTCCGGAAAAAACGCCCTTCACATGATGAAGGGCATTCGGGTGGATCATGGAAGATTGCTTACGCAGACTTCATGACTGCCATGATGGCTTTTTTTCTGGTGATGTGGATTCTGTCGCTGGTGCCCAAAAGCGAACTTAAAGATCTGGCCGATTATTTCAGGCGGCCGCTGATTTCAGCTGTCACGGGTGATCCTCATAAGCAAGCCAGCAGAAACGTGATTCCAGGCGGGGGTACAGCATCTCCCATTCCCAACCAAAGCAATTTGCCGGATATTGGGGCCTTGATTCCGCAGGTTAACCGTAGCGAGCAAAGTGAAGATAGCGAACGTCTGGAAAACCTGAAACGCAGTGTCGATTTGCAAATTGAGAATAATCCGACCCTGAAAAATTTCAAGCCGCAGATGCTTATGGACATGACGCCAGAGGGTTTGCGTATTCAAATTCTGGACAACCAGCAACAGCCCATGTTTGCCACCGGCAGTGCACGGCTTAACCCCGAAATGGTTTATATCCTTAAAGAGCTGGCTCCATTGCTTAATGATATGCCTAATGGGATATCCATCAGCGGTCATACCGATGCCACGCAATATGTCACTGGTGAACATGCCTATAGTAATTGGGAGCTGTCTGCCGACAGGGCGAACTCTGCCCGGCAGGCACTGGTGAATAATGGTCTGTCTGAAAGCAAGATCAGACGGATATTGGGCCTGTCTTCAACCATCAACCTGGTCAAGGATGATCCGTATTCACCCATCAACCGGCGTATCAGCATTGTGGTGCTCAATCATAGGGCAGAGCAGGTGCTTGATAAAATGAATGCATCGCCGGCTCTGAAGCAGGAAGATCTGGATGCCAGGCTGAAACAGGAAAAAGAAAATACCAGCATTCCTGAGAAATCGTCCCTGGGTAACGTGCAAAGTCTTTCTCCTTCGGTTAATTCCGCCACCCTGGTCACGGCACCAGAAAAGACCCCTGAATTATCGCCCCGTCAGCTGCCCGTGCCGCCTCAAAGCGTGGTGTCAGTGCGCCAGGAGGAGGCTGCTATGCCGTTGGTTGCTGCTCAGTCAGGGCCCAGTCAGACAGAGGTCGATCAGCCTAAGCTTCAACTTCAACCTCAACCTCAACCTCAGCCTGAGACAGTGGTTCAGCTGGTTCAGGGCTTGGGTGACAGTGGTTATGATATTGAAAAAATCATGCCATCTCCTGCCAGTAAACAGGACAGTCTTTTGTGGCAGACGGCAGATACGGTTGTCGGGTCTTTAGTGGGAACCGCAACGGCAGCCATTCCTCCTTCATCGCTGCCAGAGCAGGTTTCAACCACATCGCCGGTGTCACAAAATAAAAACCGGAATTTTTCCCGGGAAGCCAAGGAAATTGAAAATCCTGCCGTTAATGTAGACAAGGCATTTGAAAATTCGCCCGCTTCAGATAAACCAGCAGTGCCAGCGAAGACAACTCCTTCAACCAACAATGCTTCTGACAAGACAGCGGCTTCCGGGAAGAAATCGGCTTCAACGCAGAAAGTAGAGCCCGCCATGAAAGCAGCCCCGGCTAAAAAAACAGAGCCGGTGAAGAAAGCAGAATCGGTGAAGAAAGCCGTACCAGCCAAGAAAGCAGAACCGGTAACGAAAGCCGCACCGGCAAAAAAAGCGGCTCCTGTCAAAAGCGTCAATCAGGAAGTCGATGATGGTGTCGGTAAGGTGGGAATCATCGCAAAGCAGGGAATGCCTCCAGCAAAGGTAAACCCGGGTAACAAGGTTTCGTCTGTGAGTAAAAGCGGCTCCGGGAATTCCTCCGACACGGCCAAACCAGGTCCATCGACCAAAGCGGTTGAGACGGAAATTGATCTCAGGAGTATTCTTCACAACAATTTTTATCAGTGACAGACAGGTATATGAGCAGCCCAGATTTAAGTGAGTTTCATGATACGTTTTTTGATGAGGCCCAAGAGCTTCTCCAGGGTATGGAGCAGACCCTGCTGTCCCTGGATCCAGAATCCCCTGATCACGAATCACTGAATGCGATTTTTCGTTGTGCCCATTCCATCAAGGGGGGGGCTGCCGCTTTTGGGGTTTTTGATGATCTGGTCAGCACAACGCACAAGCTGGAAAATATCCTTGACCTGGTGCGCAACGGGAAAATGCCCCTGACGCATGAGGCGATCAGTGTTTTTCTAAAAGCCAAAGATGTGTTGTGGGACCTGGTGCAGGCTTATCGGGAACAACGTGAACCTGGCAGCGAAAGCGCACATGAATTGCTGGTCATGTTGCAGCAACTGGGCGAAGGCAAGTCTGCCGAGGCAAAACCGGTCCTGGCACAAACTGATACTTCGTCTGTGCCAGAGCAGGCTGAGTCGGGTATTGAAAAGAGTACGCAGTCAAAAACACCGGTGGCAGAGCCTGAAACGACATCGCAAGCCACGCCGGAAGTTGTCATCCCTGAAGGGGAAAAACTGCTTAAGGTCACCTTGATGGATGTGTCGGAAAAAGACCGTTTGTCCTTGCATAATGAATTGGGCATCATGGGAACCCATATCCGGCAATCCAGTTCGGGCAATGAACATTATTACTGGTTAAGTTCTGCCTTGCCGCCCGAGGACATTATTGCCGTATGTTGCTTTGTGATTGATGAGTCACAAATTAAAGTGGAAGAAGACAAGCCTGTTGCACAACAGCCTTCCATAAAGGCTCCGGAACAGCTGGCGGTAACTCCAGCACCCGCTCCAGCACTGGCCACGGCAACTTCGTCGTCTTCGCCTGTCGCGGTGTCCACGACTGCTCCGGCACCCATCCTGACGGCAAAAACCGTTAGTGAGGCACCGGTAAAACAGGCGGTGCCCAAAGCCGCAGCGGCCAGCAAAGAAAGCGGCACGATTCGTGTACCCATCCAGAAAGTGGATCAGCTGGTCAATCAGGTGGGTGAAATGGTAATTAACCAATCCATTCTGATGCAGGCCAACCAGTCACTGGATCCCATTGCACATGCTTCCCTGATACAGGATATCGAGCATATGGGCAGTGCCTTGAGGACCCTTCAGGAAGCAATCATGGCTTTGCGTATGATGCCCATGGATTATGCGTTCGGACGTTTCCCACGGCTGGTGCGGGAGACCGCGAGCAAACTGGGCAAGCAAATCGAACTGATTACCAAGGGCGGTGGCACCGAGCTGGACAAAGGCCTGATCGAGCGCATGATCGATCCCTTGACCCACTTGATTCGCAACAGTCTTGACCATGGCATTGAAATGCCTGAAAAACGGATTGCGTGCGATAAAGACCCCGTGGGGAAAATTACCATCAGTGCGCAACACCAAGGTGGCCGCATCATCATCGAGGTAATCGATGATGGCGCAGGCATGGATCGTGAAAAGTTAATTAACAAAGCGATTGAAAAAGGTCTGCCCGCCTCGCATAACATGACCGATGATCAGGCCTTCATGCTTATTTTCGAAGCCGGGTTTTCTACTGCGGAAAAAGTGACGGATGTGTCCGGTCGTGGAGTCGGTATGGATGTCGTCAAGCGTAATATCCAGGAACTGGGTGGCCTGACGCAGATCGAGTCCGAAAAGGGCAAGGGCACAACCATCCGGATTTCGCTGCCCCTGACGCTGGCCATTATGGATGGCATGACCGTGCAATCAGGTAAAGAGCGATTTGTGCTTCCTCTGAGCCATATTGTTGAATGTCTGCAACCTGCCAGCGACCAGATCCGTATTCTTGAGGAAAACAAGGCCTTGCTGTTATTGCGGGGAGAGCATTTGCCCATTATTAATTTGTGGGAAGTGTTTTCGATTCCACATACAGAGCGTGATTTGCAAAAATCCATTATTGCTGTTTTGCAGGTGGGCAAAAGCCGGTATGCGCTGGCGGTTGACCAGTTGCTGGGCCAGCATCAAATCGTGGTCAAAAACCTTGAAACGCATTTCAAACGGGTACCGGGTGTGTCCGGGGCCACCATTTTGGGCGATGGCAGTGTTGCCCTGATTCTGGATGCGGCTGCCATTCTTGAGCAAAACAAGTTTGGATTGATGCCTTACGGTGCGGGATTCAATAGCCCCGTACTACAACAAGAGAGAGTTTAAGCATGAGCCAGGAAAAAAAAGATGAGCTGAATTATCACTGTCTGGTGTTTTGTGTCGATGGCCAGGAGTTTGCCATTGATATTCTGAAAGTCCAGGAAATCAGAGAGTATCAGCCGGTAAATGTGACACGCGTGGCACATATGCCTTCGTATATACAGGGCTTGATCAACTTGCGTGGGCAAATTATTCCCATCATAGATCTTCGTATTAAACTGAAAGTCCGCGAAGTCGAGTACACTCCGCAAACCGTGGTGATTATTCTGGGATTGTCTGACCGTATTGTGGGTATTGTGGTGGACAGTGTGTCAAATGTGGAGCTGATAGCCAAAAACACGATCGAGCCACCTCCCAGTGTGAATAATCCTGCCCCTTATTTAATTGGTTTGACCACTTACAAAGACCAGTTATTGCAAATCGTGGATGTTGAAAAACTGATTGATCATGAACACTGGACCTTAAGTGACCTTAACCATGAGACGTAACCATGGATGCCCTGACTCGATCGGCCTGGACAGAGACTAGTTATAAGCGTGCCTTGAAAATGCTTCATGACAGAAGCGGTATCATCGTGGGCGAGCACAAGATGAAATCAAGCGAAAGGTTGCTTGAGGGTTTGCGCAAAGAGTATGGTTTTGTGACCATTGACGATTTTCTGGATTCCCTGGGGAACAACAAGGATCATTCCGGTTGGCCAGCGTTTATCAATTGCTTTACCATTAACCATACTGCGTTTTTCCGGGAGCCGCATCATTTTGAAATTCTGGCCAAGTACATAGAAAAACACCGCACCAATTGTGCCATATGGTGTGCTTCCTGCTCTACCGGAGAAGAACCCTATTCCATTGCCATGGTGTTAAATGAAATAGTGGGTGAGCAGACGCCTTGCCCCAGGATTGTGGCCACAGACATTGATGGTCAGGCAATTCAAAGGGCCAAGGCAGGCATTTACAGTATTGACAAATTAACGGGAATTTCCGAAGAACGCCTGCGCAGGCATTTTCTCAAAGGCAATAATAAATTTGAAGGCAAGGCTAAAGTCAAACCGGCCTTATGCGACAGAATAGAGTTTTCCGAATTGAACCTGATGTCGTTTTCATGGCCAAAGCCTGCCATGTTTGATGTGGTTTTCTGTCGCAATACCATGATTTATTTTGATCACGAGACACAGGTGCGTCTGGTGGCAAATTTTGCGCGTTCAATGAAGCCGGGTGGCTTATTGTTTATTGGCCATTCAGAAACCCTGGCATCGACCACAGATCAGTTCACCCTGTTGGGACAAACTGTATACCAGCGCAATAATCGTTAGTTTTAAAGCAAGAAGAAATATGACTGAGTTGAAAAAAGGGTTGATCCGGGTATTGTGTGTTGATGATTCGGCACTGATGCGTCGGATTATGACAGAGGTAATTAATGCCGAACCGGATATGGAGGTAGTGGGTACAGCCCCTGATCCGCTGGTGGCACGGGATATGATCAAACAATTGAATCCCGATGTGATTACGCTGGATGTGGAAATGCCCAAAATGGACGGGTTGGATTTTCTGGAGCGCTTGATGCGCCTGCGTCCGATGCCTGTAGTCATGGTTTCTTCCTTAACCCAGAAACATTCTGCCATCTCTTTGCGGGCGCTTGAATTGGGTGCTGTTGAAATCGTTTCCAAACCCAATGCGCAGTCAGGCAAAACCCTGGAGGCTTACCAGCATGAAGTCGCTGAAAAAATCCGGGCGGCCAGTCGGGCCCGTTTGAAGCAATATGTAATGCCCGGTCAGGAAGTGCCGGTCATTAAAACAGCGGGCAATGTCAGTAATGTCAGGAATGACTGGGTGGTGGCAATCGGTTCATCCACCGGTGGAACCGAAGCATTGTCCAGGGTTTTGACGGGTTTGCCACGGGAATGCCCACCTATAGTGATTACCCAGCATATGCCGGCAGGATTTACCGCTTCCTTTGTGCAAAGGCTTGATCGCACATGTGCGTTAACCGTTCATGAGGCAAAAGGTGACGAGATGCTGGAAAGTGGCCATGTGTATCTGGCCCCCGGCAGTGTGGCTCACCTGGCCATTCGCAAGTCTGGCAGTGTTTACCGGACCGTGTTGATCGAGTCCGAACCTGTCAACCGTCACCGCCCATCGGTGGATGTCCTGTTTTCCAGTGTGGCTAAAGAAGCAGGAAAAAAAGCAACTGGTATCATATTGACCGGTATGGGTAAGGATGGTGCCCAAGGTTTGTTGGAAATGCGCAAAGCCGGTGCCGATACCTTTGTGCAAAATGAAGCCACTTGTGTGGTATATGGCATGCCCGGTGAGGCGATGAATATTGGTGCTACCGATGAAGCGGTGCCGCTTGAGAAAATTGGCGAACGGCTTTTCAAGGGGCTGGCCAAAGTGCAGTTGCCGCTTAAGCGATAATATGCAATGTTGAATACTAAAAATAGGATAAATGCAGTATGAATAAAGATATCAGGATTCTGATTGTTGATGATTTTCCGACCATGCGTCGTATTGTTAAAAACCTCTTGAAAGACTTGGGGTTTGAAAGCGTTGATGAGGCTGAGGATGGTGCGCAGGCGCTGGGTAAATTACGTAATGGCGTATCCGGTTATGATTTGGTGGTTTCCGACTGGAATATGCCTGTCATGGATGGGTTGACCATGCTCAAGGAAATCCGGGCCGATGAAAAACTCAAACAGATTGCCGTCCTGATGGTGACAGCAGAAGCTAAAAGTGAAAACATTGTGAGCGCCGCCAAGGCGGGTGCAGACGGTTATGTCGTCAAACCCTTTACCGCAGCGACACTGGAAGAAAACCTGAATAAGGTGTTTGAGAAAGCCAAGCGTCGCATGGGCGCCTGAAAATGCCAAACACCGGATGGATCGTAATACAGTCTGAAAAGGATTAAAACAATGACCGATTCAAAACAAGCCTTACCGGAAAACGGAAATACGGTGGATGAAGCACCGGTGTATGACCGGATTGCCCATGTTACCCGTTTGTTGCGTGACAGCCTGCGTGAACTGGGTCTTGAACCTAGTGTTCAGGCGGCTGCCAAGGCCATGCCTGATGCCCAGTCCCGTATTCGATATATTACGTCCCTGACCGAAAAGGCCGCCAATGATGTGTTGAATAGCGCGGAATTGGCCCAATCCCAACTGGGGCACCTGAAAGCGAGTGCCGTCAGCCTGTCTGAGGAACTGGTGCAGGCCATGCAGCCTGTTGAGCAGCCACAGGTCCAGTTGCCTGTGGAGCTGGCCAAAAATATCCAGGCCTTCCTGTCGGGTGTGAAAGAGGAAATCCGGCCGGTTGATACCGCCTTGATTGACATCATTACGGCTCAGGCTTTTCAGGATTTGACCGGCCAGGTGGCCAGCAAGTTGACGGTGCTGCTTGATCGCATCGAGCAGGAGCTGGTGCAGGTCCTGATTGAGTACATGCCCGAAAAATACAGTCAGGAAATGGATAAAGAAGCCCAGGCGGAAAACGCCTTGCTGAATGGTCCTGTTGTCGAGCATAAAGAAAACGGTGGAACCGTGCAAAATCAGCAGCAGGTGGATGATTTGCTGGCCCAGCTGGGTTTTTGAAGACCATTATGCTTTTTTACCTGCCTTATCCTGGCCATAACAGGCATTAAGGCGGGTTTTTCTTCCCTTACTCTTCCAATTGCCGTGCGGTCAAACCCGTTACACTAGTGGCAGTTTAGAATGCGCTCATTCCGGATAGCGCCATTTAACCGTACCTACCAGCATGGCAGAAGATAGCGACCTTGAAAAAACCGAAGCCGCTTCCCCGCAACGATTAAACAAAGCGCGGGAAGAGGGCCAGGTTGCGCGCTCGCGAGAGCTCAATACCTGCCTTATTTTGCTGGCGGGTGCCATGACACTTTGGGTCAGTGGCGGTTTTTTGTATGGGCGGCTGGTTTATATTATGCGAACCACCATGCACTTTGATTGGACGCTCAAAAGTGCGGTAGAAAGCCTTGCGCCAACCATGCTGGACAGCTTTTTACATGCCCTGACAGGTTTGTTTCCCTTGTTTGTGATCTTGGTGGTGGTTGCCATCGGCTCGTCGGTGGCGCTGGGGGGGCTGGTTTTTTCAAGCAAGGCCCTTACCCCCAATTTTGGGCGCATGAATCTGTTTAAGGGACTGGGGCGCATGGTGAGTGCCTCAACTTGGATTGAGTTGCTGAAAACCCTGCTGAAAGCGGCCTTGATCGGTGGCGTTGGGATAATGGTTATCAAATCGTATTTGCCACAAATGCTCGCCCTGTCTCATTTGTCCCTGCCAATGGCATTGGCCAAAGGGCTGGGGATGGTTTTGTTTTGCTGCGCTACCATTATTGGCTCCTTGTTGCTGATTGCACTTATAGATGTGCCCTGGCAAATGTATTCACATGCCAAAAAACTGCGCATGAGTAAAGAAGAAGTCAAGCGTGAACATAAGGAAAACGAGGGTGATCCGCATATCAAGGGCCGAATTCGCCAGCAACAGCGTGAAATGGCACGTCATCGCATGATGAGCAGTATTCCCGATGCGGATGTGGTGGTTACCAACCCGACCCATTATGCTGTGGCACTTAAATATGAGCAGGACGGAGACCGCGCGCCACTGGTGATTGCCAAGGGTACCGGAGAAATTGCCCGTAAAATCCGTGAAATTGCCGCAGAAAATAATGTGGTGCAGCTGGAGGCGCCGGCATTGGCTCGCGCCCTGTATGCCAATGTCGAGCTGGAACAGCCCATTCCGGAAGCGCTGTTTGCTGCCGTTGCCCAAGTGCTGGCCTGGGTTTATCAATTACAGCAGTACCGGCAGGGAATGGCTGAGGAGCCGGATCGGCCCGTGAATTTACCGGTGCCGCCCGAGCTTGACCCGCAGTCCGGGCAAACGCAGGCGCCTGCGACATAAAATGCCCCATGATCCTGCAAAACCCTGAATGACCTAAATTATTGAGTATATGAACCGTTTTTTTTCCTCACTGAAATTGCATGCGGCAGACTCCAGAATGCTGGCCGGTCCGGTGCTGATTGTCATGGTGCTTGCCATGATGATCCTGCCTTTGCCGCCTTTTTTGCTGGATCTGTTTTTTACTTTTAACATTGCCTTGTCCATCATGATTCTTCTGGTGGCCATGTTTACCAAAAAACCGCTGGATTTTGCCGCATTTCCATCGGTCCTGTTATTTGCTACGCTACTGCGTCTGTCACTGAACGTGGCGTCCACCCGTGTAGTTTTGTTGCATGGGCATACCGGGCCCGATGCCGCCGGTCAGGTTATTGAGGCATTTGGTCACTTTCTGGTGGGTGGAAACTTTGCTGTTGGTATTGTTGTTTTTGCCATTCTGGTCCTGATCAACTTTGTGGTCATTACCAAGGGTGCGGGCCGGATTGCCGAAGTGGGTGCCCGTTTTACGCTGGATGCCATGCCCGGTAAGCAAATGGCGATTGATGCCGACCTGAATGCCGGCCTGATTGCCGAGGATGATGCGCGCCGAAGAAGGGCGGAAGTGGCACAGGAAGCGGAGTTTTACGGTGCCATGGATGGTGCCAGTAAATTTGTGCGTGGTGATGCCATTGCCGGCCTGATTATTATGGTGGTCAGTATTGTGGGCGGGCTGCTGGTAGGTGTTATGCAGCACGATCTCAGTTTTAGTGAAGCCGGTCAGGTGTATACCTTGCTGACGATTGGAGATGGTCTGGTTGGACAAATTCCCGCACTCATCATTTCAACCGCGGCGGGTGTGGTGGTGTCGCGTGTGGCGAATAACCAGGATGTTGGCCAGCAAATGATGGGCCAGCTGTTTTCCAACCCGATGGTGCTTTATATTACGGCAGGCATTATTGGCATTATGGGCATGATTCCCAATATGCCGCATGTTGCCTTTTTGTCACTGGCCGGTTTCTTTGCTTATTTGGGCTATCGGATACAGAAAAAGAATGAGGCACTTGCCATGCAGGGACCTGTCCAGGAAGTCGAGGCCACGCCTGCGGATACCGCTGCCAAGGAAGCCCGCTGGGATGATGTGACCCTGGTGGAGCCCTTTGCCATGGAAGTGGGTTATCGCCTGATTAGTCTGGTTGACCAGGAGCAGGGGGGAGAATTGATTTCCCGTATCCGTAGTTTGCGTAAACAGTTTGCCCAGAATATGGGTTTTTTGCCACCTGTCGTACACATTCGGGACAATCTGGAGTTGCACCCCAGTGAGTACCGTATTTTGCTGTCTGGCGTTGAAATTGGTAAAGGTCAGGTTCAGCCCGGTAAATGGCTGGCGATTGATCCGGGTGGGGTGGAGTTTGAGCTGACCGAAGGTGAAAAAACCACGGACCCCACCTTTGGACTGACCGCGTACTGGGTAGGTGAGGATGTGCGTGAGCGGGCCCAGGTGATGGGCTATACCGTGGTGGATGCCAGTACGGTGATTGCGACCCATATTAACCAGTTGCTGACACGGCACGCGGCACATTTGCTGGGCCGTCAGGAAGTGCAGCAATTGCTTGAGCATATTGGTAAGGAAGAGCCCAAGCTGGTTGAGGATTTTGTGCCCAAGGCGGTGTCCCTGACGACCTTGCATAATGTATTGCGAGGTCTGTTGAGCGAAGGGGTGTCTATCCGGGACATGCGTACCATTGTTGAAGTGCTGACCGAGTGGGGGCCTATTTTGAGTGGGCAGACCCAGCCAGGTATGATGATAAATATAGAGGAATTGATTGCGCGGGTGCGCACGGCACTGGGCAGGGCCATTACTCAGCAGTGTTTTGGGGATGCGGTCGAGTGTAATGTGATTGGTCTGGCACCCCAGTTGACACAGGTCCTGACGCAGGCCCTGACCACGAGTGGTTCACTGGAGCCGGGTCTGGCCGATAACCTGCATACGGAAACCGATCTGGCCCTGCAAAAACAAACCGTTCACAATTTGCCGGCGGTCCTGGTGGTGCCACCGGTATTGCGTGCTTCATTGGCCAGGTTGTTCAGGTATGGATTTCCGCAGTTGACCGTGCTCTCAAATACGGAAATTCCCGAAGAACGGTACCTGAAAGTGACGTCGGTAATTGGTGGCTGATATGGGCCAGGTTCAGGCCTATGGATTTAAGCGCTTGCCAGAGGTTTGCCGGTACTGACCGGCTTGCGCATGCCCTTGTCATCATAGGTGTGTTGCACGCCTGCGGCACGGTTAAGGGAGTCAAGGGCATCCTGGTTGTATTTCAGGTAGCTGTGAATCATGATGGCATTGCTTTCATTCAGGCTTTTTGCCTGTGAAACAAGCTCGTTATAGTTGTTCCATTGTTTGGCCAGATCGCCCTGTTGTTGCGGGTCAAGCTTGTCAATGACAGCTGACAGGCTATTTTGTGTATCTGAAACTGGAAAGCGGGACTGAACCAACTGCATCCTTACTTTGTAGGAAGCTTCCAGTTGTTGGCCAATTTGCCATTTTTTTTGTGCCAGCTCACGCAAGGGTTCGGGCGAGCTGAATGCCATGAGCGCTGCGCATTCATCATTCAGGACTTGCAAAAACTGTTTTGCAATTTCTGTTTCCAGCACAAGCTGTTCCAGGATTTGGCGGGACAGGGTAGATGAATTGTTATGGGCGGTCATGGGCAAAAAGTGATTAACTCAGTATGTCAATGGCATCTTGTAAAATGCCTTCGGCAATACGTGTGGGGTTGATATTAAGCGTGCCATTGGCCAATGCCTGGCGAATAGCCTGTACGCGCTCAAGGTCGACATCATTTTCCGGGCTGGTAAGGTCGCGGGCCACCGGACTTAAATCCACCTTGGTGCTGCTGTCGGGTTGTACGGCGGCCGGTGTACTGGCGGGCGCGGGCGTACCGTTACGGGAGGCGGGCTTGGTAGAAACCGCCGTTGTATGATATAGCGAAGCGGGAGAAATTTTCATGGTCATGATCTTCGGGTCTGCCAAGAGGGTAAAAACCACCATGACAGCACTAAAACAGTTGGCTTACCGGTATTAACGGATGAATACTTGAAAACTTTAGCCAAAGAGCAATTTTTTCTGCCGTTAATGCGTTGATTATAAGCCAGGGTTGCCATCATGCTGCCTAAAAAAGCACATTAACCGTGTTGGCATTAATAACCGTTCCCATGATGACCTTGCCGGAACTGGTTTTAACCTGGATGCTGCCACCCACGTCTGCCGTGGTAAGGGCCTCTCCCTGCTGGGTAACGGTAAGGGCGCCTTGCCTTACCTGCAGCCGGACAGGCTGACCTTTGCTGATTGATTGCGGGCCTCGAATCATGTTCAGCTTAATGGGGCGGCCGATCGGAATGCGTGTATTGGCAATATGCCCCAGTAATTGTTCGGGGGTTGTGCGCGAGCTTGCCGGCAACTTGAGCAGATCACCCTGTTTTTCTTCGATATGGTGGGACATGATGGTTTGCCCGGCATCAATGTCTTGGGCGGCAACATAATAATTGCCTTCAATTGACAGTGAGGCACGCAAGTATTCGGTTTTTCCTGAATCCATGCAGCGAATGCCTATGGACATCGAAGAGCGCAGGGAGCCTTTGTTGGGCAGAAAATACACCCGGTCATGACAGCTTTCAAAGGATTGGGCCTTTGGCACGCTGACATTGATGGTGGGGGTGCCGTCAAGATTGGCCGCCTGTTCGGTAAGATAGTCTTCGGTTTCCTGCATGATGGCCTGCTGTAGCCCGGATATCTCATTGGCATGAGACATGCTGCCTAAGGCAGCCAGGCAAAGCAGGACCAGGCCGGGTGTTTTCAGGCCGGAGCCAAATAATTTTGTGCGAACCAAAGTCATTATCCTGTTCATAAGTTGAATTCTATCTTGGGGCCGTATTTTTGATTAGCCTGAATTAAGCAGGAAAACCCCCGTTTACCTTTCCTTTGTATTGACTTCGGATAGCTTAACATATTGACTGTAATGGCTTAAATGTATGTTGCGTCAGCAGCAGGGACAGGCACTATGGACAGAATTGGTAACGAATTCAAATTTTTGCAGACCGCAGTCGGTTTGCGCCAGCAACGGATGGAATTGCTTTCCACCAATATTGCCAATGCGGATACGCCCAACTACAAGGCGCGCGATTTCAGTTTCAAGGAAGTGCTTGCGCAGGCAAACGGAGTGCAAAAAGGCCTGGGTGACACGCAGCTTACCCTGACCTCGGCACGGCATATTCCGGCAGCGGCAACGGGACCTTTGCAGTTTTCACCCCAATATCGTTTGCCAACGCAAAACAGCCTTGATGGCAATACGGTTGAAATGGATGTGGAACGCGTGGCTTTTGCAGATAACACCATGCAATACCAGACTACCCTGACATTGCTGGATGGTAAGATTAAATCCATGTTGTCCGCTTTGCAGCCTAATTAACGGGAAGGAAACAGAATGTCTGACATGATGAGTATTTTCAGCATTGCGGGTTCGGCATTGAATGCGGGTTCTCAACGCATGAACGTGACGGCCAGCAATATTGCGAATGCCGATAGCGTGGCCGGGCCCAATGGGCAGCCTTACAAAGCCAAGCAGGTGGTTTTTAAAATGCAGCCGCTGGGCAATGCTTTCAGTCAGTATCCGATTGGGGGCGTGCAGGTCAGTAATGTGGTTGAAAGCCAGGCGCCCATGCGCTTGCAATATGATCCGCAAAGCCCTTATGCAGACAATAATGGTTATGTCACGCTACCCAATGTTGATGTTGTGGGTGAAACGGTCAACATGATTGCGGCAGCCCGTTCTTACCAGGCCAATGTGGAAGTGATCAATACGGCCAAGACGATCATGATGAAAACACTGACTCTTGGTCAGTAAAAGGAAAAAGGCAACTTATGACTATCATCAATCCAACCAGCGGTGCCAGTTCCCTGAGCGGTGGCGCAAGCAGCCTGGGCACAAGCAGTATCGCAGAAACACAAGAGCAGTTCCTGACCTTGCTGGTAACTCAGTTGCGTAACCAGGATCCCCTGAACCCCATGGACAATGCCGGCATTACGTCGCAGCTGGCCCAGCTGTCTACCGTAAGTGGTATAGAAAAGCTTAACCAGACCGTTCTGGCCCTTACCGGCCAGCTGGATGTGTCGCAGTCAATGCAGGCTTCAAACCTGATCGGCCGCCATGTATTGGTGCCCGGTGAAGCCATCAAGCTGGGTGAAAGTGGTGTGGCCACCCCTTTTGGGGTTGACCTGATGGGTGCAGCCGCCAGCCTGAAAGTGGAAATTGTGGATGCCGCCGGCAATCCGGTACGCACCTTCGATTTGGGGCCCCAGAATGTGGATGTCATTTCCATGCAGTGGGATGGTCTGGGCGATAATGGTACGCAGGCACCGGCGGGCAAATACACGGTTCGTGTAACGGCTCTTGATGCGGCCAATAGTTCCGTTCCTGCCGAGGCATTGCAATATGGGCAGGTACAAAGTGTTTCTTACAGCACCGAAGGCATGAAAATGGACTTGGGGCTGACCGGTCGTTACGCGCTGACTGATCTGCGTAAAGTAATGAACTGAAGATTAATTTTTTATAAGTGATTTTTTATCATGGCATTTGGACAAGGTTTATCAGGCTTGAACGCCTCGGCACAGAATCTGGACGTGATTGGAAACAATATTGCCAACTCGGCCACGGTGGGTTTCAAGGCATCGTCAGTAGCATTTGCCGATGTATATGCTTCATCACGGGTGGGTATGGGCGTGCAGGTTGCGGCCATTAACCAGCGCTTTACCTTGGGTAATATCTCTTCAACGGGTAATTCGCTTGATTTGGCCATTGATGGTGAAAAAGGCCTGTTCCGTTTGGTGGACACCAGTGGAAACGTGTCTTATACACGTAATGGTCAGTTCCAGGCAGACCGTAACAATTACATTGTCAATAGCAGCGGGCAGCGTCTTACCGGTTACATTGGTGAAAACAGCACCTTGCTGCAGGAACTGAAAATCCCGGTTGGCAATATTCCTCCCAAAGCAACGCAAAATACAGGCTTGATCACCAACCTGGATGCCAATGCGTCCATTATCTCCATTACCGGTTCTCCTGAGGTGTTGGGCGAAGTTGCGCTGGAGTCTGGTGGCGTTACCACGACCTATAATTTTCGGGTAAGCAGTACCGGTGGCCTGACCTGGACCGATGCGGCCGGTGCCACTGTACCGGCACCGCCAGATGGCACTTACACCAGTGGCACCTCAACCGTCACCCTGTCAGGCGGGCAGGTGGTTAGCGGGGCCCTGGACCCCACAGTGGCTTATCAGCCCGCACAGCAGGCAAGACCATTTTCACCGGCTGATCCGGCCAGCTTTACCCATTCGCTGAACATGAATGTGTATGACTCTTTGGGCAATGCCCATGAGCTGACCCAATACTTTGTCAAACGTGCCGGAACCACTGGTACCGAAAGCGAATGGGATGTTTATTACTATATGGACGGGGTCCCGGTGGATGCGCCTGCCGGTGGTGGCCCGTTACCCATGACCTTCGACAGTATTGGCCGTTTAACCAGCAGCAATACTTTAATGGTCACGGTTAACCAGCCCGGTACCGCAGCCGCCCCGGCAGAGCCATTGGTTATTAGAATGGATTACACCGGTAGCACGCAGTTTGCCGGTGCTTTTACGCCCAACTTTGTCCAGGACGGCTATGCAACGGGTGAATATAACGGTTTGTCCGTTTCTGCGGATGGTGCCATTGTGGCCAATTACACCAATGGTGAATCACAGGTCATGGGTTACGTGGCGCTGGCCAATTTTAACAACCTGAATGGCCTGCAGCCCATCGGTGGCAATGCCTGGCAGGAAACCCGTGACTCAGGCCCACCGGTTTTTGGTAAACCGGGTACCAACAGCCTGGCTCGTCTTAAAGGGCAGGCGGTTGAAGAGTCCAACGTGGATATGAGTTCCGAATTGGTGAACATGATTATTGCCCAGCGCAATTATCAGGCCAATGCCCAAACCATTAAAACCCAGGATCAGATCTTGCAGACCCTGATCTCCCTGCGTTAACCGGCAGGAGTGAAATAAATGGATCGTGCCATATATACAGCCAGCAACGGGGCAGCCAGAATCCTGGAGCAGCAGGCGGTTCTGTCCAATAATCTGGCGAACGTGAACACGCCGGGCTTTCGGGCCCAGCTTTCGCAATACCGTTCCACACCGGTGGTCAGTCCCTTAATTGGCAGTGCTGAAACCACCCGGGTGCTAACGGTGGCCACCACCTCGGATAGCGATATGGAGCAGGGGGCGTTTATGACCACCGGCCGTGACCTGGATGTTGCCATTCAGGGTGAGGGCTGGTTTGCGGTGCGGGCCCTTAATGGCTCCGAGGCGTATACGCGTGGCGGAAACCTGCAGCGTAACGCTGATGGTCTGCTGGTGACGGGGGGAGGCCTGATGGTGTTGTCTGAAGATGGCCAGCCCATTGAAATTCCCGATGCGGCCGCGATTGGTATTGAGCGTTCTGGCGGTATTAACGTCTTGGCCGCAGGTGATGCGCCCACCGAAGTGCAGCGGGTGGCCAAATTAAAGATTGGTGATCCAGGCAATGCCCGCATGGTGCGTGGTGATGATGGTCTGTTCCGTGCCGTCAACGCCCAGGGGCAGCAGGTTGAACTGCCTGATACCACACAGGTAACCGTTGTAAGCGGCATCCTGGAAGGCAGCAATGTCAGTGCCGCCGGCAATATGGTGGGGCTTATCCAGAATGCCCGTCGTTTTGAAATGCAAATGAAAGTTATCCAGGAACTGAGCAGCAAAGAGCAAAATGCGAACAGTCTGCTTTCATCGGCCGGGTAAACGCATTTTGCATGATTTTGTACTTAATTTATCATTGATTTAATCAGGAACCAATATGATACGCTCGCTATGGATTGCCAAGACAGGCCTTGAGGCCCAGCAAACCAATATGGATGTGATTTCCAATAATATTGCCAACGTCAACACCGATGGCTTCAAGCGCAACCGTGCCATTTTTGAGGACCTGATGTACCAGACCGTACGCCAGCCCGGCGCCCAGGTGGGCGATGCCAACCAGTTGCCTACCGGCCTGCAGGTGGGTATGGGGGTGCGTACCGTAGCCACCGAGCGTATCCATACCCAGGGCAATCTGAAAAATACCGGCAACAGTCTTGATATTGCCATCGATGGCAGGGGTTTCCTGCAGGTTGAAATGCCCGATGGCACCTTTGCCTATACCCGCAATGGTTCCCTGCAGCTGGACCAGAACGGCCAGCTGGTTACTGCAGGTGGTTACCCCATACAGCCGGCCATTACCATTCCCGATAATGCCTTAACCATTGAAATTGGCCGGGATGGTACGGTGTCGGTCACCCAGCCCGGTGCAACCGGCACGAGCATCCAGGTGGGCCAGCTGGAGTTGACCACTTTTGTCAATCCGGCCGGTTTGCTCAGCCTGGGTGAAAACCTGTATGCCCAAACCGATGCATCGGGCGCCGAAACCGTATCCACACCAGGTTTGGATGGCACCGGCAGAATTTTGCATAAATATACCGAAACCTCTAACGTGAACGTGGCTGAAGAGCTGGTTAACATGATTGCCACCCAGCGGGCCTATGAAATGAACAGCAAGGCCATTACCACTTCCGACCAGATGCTTGCCCGCCTGACCCAGATCTGATTGACTCACTCACTTTGCGATACCGCCTTATGTCTATGTCTTTTCGTTCGATTCGTCTGTTTACGGTTGGTCTGATTATTGCCCTGGCCAGTGGTTGTGCCATGGTGCCTCATCCCAAAATCGTGGATGGTCCCCTGACAGCCGAGCCCATGCAGCCCATGCCCGAGGTCCGGCAAGAGCCGGACGGTTCTATTTACCGGGGTGGACAGGCAGGCGTTTTTCCCTTGTTTGAAGACCGTCGGCCACGCAATGTCGGCGATATCGTGACTGTGGTGATTGAAGAGAAAACCAATGCCTCCAAGCGTGTGGCAACCACCACCAATCGTAACAGCGGCATGGATTTTGGTGTAACCGCTGCGCCTGACTGGATGCCAAGCGCATTGTCTGCCGATGAGCGTTTTTCTGCAGACGGTAGCAACGATATGGAAGGCAAGGGTAGCAGTACGGCCAATAACATGTTCACCGGTAACATTACCACGACCGTGATTGGCGTGTTGGCCAATGGCAACCTGAAAATTGCCGGGGAAAAAGCCATTGCGATTAACCAGGGCAGTGAGCACCTGCGTTTTTCAGGGGTGGTTGACCCGCGTTCCATTACCGGCACCAATACCGTGTCTTCCACTCAGGTGGCCGATGCCCGCATCGAGTTTCGTAGCAAGGGTGTGATGGACGAGGTGCAAACCATGGGCTGGTTGCAGCGGTTTTTCCTGAACATTGCACCGTTCTAAGTGTTTAATACTCATAATTGGAGTTGCAGTTTGACAATGAAATCCGGAATCCTGAAACACCTCATGGCATTGGTCTTATGGGTCGGTGTGGCTCAGGGTTTTGCCCTGGCTGAACCGTTGCGAGACCTGGCCTCCATCCAGGGGGTGCGCGACAACCAGTTGATTGGTTATGGTCTGGTGGTAGGTCTGGATGGCAGTGGTGACCAGGTGCGTCAGTCGCCCTTTACCCAACAAAGCCTGACCAATATGCTGGCCCAGCTGGGTGTTACGGTGCCTGCAGGGGTCAATATGCAGGTTAAAAACGTGGCGGCAGTCATGGTAACGGCAACCCTGCCTTCGTTTGCCCAGCCTGGTCAATCCATTGACGTGAACGTCTCTTCCATGGGTAATGCCAAAAGCCTGCGGGGCGGCACCTTGTTAATGACCCCTCTTAAGGGGGCCGATAACCAGGTATATGCCCTGGCGCAGGGAAATATCGTGGTGGGTGGGGCGGGGGCCCAGTCTGGTGGCAGCCAGGTCCAGGTTAACCAGTTAAATGGCGGCATGATTACCGGTGGTGCTCTGGTGGAGCGCACGGTGCCGACACGTTTCAGCAAAGACGGTATTATCCGGATAGAAATGCATGATACCGATTTTGGTACCACTGAAAATGCCGTGGCAGCCATTAACAAGGTTATGGGAGCAGGCGCGGCAAGATCCGTGAACGGACGCGTCATTGAGGTGCGTGGCCCCATGGTTGAATCGGCGCAAGCCGCTTTTCTGGCCCGTTTGCAGGCTATTAATGTCACGCGTGCAGCGGCACGCGCCAAGGTTATCGTGAATGCGCGTACCGGTACCGTGGTCATGAATCAGTCGGTCACCATTGATCAGGCTGCCGTGGCTTTTGGCAGTCTGGCCGTGGTCATTGACCAAAGTGTTGATGTGAACCAGCCCAATACCCCTTTTGGTGGCGGGCAAACTGTTGTTACACCCAATACCAATATCCAGGTTCAGCAGCAACAGGGCAAATTGCAAATGGTGAATCGAGGCGTGCGTCTGACAGATGTGGTGCGTGCCTTAAATGCCCTGGGTGCCAGTCCGCAAGACCTGATTTCTATTCTCCAGGCATTAAAAAGTGCCGGTGCCCTCAGGGCCGATCTGGAAATTATTTAGTTAACAGGAGTCGCCATGACAATTACCAGTTATATCCCCCGTCCCGGCGTGAGCCGTTCTGCTCCACAGTTTGTCATGGACATGAATTCGCTGCACCAGCTCAAGCGCCAGGTGGCCGGGCAAATGAATACCTCGCTGGAAGATATTGAAAAAGGCGAAAAAGAAGTTGCCCAGCAATTTGAGGCCCTGTTTATCCAGACGCTGTTAAAGCAGGCACGTGCCACGCGTCTGGGGGAAGGGATGTTTGACAGCGACCAGACCCGTTTGGTGCAATCCATGGCCGATGAGCAAATGGCGCTCAATATGGCTTCGGGCAAAGGCATTGGCCTGGCCCAGTCCTTGCTGGAACAAATCAGGGAAAGTGGTTCGGCAGCCTTGCTCAATACAGGCAAGTCAATGGATGCGGGTGATTTCACCAGTGTTAATAAGGCAACGTTGATGTCGATGCCAGCAGAACACAAGGATGCGATTGGCGAACTGATTTCTTCTTTGGGTAATCGGGTGCGCATTTTTGCAAAAAACGTGGCTTCGGTGATTGGTGTCGCGGATGATGCACCGGAACGCATCAGCAGCTTTGTTGAGAAAATGGGTCCTGCTGCCAGTGCGGCATCGGCCAGTACCGGGATTCCCGCTTCACTGATTTTAAGTCAGGCCGCGCTTGAGTCAGGTTGGGGACGCCGCGAAATTCTGCATGAAAATGGACAGACCAGTTATAACCTGTTTGGGATCAAGGCAACCGGAGGCTGGAAGGGTAAAGTGGTTAATGTAATGACTACCGAATATGTCAATGGGATGGCAAAAAAAATGAAACAGCCTTTCAGGGCCTATGATTCTTATGAAGAGTCGTTTGCCGATTATGCCCGCCTGATTAGCCAGAACGAGCGCTATAAGCATGTATTGACGGCAGAAAATGCCCATGAAGCGGCCCGGCAGATCCAGAAAGCCGGTTATGCCACAGACCCCAAATATGCCAGCAAACTGATCAATATTATGGGGTATTTTGAAGACCGTTCGTTGGCGTCCAATACCGCGTCCCTTGATAAAAACCGGATTTCCACCATTTAAGCTGGTCAGCGCGCTTTTTTTGGTGCCTTGGCTAAACAATTGGATTTTTCTGCCGTTAACCAACAGAAAGACAAGTAATATTTATTGACGGAAAATTATGAATTTGGCCAAACTTGGGTTAACCGCCCTGAATACGGCGCAGGCTCGCCTGACAACAACCAGCCATAATATCAGCAACTATAATACCCCCGGTTATGTCCGGCAGGAAACCCTGATCTCAACGGCAGGCGCTTCCTCAACGGGTAACGGTTTTTTGGGCCGTGGTGTTGCGGTGGATACCGTTCGTCGTGCTTATGACTCTTTTCTGAACAGTCAACTTGTTAACAATGAAAGCAAGGGGGCATTGCTGGCCGCCTATGGTGGCCAGATTGCGCAACTCAATAATGTGCTGGCAGATCGCACGGTGGGTATCGGGCCAGCCATCCAGTCGTTTTTTGACGGTGTCAATGCCGTGGCCAGTAACCCGGCCGATCCGGCTTCCCGCCAGGAACTGTTGGGCCGTACCCAAACCGTCGTAACCCAATTCAATGAACTGGGGCAGTTCCTTGATCAGCAGCGTGGTGAAATCAATAATCAGATTGACAACTCGGTTATTTCCATTAATGCCCACCTTAGCCGCATTTCCGAATTGAACCAGCAAATTGTGCAGGCCAAGGGGGCGAATCCTCATCATGAACCCAATGACCTGCTCGACCAGCGTGATTATGAAATAGCACAACTCAACCAGATTGTGAATGTCAAAGTGGTTGAGCACGACAACCAGGTCAGTATTTCAGTGGGAAATGGCCAGCAGTTGCTGAGTCAAAATAAAATTTATCCCTTAACAACCGGACCATCGGCAGAAAACCCCAAAAATACCGTGGTGTATGCCACCATTCCGGTGGGTAAACAGGGTGAAGTCGTTAAGGTTGAGCTGGACGAAACCAAAGTAACCGGCGGTTCGCTGGGTGGTCTATTGAAATACCGTCGCGAAAGCCTGGAAGTTGAACAGCGTGAAGTAGGCCAGCTTGCCACTGCGTTTGCCCTGTCCATGAACGAGGCCAATGCCAAGGGCCTGGACTTGAAAGGTGAGCCCGGTCAGGCAATTTTCAATGTACCGGCTCCGGTGGCCATCGCCAATTCCCAAAACGTGGGTAATGTAAAACTCACGGCCACTTTCCAACCTGATGCCGCAGGTAAAATACAGGCTTCCGATTACGCCATTTATTTTGATGGCAATACTTACACGGTTACCCGCGAAAGCGACAACCACATTATTCATACCGGTGCCACGCTTGAGGGCGTTGCGGTTGACGGCATGCAATTGAAAATGGAAGGTGGTGTTCCGTCGGCCGGTGATCGCTGGACCTTGTCTGCGGTTGCCAACAGTTCGGTACAAATCAGTGTGGCCATTACCAATGGTGACCAGTTTGCCGCCGCCGATGCCGAAGGTGGCGTGGCCAACGGCAATAATGCCCTGGAGATGGCAAAGCTGCAAAGCAAAAAAGTGTTGGGTGGCACGAAAACCTTTAATGAAAGTTTTTCACAAATCGTCAACCGGGTCGGCGTTCAGGCCCAGCAAAACGAATTCATGATTGCCTCCCAGAATGCCCTGACCAAACAAAGCTATGCGGCACAACAGGCTTTGTCAGGGGTTAACCTGAATGAAGAGTACATCAAGCTTGAAACTGCCCAGGAAATGTTCCTGGCCGCTTCGCGTATCATCGAAGTCAGCACAGTGCTGATGGACACCATTTTATCTTTGAAGTAGGGGTTTAGGCATGCGCATAAGTACCAGCCAGTTTTATAAAACAGGATTAAACACCATCAATACCCAGCAAGCCCGGCAACTGGATATTTTTACGCAAATCGGAACCGGCAAGAAAATTGTTTCTCCCAAAGATGATCCTCTGGGAGCGGCCCGAGCATTGAACTTGTCCAACAATATGGCCATTAATGACCGTTTTGCCGAGAACCGCAGCATTGCCACCCAGAACCTGGCTTTTGAAGAAAGTATCCTGAGCGAAGTCGCCACCACATTGGTTGCCATCAAGACAAGAATTGTGGAAGCGGGCAATGGCACCATGGCCGATGCCGATCGGGCCACGCTGTCCGAGGTGGTGAACAGCCTGCGCAACCAGGTGCTGGGTCTGGCCAATAGCACCGATGGTAACGGACAATATATTTTTTCCGGCAACCAGTCGGACCGTGCCGCTTTTGCACCTGATGCCAACGGCAAAATCAACTGGCAGGGTGATCTGGGCAACCGGGCGATCCAGGTCAGTACTTCGCGTCAGTTGAGTTCGGCCGATACCGGCTATGCGGTATTTACCCGGGCCGTTTCCGGCGAGAACAGCTATTTGACATCGGCCGCCCGCACCAATACCGGTACCGGGCATATCAGTGCGCCCAATATCAACGATCCGAAGGGCGCCAATGTCGGCAACAATTTCAGTATTGTTTTCGGTGGCACACCGCTAAGCTATACGGTTGAAACGCGTAATGCCGATGGCGTGGTACTGGGTACGGATGGGCCAAATGTTTATGATGCCAGCCAGGCACGACTGGTATTGCCCGGTGGTGTGGATGTTGTCTTTTCCGGCACGCCTGCCGAAGGTGATACATTCAGCGTCAATTATGCCCAGAATGAAGATATCAATATCTTCAACACCCTTGATGAGCTGGCTGCCGCCCTTAACACACCGACCAGCACCGATCCGCAAGCGGCCGCCCGGTTGAGCAATGTGATGTCGTCGGCCATTCAAAAAATTGAGGCCAACTACAATACGGTGCTGACCACCCGTGCCTCAATTGGTACACGAATGAATGAAATCGAGTCGCTGAACATCAGCGGTGAACAGCGCAGACTTGATTTCAGAGCTGAAATTTCAGCCATTGAAGATGTTGACTTTTATGAAGCAAGTACCGAACTGGCCATGCGTGGTATGGCGCTTGAGGCTGCATCCCTGGCGTTCAAGAAAATTCAGGGTCTTAGTCTGTTCAAGACTTTAGGTTGATATTGGAGTTGGTACCATGAATTTTTCTGCAATACAAATTAAATCAAGCCTGCGCATTTTGGTGGCCATTATTATTTTGGGTACTTTTGCCGTGCTGGCAATGGCTGTTGTCAGCAATTTCCAAAGCACCACTTCTATCCAGACATTAAGCCAGGCGCTTGCAGAGTATGCCCCGGCCGATGTGGCCCTGAAAAACACAAAGCTGCTTGAGCAATCCGAAGAAAATACCCGCTATGTGATATTGACATCCGCGGTGATTGCCTTGCTGACCCTGTTATTTGCTTTCTTCGTGCATCGCCTGTTAACCGCGGTGATTGTCAAGCCGTTTGCCCGTGTGGAAGATTACTTCAGCCGCATGGCCAGGGGTGAACTTAACCAGAACATCCAGGTGGTTGGCAACAATGAAGTGGCTCGCATCATGCGTGGTCTGGTGGACATGCAGGACAAACTGGGCAGTATTGTCGACCAAGTGCGTGATAACCTGAATGTCATTAATGAAAACGGTGACAAGCTGGGTGAGGACAATCTGAATTTAAGTGCGCGTACCGAGCAGCAATCGGCTGCTTTGCAAGAAACCGCAGCCAGCATGGAAGAGCTTTCCAGTACCGTTAAGCAGAATGCTGAAAACGCCCGTCAGGCCAATCAACTGGCGGTTCAGGCTTCGCATGTGGCGGAAGAGGGAGGCGAAGTCATGCGAAAAGTGGTTAGCACCATGGAAGAAATCTCCGTGGGCTCCAACAAGATTGCCGATATTGTCAGCATGATTGACAGCATTGCTTTTCAAACCAACATTCTGGCCATTAATGCCGCGGTTGAGGCGGCACGTGCCGGTGAGCAGGGCAATGGCTTTGCCGTGGTTGCGTCTGAAGTGCGTGCGCTTTCCCAGCGCAGTGCCGAAGCCGCCAAGGAAATCAAGCTGTTGATTGATGCGTCGGTAGACAAAGTCGGCGATGGTGCCAAACTGGTTGGCCAGGCCGGTGAAACCATGAGAAATATCGTGACATCCATTTCGGAAGTCACCACCATCATGGGAGAGATCTCTTCCGCGACCGAAGAACAGGCCAGTGGGATTGACCAGATCAACCGTGCCGTGATCCAGATGGATAACGTTACTCATCAGAACTCGCAACTGGTTGATCGCCTGGCTGCCTCAACGCAATTCCTTAATGAGAAAATTGATGAGGCCATGAATACGATGTCGCTGTTTGTGACCAAAGGACATCGCTCATTTGTGGATGAGGCAATTTATCAGTCCCAGAAAACCAGTGTTAAAAACTCATCTCCTGCACGGATTGCCGTCAATAAAGAGACGCCATCGTTGTCATTGCAGGAGGCCTGGAACCAGCGTATGGAATTTGGTGAGCAAGACGTGCCTTTGTTGACCGAAAGGCCCGATAAAAACTTGCGTTCACCGTTCAAGCTCCATAAAAAAGAAGATGACTGGGTTTCTTTTTAATTAAAACCCATTCATGATACGCCCCATCTGTTCAAACCCATTGAAGAAAAACACTTCAAGGAATTGATTCAGATAGGGTAAAACGGTCATTAACAGCATCATGCTGAAAGTGAGCGTGATGGGAAAACCCACGGCAAACACTGAGAACTGTTGCGCGGTTCGGTTAAGAATACCCATGGCCAGGTTAATCGTGAGCAGGGAAATAATCAGGGGGATGGCAATCAGCATTCCTGCAATAAAAATTTGTGCGCTCCATTCGATCAGCAAACCAATACCATTCAATTGAAGGGTGGCATCGCTGATGGGAAGAATTTCAAAAGACCGTGCCAGGCCTGAAATTAAAATAAGATGCCCGTTGCCGGCAATAAAAATAAGCATGGCCAGGGCATTGAGCAGACGTGACATGACGCTGGTATTGCCACCGTTGGCCGGATCAAAAAATGACGCAAAAGAAAGGCCCATTTGCAGGCCGATCAATTCACCGGCCATATTCACCGCGGCAAATACAATACGCATGCTAAAACCCATGGCCATGCCAATCACAATTTGTTTGGCCATCATGATCATGGCAGCCCAGGAATCGGGCGGGATGGTTTCAAAAGGGCCGATAAACGGTGAAATGGCCACCGTTAAAATAACCGAAATGCCAATTTTGACCATCACGGGAACGGTAGATTCACCCAGTACGGGCGAGCTGCCCACAAAGGCCGCAATGCGACACATGGGCCACAGGAACAGGCCAATCCAGGTGTACAGTTGATCCAGTGTGAAGGTAATCATAAAGAAACAGGCAAACCGCTTTTGGCAAGCCAGGCCGGTTTATTGTGCCAGGTTGGGGATGGACACAAACAGTTCGCGAATGTAATCAGTAAGCGAACCGATCATCCAGGGCCCCAATAGCACCAGGACAGCACCTACGGCCAGAATTTTGGGAATGAAAGACAGCGTCATTTCGTTGATTTGCGTTGCCGCCTGGAAAATGGCAATAACCAGACCCACCACCAGCGTGGTAATCAGCAGGGGGGCTGCCAGCGAAAAAGCCAGACGTAAGGCGATATACGTCATTGACATGATGGATTCTGAAGTCATGCAAATTCCTTGTAAACAGGTACGGGCCGTGATTATTGGTAAAAGCTGCGCGCCAGGGAGCCCAACAGCAAATGCCAGCCATCAGCCAATACAAACAGCATGAGTTTGAACGGCAGGGAAATAGTAACCGGTGGCACCATCATCATACCCAAAGACATCAAGACGCTGGCAATCACCAGGTCGATAATCAAAAACGGGATGAAAATCGTAAATCCGATCTGGAAAGCGGTTTTCAGTTCACTGGTCACGAAGGCCGGAATTAAAATACGCATCGGTACGGCTTCGGGACTTTCAAATTCATTAATATTGGCCATATCGGCAAACAGCGCCAGATCGCTTTCCCGGGTTTGTCCAATCATGAAGGCATGGATGGGGCGGGAGGCCCGTTCAACAGCCTGCTCAAAGGTAATCTGGCCGGCATTCAGGGGAGCATAGGCATCTTCGGCAATCTGGTCCAGCACCGGTGACATCACAAAAAAAGTCAGGAACAGGGATAGCCCGATAATCACACTATTGGGCGGGGAAGCACCGGTGCCCAGTGCATTGCGCAACAAACCCAGCACAATCACGATGCGGGTAAAACCGGTCATCATTAAAATGACGGCAGGCAAAAAGCTTAAGCCGGTTAGCAAAAGCAGGGTTTGCATGCTAAGTGAATAGGTTTGCGAGCCGTCGGGGTTGCTGGCGCTGGTTAAGGCCGGCATGGCCACCTGGGCAAATGCCGGATCGGCCATTAACAATAAGGCGGGCAACAGGCAAACCAGCAGCATTTTAATGGGTAAATGCCGCTTCAGGGTATCACGAAAAGTCATTTTTCCTTCAGGGGAAGCGGACGTGGCTGGCACTTTGGCGGATGATGAATGGCCAGTCGTATCGCTGTCATGCGTCTCGTTTTCAGGTGGGGTTTCAGGGGCTGGCATCTTATGCAACAGATTGATTTGCTGGGCAGTCACACCCAGCACCAGTTGCTCGTTACCGGCTTGCACCACCACCACCTCTGTTCGTGGTCCCAACGGTGTGCGGGAAATAACCGGCAAGGCGGAATTTCGTCTTATTTTTCCCAAGAGCCCGGTTTTGCGGGCCACCATGCCAAACAGGATAATACAGAACAGTACCAGCCCAAGCGCGGCAAAAACCCGGATAATGGCCAGTTGATCCATCGTTATCCCTTAATTCTGGCTAACCGCAGTTTAACGGCGGTTGAAAGGGCGGTTCAGGCGGTTCAGACGTTCTGCCGGAGTGATGATATCGGTTAGACGAACGCCATAATTGCCGTTCACGCTTACAATTTCACCTTGGGCAATAAGCATGCCGTTGATCAGGACGTCCATGGGTTCGCCGGCCTGGGCGCTAAGCTCAACCACCGAACCCTGCCCCAGTTTCAGAATGTCCTTGATGGGCAAACGGGCACGGCCCAATTCAACGCTAAGCTGAACCGGAATATCCTTGATAAATGAAAAATCGGGGTGGATTTCTTCGGCTGGTGGGGCAGGATCAAACGACTCGAAAATGGAGTCGTGTGTTTGGCTTGCCGTTGCACTGGCCTGTTCGGCCATGGCTTTTTCCCATTCACTGGCCAGGTCGTCCTGGTTAATATCATCAGGTGGAGTAGTATTGCTCATGGTTTTTTCAGTTTAAATAGGTTTTTCAGCGTTAAGAGGAGCAGCGCTCAGCTCATGATCATCAAGTAAAATTTCATCATCAATGGTGGTCGTGTCTTCAATTACCACTTTGGGTTCTTCGGGTGTGTCAAAAGTTGGCAGTTCAAGACGCTTGATCACGCTTAGTGCATAGTGTTTGTTATAGGTGCCGTATTTGGCACTGATAACCGGAATGCCATCAACAGTGGCTTCTATCTCGGTGGGCAACCTGATGGGCAAAACGCTGCCTTCTTTCAGTGCCATTAATTGTTCCAGCGTACATTCGGCAGTGGTGAAGTTGGCCACCAGCTCTACTTCGGTCTCGGGTACCTGGCCCGACAGCTGGCGCAGCCATTTGTTTTCATTACCCTTGACGCTCTCATCCTGAAAAGGCTCGGTTAACAAGTCCTTCAGGGGTTCGATCATGGAATAGGGCAGGCAGACATTCAGCAAACCACCAATGGTGCCAAATTCGATGCGAATGGGGGTAACCACCACGACTTCGTTGCCACTGGCAATATTGGCAAACTTGGTGTGCATTTCAGAGCGCAAGTAGTGGTATTTGATGGGATAAACCGGCTTCCATGCATGCACATAGCTTTCCAGGGTATGCATGAGCAGACGATGAATGATGCGTTGTTCGGTCGCGGTGAAGTCGCGGCCTTCCACCCGGGTGTTTTGTTTTATCTGTCCACCAAACAGGGTTTCGATAATCAGGAAAACCAGGGTGGGGTCAAAGCAGAACAGGGACAGGCCGCGCAGGGGTTCGAGCCTGACCATGTTCAGGTTGCTGGGCACGGGCAGATTGCGTTCAAATTCGGCAAATGTCTGGATTTTAATGGGCAATACCGAAATATCGGCATTGCGTCGCATGAAACTAAGCAAAACGGCCCGCAGGTTGCGGGCAAATCGTTCATTAATCAGCTCGAAGGTTTGCATTCGCTTGCGAATGACCCGTTCAGGTGACGACAGGTCATAAGGGCGAACGCCATCGGGGTACACCGGCTCTTCAACCTCGATCTTGGGCGTTGGTGTACCTTCTATTTCTGCAAAAAGGGAATCTACCTCGTTTTGAGATAAAAACGTATCATAAGCCATTTTTATTGCACAACAAAATTGGTAAACAATACATCGGTAATGTGCTGAGTATACGCCTCTGGATAGAAGGCGGGCAGCAATACACGTTTGACCGCCTCTTTAATCTGGTCGGGAGTTGCTTTGTCATGAATGGTTTCAGGGTTCAGGGAAGACAGCTCGATGAGGATGCGACTGCGGGCTTCAGGCAGATACTTGGTTACCCGCTCCATGCTGGCCTGGTCTTCAAAGCGCAGGGTAAAGCCCACATACAGCACCCGTGAAAACCCGTTGCGGTTAAGGGTGACGGTAAACGGATCCAGTTCCAGGAAAATGGGGCTGCTACTAACCATGGGAACGTGCGGGGCGGCAACAGGCTGAGCAACCTGCTGGCCTTGTGTTGGCTGGACGGGCATCATTTTGCCCATGTAATACCACATGGCTGCACCCCCTATGCCAAGGCATAGAATGATGATGATGAATGTCTTGAAAAAAGAACCCGACTTCGGGCTTGAATTATTTGTCTCTTTGCTCATGAAAGGCCATTACCAAATCTAAAATAACACCAGGATCAGCGTATATTATCGCCCATAAATCATCAAGCCATTGCCTGGAATAAAGGGGGTTTTCTCCCTTTATAGACCATTTGACGGATTATGCCAAAATCGGGCCAAGGCTTGGCCGTCAGATTTTACCAGGCAAATGAACCAATCAGGCAAATGTCTTGATCAGTCCGTCATGTTGGCGTGGTTGCGTGGTTACGGATTCGCCAGCATCAGACAGGATGCCGGTGCCGCCTTCAAGGTGCCTGGTGGCACCTGCCGTCTTATTGTCTTCCATGAAGAAACTGTCCTGCCGGTCTTGCTGGTCGACATGGGCCTGTCCCAGGGAAAGCCCTTTTTCCTGCAGGGCCTGGTGCAAATCGGCCAGTGAATTTTCCAGTGCCTGGCGAACCGCGGCGTTGCTGGCCACAAAAGCGGCCTGGGCCACGCCATCCTGGATGCTGATGGACACTTTAATAGGGCCCAGCTCGGGTGGATCCAGTCGCATTTGGGCAATGTGCGTACCATTGGCCTGCTGCCTGAAAAACAGGCTGGCCTGGGTAGCCAGTTGCTGGGCCATGGCCTGAGACCAGCCCGGATGGTAAAAAGAGGTGCCAATGGAAATAAGCGGGCTGGCGGGAGCCTGCGCCGGCGTGTTGGCCGCCGTGGCGCTAATGGCCTGGCTTGCATTGGCGTTGATATTGGCGGCAGCAGCTTCAGACAGGGTATTTACAGCCTGGTTGAGCAATGGTTGGGGGGTGGTTTTAAAACCCGGGTTTCGAGGGTCGGTTGGGTCGGCGGTGACGGTATCGGGGGACAGGCGGCCAAACAGGGTATCGCGCACTTGATCGGTGGCCTCTTTGGTGGCATTCAGGTTGACGACCCGGCCAGCCAGATTGTGTTTGTCGAGCGCAGCCAGCTGTTCAGCGTCAAGCCGGGTATTTTCAGTATTGCGCAAGGTATCGGCCTGCTCTTGCCCGGAACCGGCCAACTTGTTTTTAACAAACTGTGCCAAAGCGCCCGAGGTGGCTTGTGTTTCCAGGGGGGCGTTAAACGGATTTTTACCGGACAGGCGACTGGCCAGGTTTCTTTGAGGTTCGATCAGCTGGCTTAACAGGGTATTTTCAAGCGATGGCATGCCGCCCTTGTCGCCTGTCAGGGCATCTGCCCCAGGGGAGCCTTGCTGAAAAAAGGCGTGTTCCGCCAGCACATTGACTGGCAATACTTCATTCGTGATTGGCGCGGCATCCGGGGCCTGTTCCGGCCTTGTCCGGTTTTCCGTATCGGCGGTATTGTCGCTGGCGGCTACCTGATCTGTCTGGCTTGTCTCGTTATCGGGTGAACTTGTGTTTTCCGTGTGATTGGTGGCCTTGCCATTGTCGGCCTTGCCTGAAGCCGGCTTGTTTTGACTGGCGGTACGGTTGATGCTTTGGCTGTTTTGGGTATTGCCTTGCGTGTTTGCCGGTGGGGAAGCGGGCTTGCTTTGCGACGCGGCAGGGGCCTGCATGGCCAGAATGCCTGAAAAGGTATTATTGGCGCCGGACGCCTGATGGTTGTCAGCCCCTTCCGTTTTCAGGAGCTTGCCGGTGCCCAGGCTATTACTGATTGTTGTCATTCTCATACCCATAAATGTTAACCACCTGACTGTTGCCGCCTGCTGGCTAAATAAGCACGTGCGGCAAACTCGTCGTTCATTTTCTGTTCTTGCCGGTTGGCAATTTTCAACTGTTCCTGTTTTTTGCGGTCTATCAGTGCCTGCATGGAGTTTACCTCACGACGGGCCTCAAACCAGGCTTCCCGTTCTTTTTCAACCTGTTTTTCAAGCTGCGCAATAATGACCCGTTGTTGCCCCAGCGCTTCTTCCAGGGTTGAAATGAACTTCTGGAAATTCACGCATTGAGCCGAGCTCATGCCTTCCTGCAGGCGGTTCTGAAGCCGGGCAATATAATCCAGCCGGTATTGCTCAAGCATTTCAAGCTGTTTGGTGGACTGGGTAATATTGGCTTCGGTTTGTGCCACCACACGCGCCCGATCGTCCATTTTCTGAACGGCCAGTCCATGCAGGGTCTCAAAAGAATCGCTATTATGGCTCATAAGGTCAGTCCTGCAAACAGACGGCCAAGTTCCCGTGTCGCTTGTTCCATATCAACCTTTTCATCAATATCCTGCATCAGGAACTTGCGCAGGAAAGGGTAGCGGTCGATGGCGGTGTCAATTTCAGGGTCATTGCCTTTTTTATAGGCGCCCACGGCCAGCAAGTCCCGGTTGCGCTGGTACATGGAATACATTTGCTTGAACTTGCGGGCCATTAGCATATGTTCCTTGCTGACCACGGCCGTCATTACCCGGGAAATGGAGGCTTCAATATCAATGGCCGGATAATGCCCGGTTTCGGCCAGCGAACGGGACAGCACCACATGGCCGTCCAGAATGGCGCGTGAAGAGTCGGCAATCGGATCCTGCTGGTCATCGCCTTCGGTAAGGACGGTATAAAAGGCGGTAATTGAGCCTGTGGTTTTTCCATTCACATTTTTACCATTGCCGGCCCGTTCCACCAGGGCTGGCAGGCGGGCAAAAACCGATGGCGGATAACCTTTGGTGGCCGGGGGCTCGCCAATGGCCAGGGCAATTTCACGCAAGGCCATGGCATAACGGGTTAAGGAATCCATAATCAGCAAGACATGTTTGCCCTGATCCCGGAAAAACTCAGCCAGCCGGGTGGCATACACACACCCCTGGATGCGCAATAAGGGTGATACATCTGCTGGTGCCGCGACCACCACCGAGCGGTGCATGCCGTCGGCACCCAGGTTTTGTTCAATAAATTCTTTCACTTCCCGGCCACGTTCACCAATCAGGCCCACCACAATCACATCGGCCTTGGTATAGCGGGCCATCATGCCCAGCAAAACCGATTTACCTACCCCGGAGCCGGCAAACAGCCCCATACGTTGGCCTCGGCCAACGGTTAGCATGCTGTTAATGGCGCGCACGCCGACGTCCAGCGGGGTGTCAATGGGCGCCCGGTCAAGTGGATTAATATACGTGGCGGCCAATGGTGCCGACCAGGCATTTTCAAATGGGCCAAGGCCGTCCAGCGGTTTGCCGGCGCCATCCACCACCCGGCCCAGCAAAGAAAAACCGACCGGCAGGGTGTGACCGCCCTGGTTGCTTAAATTGGCATAGGCATCATCATCCGCCTGCAAGGGAACCCGCGGAGGTAACGGGGCTTCAGCGGCTTCCACCCGGGCATTGGGCGGCAGGCCGGAAATATTGCCATAAGGCATCAAAAACAGGGTGTGCCCCTGAAAACCCACCACTTCGGCCTCGACCCATTGGTTGCCCACCATTTGAATACGGCAGGCGGCCCCCAATGGCAAGGCCAGCCCACTGGCTTCCAGCACCATGCCGGTGGCACGGATAATGCGTCCGGAACTGGTTTGGAGCGGACTGACCTCAACCCGGCTGGCGGCACGCTTAAGCTGGTCTTGCCAGGCGGCAACACCAGAAATGACGGGGGCTTTGGCAGGGGTGGGCGTGTTCACGGCTTACTCCTGTTTTTCCGGGTTGGTTGGCAGGCCAAGGCTGGCCAGTGCCTGTGTCCAGCGGGTTTGCAAGGTGGCATCAATCTCGCCGTAGGCGGTTTGCACATACCAGCCGCCCGGTTCAATGCCGGGGTCTGCTTTCAGGCGAATATGGTCGGGCAGGGGCAGCTGACCGCTTTTTTCAATCAGTTCGTAATCCTCGGGGTTAAGCTGCACTTCCATGGCCTGGGTCACGCCCGGTGGCTGGGTAATGGCTTGCCTGATCAAGGGGATTAAATGTTCGGGGTGCTGTTTCAGCTCTTGCCCAATCACATGGCGGGCAATGGTGGTGGCCAGTTCAATAAGCGCCTGGCCCATGCTGGCATCCAGGCTGGCATATTGCTGTTGGGCCTGTTCGGCCAGGGCCAGCAAACGGGCCTGCTGGGAAGCGGTCAATTTGGCAGCCGCTGCCAGTCCTTCGGTATAGCCCTGTTCATAGCCGGCATCGTAACCTTCCTTGTTGCCGGCGGCCAATCCTTCGGCGTGACCGGTGGCATAGCCCTGTTCCTGGGCTTTTTGCAGGGTGTTTCTGCGCTCTTGTTCAAGCTGCTGCTGGCGTACCAGTTCCGGGTCGGGCTCGGCCTGTTGTTGCGCCTGCTGCTTTCTAAGCGTTTCAGGGTCAACAATCGTCTCCATTTTCCAGGGTGACCAGCCGCTGCCGTCCATAGGCGGCTGTTCCGCATTTTTCTTGAAAACCGGATCGGCAAGCACCAGGGTATCAGAAAGGTGTTTGGGCTTAGACGTAATCATCGTCAGAGGTTTTGCTTAGTGAAATCTGGCCCGTGTCGGCAAGACGGCGGGCAATACCGATAATCGCACGCTGTTCGGCCTGAACCACCGATGCACGGACGCGGTTCATATCCTGTATCTCGTCACGCAGCATTTGTGCCGCACGGTTGGACATATTCTTGAAGAAGCGCTCACGAACTTCCTCACTGGCGCCTTTCAGGGCCAGTACCAGCATATTATTGTCGGTAATTTCGGCCATAATGGTTTGCAGGGTAATATCATCCAGATCGGCCAGGTTCTCGAAGGTGAACATTTCTTCCTGAACGCGTTGTGCCAGCTCGGCGTCACGCTCTTGCAAGTGCGTAATCATGGAGGTTTCCAGGCCGGCATTCATGGTGTTGAGGATCTCGGCCGCAGCACGAACACCACCCATTTTGCTGCGTTTGGCGGTTTGACCGGAAAGCACGCTGTTGAGTACATCGGTCAGTTCGCGCAGCGCGGTTGGCTGTACCCCGCCAAAGGTGGCGATACGGATAATCACATCGTTGCGTACCCGTTCGGTCAGCAGTGCCAGGGTATCGGCCGCCAAATCGCGATCCAGGTGAACCAGAATCGTGGCGATAATCTGCGGGTGTTCACCGGCAATCAGTTCGGCAATATTGGCCGGTTCAAGCTGGTTAAGGGCTTCAATGCCGTTTTCCTGCTTGGTCAGGTCAAGAATGTCTTCCAGAATGCCTGCGGCCCGATCGGCACCCAGGGCCTTGTTCAGAATGGCGCGGATATATTCCTCGGAGCCCAGGTTGACCGACAAGAACTGGTCGGCATCCTTGCGGAACTGTTCCAGCACCTGATTCACGCTGTTGCGCGTCATGTTTCTCATGCCAATCATGGCGGCGCCCAGCTCCTGAACCTCGTGGGCACCCATGTGGCGCAGTACCTCAGCCGCGGCTTCTTCGCCAATGGACATCAACAGGATCGCACAACGTTCCATTTTATTTTCTGCTGTCATCATCGTTTTGATTTATCCAGGATCTAAGTACCATTGCCACGGCACGTGGGTCTTCGGTTGCAATTTTCATGACCACTTTAAGATTGTCTTCGTAGTGATCATGCTTGACAGGGATTTCGGACTGGGCTTTGCGTTCGGCTTCAGCCTGTTGCAAGGCAGCCTGTTTTTTCTCAGCCAGCTCCATGTTTTTACGTTCTTCCAATGAGCGGATAAGCGGTTTGAATGCCTTCAGCCAGATCAGCATGACGGCGATAAACAGCAACAGGTATTGTCCCAGGGTTTTGGCCAGGGCATGTATTTGCGGGTCTTGCCACACCGGCATGTGCGGTTCTGAGGTCGTGAACTCGCTATTGACCACATTCAGGCTGTCACCGCGCGCTTCGGAAAAGCCCACGGCTTCCCTGACCAGGGCATTGATTTGCTGCATGGTGTCTTCGGGCAGGGGAGTGGCTTCACCGTTTTCGTTTTCGCGGAAATTAACCACCACGGCAACGGAAAGCCGTTTAATGGTGCCGACTGAATCCTTGACGTGACTGATGGTGCGGTCAACTTCGTAGTTGATGGTGGCGTTATTGGTTTGGCTGGCCGGGTTCTGCACCGTGGTGGCGGTAGCTGCCGTGGCATTGGTGCCTGGCGGGTTTTCAATGGGGGCAACCGGTGGTGCAGGGGGCTCGTTGGACAGGGCACCCGGAATGCCCATGGGCTGGCCAATGCCGGACTGGGCCGTGCGGTTGGTTTGCTCGCTGCGAATGGCAGCTTCATCGGGTTTCTGGTTGGGGCGAAACACCTCGGAGGTTTGTTCGCGCTGGGCAAAATCCAGGCTGGCACTTACCTGGGCATGCACATTGCCACGGCCCACTACCGGTACCAAGATGGAAATAATGCGTGCCGTCAAGCGCTGTTCCAGTTCATCGGTAAATTTAAGGTGTGCCTGGTTGGCGCCAATGCCCTCAAGCCCGGCACTGGATGACAGCAGGCGACCGCTTTGATCAACAATAGAAACATTTTCGGCCGTCAGGCCCGGAACGCTGGAGGCCACCAGCCAGGCAATGGCGGCAATTTGCCCGTCACCCAGGCTGCGACCGGGGCTAAGGGTGACCAGGACCGAGGCGGTGGGCAGTTTCCGGTCACGGACAAACAGGGTTTGCTTGGGAATGGCCAGGTGAACCCGGGCGGTTTCCACCGAATTCATGGCTTCAATAGAACGGGCCAGCTCGCCTTCAACCGCGCGCTGGTAGGTAACCTGTTCGGCAAACTGGCTGGCCCCGAACTGGGGGTTGTCCATGAGTTCAAAACCAACGCCACCGCCTTGCGGCAGGCCCTGTTCGGCCAGCATCATGCGGGTTTCATGCACTTTGTCGGCAGGCACCAGAATGGCAGAACCGTTTTCATTGAACTGGTAAGGTACGTTCAGTTTTTCAAGCGCGGATACAATCGCGCCACCGTCCTTGTCTTGCAGGTTGGAAAACAGTACCTTGTAGTCGGGCCCACGCATCCACAGCAGGCTGACAATGATTAACGCCACCAGGCCGGCGGCAGCACCCATTAATACCGGGCGCGGTAACACCAGCAGGCGTTCCACAATAGGGAAGCGGGCAGCAAGCTTATCCAGTCCGCTCATGCCGGTCTTCCTGTAAACCGTAAGGCAGTTAATGCTGTGAATTCAATAATGACCATGGGAAACAACAAAAGACAATTATCCAGTTAAACTTTTTCAGACAGGTATTATCACCTGTCCGGGTGTAAAGCAATCAGGCGTTAAAGCGGGGTTTTTTGGCTTATTCGGGCTATTGAAACAAAAGGGCTGGGGGTAATATGTGGCATATTCGTTTTATTTGCCACTTAGTGTTACGTCAGGATATTTCTATGCAAGCCATCTCGCCATTAGCCATTTCAGGCATGAATTCATTGCAGCAACAAATGAAAGCAATGGCCAATGACGCAAAAGCCGGTAAGGTTTCCCTGCAATTGGGCAGCATGCAGCCCTTAAACGCACCCGCCGCAGGTGTTACCAAAGCCTCTTTTGCCAGTGAACTGGATGCCGCCATCAAAAGCATCTCGGCAACGCAACAAGCCGCCAACACCCAGGCCGAACAATTCATCATGGGCAAACCGGGGATATCGTTGAACGATGTCATGATAGACATGCAAAAGGCCAGCATTGGCTTCCAAAGTGCGATCCAGGTCAGGAATAAACTGGTTCAGGCTTACCAGACCATTGCCAGCATGGCGATATAATTCAATGCTCCTCCTGCGCAAGGGGGGGTGAAGCACCGGGGTGGATTTACCTTTCCTGCGCCGCTTCCAGTGAATAAATCCATGCCAACAACTCAGCCACGACGGTATACAGCTCGGGCGGGATTTGCTGGTCCAGGTCCACTTGCATCAGCATGGCCACCAGTTCCGGTGATTCATGTACGGGTATATTGTGCTGTTTGGCCAGCTCGATAATGCTTTGTGCAATATTCCCCATGCCCTTGGCAACCACCTTGGGTGCCGGGTCGGTGGCATGGTAAGCCAGGGTGACGGCCGTTTTACGTGTTTCAGGTATGCCTGGCTTATTCATCACGCTTCCTCTTTTTGCTCAATCACAGACTGCGATTGACTCGGGTCGGTGAATACCTCAAATGAATGGGTTTCCAGGCCCAGTGCCTGCAAACGGCGGGTAAATTCGGGCATGTGCTGCAACAGCAGGGATGTGGTACTTTGATTGTCTTTCAGTTTGGGGTTGTCAATAACCTGATATTGCGCCTGCACGTGATTGTCAATAATCTGCACCATGATGCGGATTTTTCCAAGCTGGGGCAAACTTAACGTTAAGGTGGTTGACCAAGGGGTATGGGCTTCGCCCTTATCCTGGTGTGTCGCTTCACTACCGGCATCATTTTTTTCTTCTTCGGGCCGGTTGGCCGGTTGCTGGGCGGCAAAGGCTTGTGGGTTGTCTTTCTGGATTTCCCAGCTCATGGCAGCCCCTTGCCAGGCTTCACCCTGCCATACAATACGTTGTTGATGGTGCATTTCCAGCTGCTGCTGGACCAGGCTGGCCAAAGGACCGGATAGCGCAGGAGGGGCGGCTTCTGCCTTGCCCTGGGTAAGGGCCGGGAACAGGGAGATATGCCGGTTGATTTGCTGCTCTGCCTGTTGTTCTTTTAACAACAGCGCCTTGGGGTGATTGGCCAGCTCTTTTAAATTACCGTTGCTGCGTAAAAGGCGCCATATCGTGGCCTCATACGACAGACCTGGCCGGGTAATTTCACGGGTTAAGGTTTCGCGGATGATGGATGCAAAAAGGCTGGAGCCCAGCGCCCGTATTGCTTCTTCTTTTAACGGCGTGCCAGCACTTGTTGCCTGGGCACCTGCTGCACCCGCAGCGCCTGACGAAGCCCCGCCGCTTGTCTGCAAACCCGCTCCACTCGTGGCTGCGCTGTCAGCCGGGCGCGACAGATAAGATAATAACTCTTTGGGATTTTTGGGGATGATGGGTGCCTGGTTGGGGTTGCTTAATGGCGCAGCCTGTTTAGGCATATGCTCAAGCAGGGCAAGAACGCTTTTTGCGGCATTGCTCCAGCGGGTGGAGGTGGACTTCAGTGGGGTGCGGGTTGCGGCTTCTGCTGCATTACTGCCTGCCTGGCCAATTGCCTGCTGGCTGCCTGTATTGTTTGCATTGCCAACTTGGGCGCCCTGTAAAGCGGTACGATGCCCCAGCGTTGCCTGCACATTTTGTGCCACCGCCTGGAAGTTGCCTGTTTGCAAACGTGCCTTGGTGGCGTTTTCAAGTGCCTCGGGTCGTGCGGCCGAGCTGGTGGGCAGGACCGATTGCCGGCTACGGGCCGATTGCAGGTGTCCCTGCGCGGATAACGTCACACCGAGCGCGGTTTCCAGTCGTTGTACAAGAAGAGTGCTTATGCTGCTTGATGACATAAGCCATGCCTACCCCGCCAGCTTCATACCAGAATAAGCCTTGACCATTTTCTTTTGCTGGCTGCGTGTGTGCAGCAATTGCGACAGCCGTTTCATTTCAGGAGAAACCGCATCACGCACGGCAGCGTCATGCATTAGCACCTGGCGCAACAAATGCGAGCAGATTTCCTTTTCTGCCTTGTTGTTGGGCTGAAGATTGGCCTTGTTGCGAAGCACTTCCACCTCATGTACATAACTTTGACCCAGCGAAAGCGTGGCTTCCCAGTTTTCCTGCCGGGCTGCCTCTTCCATTTGCCGGGTAATGTTCACCAGCTGCTGGTAGGCTTCTATAACGCAGCTATTGCACTCGGGGGGGAAAGGTCCCGTGGCATTGGCTGGGTTAGCCTTATTGCATTCTGAAGGATAAAAAGTCATTTCAATATCTTCTGGTCTAATAGTAGTAAACCAACCCTATTTACGGGGCTTATTAGCGGTGGCTGTTTTCCAGGCACTGGTAATATCATCAAGCATTTTTTCAACGGTATCCAGGTGTGATGCCTCTTGGTTCACACTGGCCAACAACAACTGCTGCGACATTAATCTGAAGCTGAGAATCATGTTCCTGGCCGCCTCGCCGGAAGATTCGTCTATACCGGGAATAAGGCCTGAATCGATAATACTGATGGCCTTTGAAATATTTTCACCGCGTTTGGCAATATCGCCATTCTGGAAATACAGCCTGGCTTTTACAACGCAAGACTGAACGGCTTCCAGCATGATGGTGATCAGCTCCTCGGGGGAAGCGGTAAGTACCTGTGTTTCAAGACCTACTTTTGCATAAGCCTTAACAGGGTTCTGGCCATTAGCCATGTTGGTAGTGTTCATCATAATATGAAATAAACCCTTAAAAATCAATCATTATTTACTGCCACTGGTATTCCACATGGACAATTGCTGGCTTAAATAGGCCGACGTCCCATTCATTTTTGCAACCAGTGAATCCAGCGCGGTAAATTGGGCCCGGTAGCGTTCCATCGTGGCTTCAATTTGAGCCTGCTTGCGCTCATATTGCGAATCCAGGTCTTCGATGCGTGTCTTGGCGCCATTGCTGGCCGTGGTCACAATACCGCTGGTACTGTTAATCAGACCCTTGGTAATATCTTGTGTATACGTGGCAATACCGTTGGTTTTGTCCTGGAACAGCTTGGCAATGTCGTCACGGTTTTCTGCCAGGGCTTTGCTGAATTTAGCATCGTCCAGCTTAATAGTGCCATCGGCCTGGGTGCGGATGCCCAGGTCGGACAGCGTTTTAAACGCACCGCCATTGCTGCTTTGGAAACTCATGATGCCGCTTAAACGGGTTTGTACCGTACGGGCCGTATTGTCGCCGTTCAATATGCTGCCACCGGCCCCTTCGGTATAAGCCGTGCTGCTTTTAATGAACTTCTGGACATTGTTATAAGCCGTAATGAATTCATTAATGGCTTCTTTGGCTTTGTCATCGTTGCGCGTAACCGTTAGCGTTTGTGCTTCGGTGTCTACCTTACTTAAATTCAGGGTAACGCCCTGGATGACGTTTTCCAGCCTGTTGGTGGCCTGGGTCACTTTAATCCCGTTTACTTTAACAATTGCATCAGACGCAGCCTGCTCGGTCATGCTGGCTTTGTTTAGCAACGTGCCCAGCGCACCATCGTTACCCTCCACGGTAATTTCACTAATGGATGCTTGTGTTCCGGTAGCGGTAGTGCTAATCATTAAGCGGTAAGGGGTCTCAGAGCCATCGTTCATGATACTGGCGCTAAGCCCCAGCTCTTTGTCGGCATTAATGGCTTTGGCAATCTCTTCAAGAGAAGTGCCTTTGCCGGTCAGGTCCAGGGTTTTTACTTCGCCATTTTTCAGTGTAAATTTAACCACGCCACCCGTGCCGTTCGCGGCGGCTTTGTCGGCCACGCCATTGGCAATAAGCGTTTGGGTAGACGCCAAAGACGTAACCTGAATACGGTAACTGCCCGCCACCGCAGAGCTGCTGGCACTGGCGCTAAAGCTCTCACCGGTTTGGCTGGCCGTGTACTGCCCAAAAGTCGTATCACCTTCAAACGCCTTGGCGGCAGTTTGCAGTTTTTCTACCGCGCTGGACAGTTGGCCATAAGCAGACAGGCGTGCGTTTTCGGTACTTTTACGCTGGGTAATTGTGCTTAATACGGATTCTTCGCTGGTGCGAAAGCCATCTAGCAAGGTAGATAAATCTAAACCTGAACCAACGCCAATGCTGGAAATGTTAGCCATAATATAAACTGTGTCTTTGTGTTGGGGGATTGTTTTCGGATATTGAGATTAACGGCAGACTTTTGCGAATCTTTAATTAATATTACTACTAAATAAACATTAAAAACCAGACCAGCAGAACTAAAGAAAGAGAACCGGTGAACAGAAACCGCTGGATTATGACAACAATTACAAGACTGCCTGTCATAATGACAGATAAACCCGCTTTCCAAAGCAGCAATTACCCGCCAAACCCGGGCTAGTTCTGCCTATTGAATGCAAGTAAAATCGTTAATAATGACAAAATGTATACCAACCACATTCATTGTGCATGAGCAAGGCTACGTTACCAAGACCCTCTATAGAGCAGATATTGCGCGAACACGCACCCTTGGTGCGTAGCATTGCCCTTAAAATGATGGCCCGGCTGCCCGCCAATATAGAACTGGATGATCTGATCCAGGCGGGTATGATTGGTCTGCTGGATGCTGCCCAGCGTTTTGAAAACACCGGTGCCGCGCAATTTACCAGCTATGCCAATACAAGAATACGGGGTGCCATCACCGATGAGCTGCGCCGGCAAGACTGGCTGCCCCGCACCCTGCGCAGCAAAAACAGCAAAATCCAGAAAGCCATGGCCCAGGCCCAAAAAAAACTGGGCTATGAACCTGGTGATGAAGAAATTGCTGAAGAGCTGGGTATTACCGTAGACGCCTACCGCGAACAGTTGAGTGATGTGGGCACGGTACATGTGGTGCATTACGAAGACTTCAGATTTGACAGCGACGAAGGCGAACGGGAAAACAATCAGCTGGACAGGTTGATGGGGGGAACCGATGAATACAACCCGCAAGCGGCCCTGCTAAATGAAGAATTCAAATACACCCTGGCCGAATGCATTGGCAAACTGCCTGAAAGGGAACAGCTGGTATTGTCTTTAATATTTGAACAGGCCTTGAACCTGAAAGAAATAGCTGCCGTACTGGAACTGACCGAGGGCAGGGTATCGCAACTGCGCTCGCAGGCGGTGTTGAGATTGCGTGGCATGCTGAAAGAAGCGTATTGGGATCAGTTGCCGGAAAGTTTTTAATAAAAAAATAAAAAATAATTAAAAAAAGATTAAAGAAAAAAAAACAGGGGCCGTTAATAACACTATAAACCAGCAGTAAGCCTTCAAGACAAAGGTGAAATGACTTGGTTTTTCTTGAAGTGATCTTATTTTTTTGGAGTGTTCCATGTCTGTAATTAATACAAACTATCTGGCTCTTGTTTCCCAGAATAACCTTACAAAATCCCAAAATGCTTTGGGTTCTGCGATTGAGCGTCTGTCTTCCGGCTTGCGCATTAACAGCGCCAAAGATGACGCTGCTGGTCAGGCGATTGCCAACCGCTTCACCGCCAACATCAAGGGCCTGGCCCAAGCTGCTCGTAACGCCAACGATGGTATCTCGATCGCTCAGACGACCGAAGGCGCACTGAACGAAATCAACAATAACCTGCAGCGCGTTCGTGAGCTGTCAGTACAAGCAGCGAACGGCACGAACTCGGATTCCGATCTGAAGTCGATCCAAGACGAAATTAACCAGCGTCTTTCCGAGATCGATCGCGTCTCCAGTCAAACTCAGTTCAACGGTGTTCGTGTGCTTTCTAGCGACAACGACTTACAGATTCAAGTTGGCGCGAATGATAACGAGCTCATTAGCATCGGGCTGAAGCAAATCACCAGCAATACACTTGGCCTTGATGGTTTCCAAGTTCAGAACAAAACGGAGCTCGCCACCGTTACTAAAGGTAATGTCGGCGACGCATTTACCTCGCGCACGATAGCTACTGACGGAAATACCGGTTCAGAAGAAGCCGCAGAGGGTCTGTATGCTTTGAAAGACGGCTCGGGCTACGTCGTAAAAACCACGAGTGGCTACTATAGTGCGACCACTACCACAGTAGCAGACGGCGATTTGGCAGTTACGGCTTGGAACTCCAGCAGTACTGCCGTTGACGCGGACGATGTTGACGTGGCAGGGGGAGATATCCAATCTGGACGCGCTACCATCGATCTGACGGGTGGAACCACATATTCCGCTATTCTGGATCAAAACGGTACAGCTACGGGCGATTATGTAACCCTAGAAGCTGATGGTAAGTACTACGACTTGTCCTTTAATGATGCAGGTGCAGGTACGAAGGCTGATGAAGCGTCTGCACTTGTTGTTACCACCGACCGGACTGTAGACGCATTGGACACGTTGGACAAATCTTTGGCCAAAGTGGATTCCCTCCGGTCTGAGCTGGGTGCGATTCAAAACCGCTTTGAATCTACAATCGCTAATCTGAGCAATACCGTCACCAACTTGTCCGCAGCTCGCTCGCGTATTGAAGACGCTGACTACGCAGTTGAAGTCTCCAACATGACTCGCGCTCAGATCCTGCAACAGGCTGGTACCTCGGTTCTGGCTCAAGCCAACCAAGTACCGCAAGGCGTTCTGTCGCTTTTGCGTTAAGCCTGAAATGCTCAACAGGCGGGTGGTGGTTTGCCTGCCTGTTGGTTTTCGCTGTTTTGTATGGAAAACGCCAGCTCTGTTTTTTGGGTTGGCGTTTTTTTACATATTTTCATGGTTGCATTTTGAAACTTTTTATATTTTTTAGAATCGTTTGCTAAATCACCAGGCTGTATCTACATTCATTTAGTAAAAATAAAACTACTTCTTAATTAATTTTTATCAATTTTTTAAATAAAAAGAATAATAAAATAGTTATGATTAAACCTAATGGACCAACCTCTCTGAATGATGTTACAAAAGCTGTTCATAAAGGTATAAAAAGGCTTATCAAGATTACCTTTCACTTTCAGACTATAATGTTTGCCAGGCTCCTGAATATTTTTTGACAGTAAAAATTGCAGATGCGTTAAAGGGACTAAGATTATATGTTGATTTGGAGTGTTCAGTTAATCTTACTTTAGATAAAGCAGGTGCTAAACAACCTGGCCCTATACTTAAAGACATTAGAAGAAATGGCCGTTTTGATTTTGTTGCTCATAGTTATAAAGATAAACCACGATTTATAGGTGAAGTTAAAAATTCTGTCAGTACTCCTATTCGCCTGGAAAACGATTTAAAAATAATTTGTCATGCTCTGGATTATGGAAAAACCAATAGTTTTCAATCAGGAATAATCGCATTTTTTGTTTATAAAAAAAATCAAAAAAAACTCATCTGAAAAACTCGAAGAATTAATATCAAATATAGAAAAAAATGTGCTGAAGCAGGTAGTAAATTTAATTTTAAAATAAGAATGACTCATGCACCTTTGGCTCGTCATGCTGATTATACAAGTGATTCTGTTTGTATGGTGATATCGAAACAATAAAAAATCAGTAAACTCCTACTTGTATTTTGAGTTGACTGAATGAGTGGTGAAAATTTATTCGTTCCCATACCCTGAACTGACCCCAAAAAGTTGAGTGGGTGTCCAATTTTCTGGGGTAAATTTATGTATGAATCACACAAATTAGTGATACAATAAGTGCGGTATTTATTTACTTTAAATACTACGTATCGGAGTTTTTTTCTCTGTTTTTGGTTACGAACTGCCTAACAAATTTTCCCAAGTAAATATTCTAAACAACTTTAATTAGAAATATCAAAGCAAAATGAAAGAGTACAGAACAGAAATTTCCGCCCTCCTTTTTTTATTAATATCTTATTTCTTGGCAAAAGGATTTTTCTTCTCAATTGATGGCGCAAGTTTTTTTGAAAATTATAATATAAAAAGAGCCTTGATCTCGATTTATGAAGACAGAAATTTTCAGAGCGTAAACGAAATTAGAACCATCTACATACCCGGCATTGCTGTAGCATTGTTTTTCTATTCCTTATTCGGAAAATCCAGAAAAAAATTCTTATCCATAAGTTTTGGTTATTTGTTGATTTTATTAATAAAGCCGATTTTGGAATACAACGTCCTATCGGATTTTTTATTTGACGGTGGCATCAGTTTTTCATATTTAAAATACTTACTGCTTATTTTTTTCTGTAGTATTAGTGTTTATTATTGCAATGAGCTACAAACAAAATAAAATCACTGTCATTTCTAAATGAGTATAATGAATCCATTTGCTTTTTGGAAAGCAATTGAAGTTTATTTACACCCATCTGTAGGCCATGATGGGTGATTCCTTTCTCCGAATTCGATAGTTAAAAAATAACGCTTCGCCCTATACTCCCGAGTTCGACAGTTAAAAATGTAACCTATTGATTTGTAAAGAATCGTTTTAAAAACGCTCCACTACAAATTAATTTTTTATTGATTTTCTGTTATCTTCTTTGAAAATGCTTTTATTGTGAATTGTTTCTAGAATTCAGTCAAGATATCTAAAAATGTAATGGCATGCCATTTGTTTATTTAATTCAAATGGTTAGAGCCAAACTGTCGAACTCAGGCGGTCAGAAACTGCCAGCCAATTGGCTCCGTGACGTTGAACCCTGAAAAACAGTGACAACTACCTTGACAAACACAGCAACTGCCCCATAAAATGTAACAGCTGCTTTTCACCAACAGTAGTCGTTTAGTGAGGCTGCTGAAGCAGTTGTGTGAAGGTGGAAACTCTCTAGGTAAGACTGGTTGATTCAGACCGATTGCATGCATGACCGGCGCTTCGCTACCCGTGATCAAGCAAGACAGGTCATCATGAACTGACTGGCCTTCTAGAATTACCGCAGATTGCATTCGAGCTTGGGCTATCTCAGTCTACAATACGAGCAACGCCGGCACATGGCACAGCACAAAAAAGGCTACGTAAGCAAGGAATCAAGAACTCTGCAAAACAGGGGTAGTATCAGTCGGAATTCTTGCTACGTAGGCGTGACGATGCTGAAAAAATAGAAAGGGATATAGCGTATGTCGTTGTTGAGGTTTTTGCAGGCTCGAAACTTTTCAAGTTCGAGGCGAATTCATGTTGTACCCAATATCCCGAAAAAACTCTTAAGTAATGCCCTTTCTGCCTATGGCCTGAATGTAAATCCCAGCGAAGTGGTTGTGTTGATTGACAATACCATGCTCGCCAGCGGCAAGGACGGCTGCCTGATCTGTCAGGATTACCTAGCCATCCGCGATAGCTTCAGTGATGCCATAGTCTATGCCTACGACGATATAAACTCCCTGGAGCTTAAAGGCCGCAAACTCTTCCTCAACAAGCGTCAGGAGATTGTCCTCAGCATGCAGGATCAAGGCGATCTGTACGATTGCTTTTCCCTATTGCAGGAATGGCTGCGGGTTCGGGGCGACGAGCAGTTTTCCCTAGAGGTGGGCGCCACCAAGCCCGAAGCAGTGCCCGCGCAGGTAAAGCCGATTGCCGATGAGGTTCTCGCCTTGGCGGTGATGGAAGAGGCAACGCCTGATGATTCTCAGAAAAAAGTCAGCGTCAAGGACAAGTTATTGGGCTACGTTGCTGAGGCCATCGAGCACAACAAATCGCAAATACTGCCGTTCATCATGGACAAGACTGGCAATGCATCCCTTGCAGCTTTGCGTGATGACAGCAATATTGAAAGGCTTGGTAGTGTTATCTACGCCTTACTACCTGGTGTTGTGCGCTTGGCCCTAAAGGAAGACGCCTTTGTGCGTTTCGTTCTCGACAACCGCAACAAGCTTCTTGATAAACTACTAACCGATGAAGCCAAGCAGGTCGCGGTGTTGCAAGAGATTACTTCGACGGCGCAATTGAAATCGGATTATCACACTGAGCTCGATGGCCTACTGATGGATGACGAACCGGTGGTGCAACCAGGGCAACGGGCGATTGAAAAGATGCTGGCCATCATAGCCGGCCTGAAACAGGAGCAATGTGACAACCAGGATTCAGTCGATTTTTGGCAGTTGCCGATCGACTACTTGGGTGCTGTGATTCCCAAGGCGAAAAAGCTGATAGGCAGCCCGGATGAGAAGATTGAAGCACAAATTCTCTTTGTGCTGGCCTTGATGTACGGCTTTTCGTTTCACAAAATTCCCGAACCGATCCGCCAGCAGGATGACCTGCTCAAGTTCTTCATGATTGGGCTCGTGATGGTAGGCGAGAAATATCAGGAGCGCAGTCCCCATAGCAATTTCAGTCAAGACGAGCTGATTGGGTTGGCATTTGGCATGGCCAAAGTGGTCACCAAGCAACAACTCAAGGAGTCGGTCAGGAATTTGTTGGATCACAGGGACGAAGCCGAACAACCCGGCTACTTCGAAATCGACGACATCTTGTTGCTACTGCGTGAGGCTAACGGGTTTGCGCAACAGTGGGGCAACAACCTGATGGATGAGTTCATCGCTGAAGAACGTGCTCTACAGAATAAATGGGGCGATCTGCTGAACTAGCGGGCGTAACCTCGTGCATGCTGGTTTCTCTAGGCGTGTAAATTGGCACTGTCCCTGTGCGTCAGCTCTAAACTGACCACAGCGGGTAGTGGGGTGTCGCCGTCACTAATACCAACAACTAGGTGTCTGGTTCCGGATAAGTGCCGCTCTTGACGAATAAATCAGATGCTTTCATCTTTCAAGTGCTTGTACTGGGGCTTCATGCCCTAGTGTCTTTTGCGGCAAGTGGTGGTTGTACAACAAGACAAACCGCCCGAGTTCGACAGTTTTTGTAAATGTCCGGTAAAACCACCTTTTCAAACACGCCATTAAGCGAGAGTATACGTGTCCACGATCATTAAATGGACACGTATGGACTATCTAACAGAGATACCTGGTGCAGAACCGGCACGGCAACCCCGTCGGCGGGTTCACAGCCCAGCATTCAAGGCCCATTTGGTTGCCTTGTGCCAAGACTCGGCCACCTCCGTGGCGGCCATTGCCCGGGCACACAATATTAATGACAACATGCTTCATCGCTGGATACGAGAGGCGCAGGCAAAGACACCAGCAACCCCGTCTTTTATCACCTTGCCAACGTCAGCCGAAGTGGCCCGTCCCGTCCAACAAGATAGGGCCGGCCCATATCCAGGTAAGGCTGCAAGGCGTAAACTTACCCTAAAAAGGCACAAGCCAAAATCAGAGATTTCTGCCATTATCATCTTTGATGGAGGAAATCATGAAACGATCCCGGTGTTTGTTAAGGTAGTTGGAACCTCTACCAATGTTAGATTTTAGCGATATCTGTCCGCTCCTGGGGTGAGAGCTTGTGGTCCGGTGCCGGTTTGACGGCCGTAGGACGCTTGTCGTGCCGCACGGCACTGTGCTCAAAGCCTTGTAAGGACTCTTCTTTCCAGCGTTTGACCTGATCAGGATAAAGCCCTATTTCACGGCAATACGCACTGAGCTTCGCCTCGGACAGCGTTGCTGTTTCAATGACGGTCGCCAGCTTGGCTTGGGCTGACCATTGTTCTGACGCTGTCCTTTACCGCCTGTCTGGTTTAATTCAGCGGATGACAACTATCCTGCCAGGGGGGAATGCAAATAATCCATATGAAAAAATTGTCTCATCTTTGGTTTTTTACAGTTTGTATGACATATGATGGCCTTTTTTTACTTTTATTTTAATAACGGTTGATGTTATTAACGCGTTGCGTTACTATTATAAAAAATCAATATTTATGATTACTCATTTTGCTTGCGGTGACACAGAGGATTTATTTAACGGTAAGCGTGTCAAGCGTTTCGTTAATATTGAGCGGGTTGCAATGCGTAAATTGCAACAGATTCACGCAGCAATGAGCTTACAGTTCCTGCGAGCGCCACCAGCAAACCATTTAGAGCTATTGAGTGGCGACAGGAAAGGGCAGTACAGTATTCGTGTAAATGACCAGTGGCGGGTTTGTTTTGTATGGAACAATGGCAACGTCAGTCATGTTGAAATTGTGGATTATCATTAAAGGAAAAAGACAATGGCACGCAGAGAAATCCCCCTTGTTCACCCCGGTGAAATTTTATTGGAAGACTGGCTTATACCCTTGGAAATCAGCCAATATGCTTTGGCCAAAGCAATTGGTGTGCCTGCCCGTAGAATCAATGAAATTGTGAAGGGCAAGCGGGCAATTACACCTGACACAGCATTGCGTTTGGCTGCTTTTTTTAATACTGATGCACAAAGCTGGCTGGGTCTTCAAGCTCATTACGATACAGAGTTGGCCAGAGAAGCCCTTTACGATACGCTGGCGCATATCCAGCCTTTTACCGTCAATAATGCCGGGGGTTCATCTAAGTTGGCGGCACATTAATGAAAATATGATGAGGATGCATAATCCATCCTTGTCAGGAGAGTTGTTACTGTTTTCACAGGCATTTTCCGGCTCCCATGCTCCTGCGTGTGAATGCATACCAATACAAACCCCCACACCCCAACAGAAAAAAACACAATTTTAAAAAAAATCCCCCAGTACTCCCAAAACATAACAAAATGTTATTAACATAACTACCAACACAAAAAGCCCTTAACCTACTATGACAAACAATAATTTTTCCCAGCTTGCCGCTTTTATCTGGCAGGTTGCCGATCTGCTGCGTGGTGATTTCAAGCAATCCCAGTACGGCCGCATCATTTTGCCCTTTACCTTGTTACGTCGTTTGGAATGTGTGCTGGAAGCCAGTAAACCGGCCGTTCTGGCAGAACACCAAAAAATAGCAGCAAAAAACCTGCCGGAAGAGGCTCAGGAAAAATTTTTGATACGTGCCACCAACGGCCTGTCTTTTTTCAACACTTCCCTCATGAGCCTGGGCACCATGGGGCAAAACGATATCAAGGCCAATTTAAACACCTACGTGCAAAGTTTCTCGAAAGACGCACGGGAAATTTTTGAACATTTCAATTTCATTGAATTTGCCGGTTTGTTAGATGAGGCCAACCTTTTGTACAAAGTCGTACAAAAATTTGCCAATACCGACCTTAGCCCCGCACACGTGTCCAATCACGATATGGGTCTGGTGTTTGAAGAGTTGATTCGTCGTTTTGCGGAAGGCTCCAACGAAACCGCTGGTGAGCACTTCACCCCGCGCGATATCGTACGCCTGACCACTGCCCTGGTGTTTATGGAAGATGATGAGGTTTTAAGCAAAGAGGGCATTATCCGCACCATTTATGACCCAACGGCTGGTACGGGTGGCTTTCTTTCAGCGGGTACTGAATATGTACATGAATTAAACCCCAAAGCCGTCATGCGTGCCTTCGGACAAGAGCTTAACCCCGAATCATATGCTATTTGTAAGGCGGATATGCTGATTAAAGGCCAGGAAGTCAGCCGGATTAAACTGGGCAACACCTTGTCCAATGACCAGCTGTCAACAGACAAGTTTGACTACATGCTGTCCAACCCGCCATTTGGGGTAGACTGGAAAAAGATAGAACAGGACATCAAAGACGAGCACCAGCAAAAGGGTTTTGAGGGGCGTTTTGGCCCGGGCCTGCCACGGGTGTCTGATGGCTCTTTGCTGTTTTTATTGCATTTAATTAGCAAAATGCGCAACAGCAATGAAACTGGGCAGGGCAGCCGGATTGGTATTATCTTAAACGGTTCACCCCTGTTTACCGGCAGTGCGGGCAGTGGTGAAAGCGAAATCCGTCGGATTTGAAACGATTGCGGGACATCGAGGTGGAAAATGCCCGTCTAAAGAAAATGTACGCAGAATTGGCTTTGGAG
>NZ_JAAVNG010000001.1:164468-170803 GCF_012923605.1 Advenella sp. EE-W14 | reverse complement strand
CTTACCACCCAGTGAATTTAAACGACAGTTAGCAGCAGAAGTCTCTAGTTATGAACTGTGCGCTTGACGGTAAGCTTACGATATTCCCAATACACCACGCTGCAACTCGGCAATCAAGGCAGGGTCTGCCTGCCGGTTAGTAGAGCCCAGCCTGACATAAACACCTTGTTCTGGCCCCTGTTTCTTAAAATAATGTGGACGAGAACTACTGGGAAAAACTTCCACAATAAGCAAGGTTTTATTATTCAGGCTAGTTAATTCTACATTGGGAACCAGACGCGGAGCGATATTGTCAGCAATTAAGTTGCAAATACGTTCTTCTTCCGCAAGGGGATCAGTAACACCTATAATCTTGTGCTCATCATTGACACCTATAATTAAACGCCCCCAGCAGAATTGGCGAAAGCAATCAAGGATTTCAACAAAGGCTGAGGTGATGAAAGGTCACGTTTAAACTCCAGAATTTTACTTTCTGGCTGTTGTAAAAGGGACAGGATGGAAGAAGTCATGAAATGGGCTTTTTCAAATTGACCTTAAAATAATCAACCCATTATAACAGTGAGTACTACATTCCCCCCTGCGGAGGGGTGGCGCAAAGCGCCGGAGTGGTTATGGGCCCGGGGTGCTGCCAATCCTTAATAAACCAACTGTGCCCCACCATCGCAACTGATTGAAATCAGCTTGGTTTTCACTGGATTTGTTTCCACACCCAGATTATCCAACAACTTACTCAGCACGTCTCCCAGCCCGTCCAAGGATGGGTTTAACAATCCGGTGATCAAGGCCAGTAGCGCTAACACATCCTGATTACCCTGCTCAACTTCAGCCTCTCTCAAGTCATCAAGCACTTCGTCAATTTGACCAATACAGCCGGTAACCGTACCTTCCATTGTAACAGGGGCACCCAGCAATGCAGTCGGCGTGCATGGATCAAAAGGGTTACCTAACACGAGCTCTAACACATCACCAAGTAACTTAACAACCCCGGTCAACAATTTACCTTTCAAAACATTGTCAACCAAGTTGCCAATCAGCCCTTCCAGACCGGTTTTCAAACCTGTTACTATTTCATCCCTGACTTTTTTGCGACAACTCCAGCCGGAACCAGCAAAATCTTGCGGCACCGGATTGCACCCTTCTTTTGCCTGCATCGCATTCCAAAGGGAACTGCCTGTTGCCTGGTCATCTCCCAGCACGCCCTCGCCTCCTTGCAAAAGATTAACGGTTGCCTCTTTGATTAAACCATCCAGTGTCTTGCCGACTGGCAACGGATTTACAAAAACCTCACTTTGTCCTTCAATATAATCTTTACCGCCATCATTGTCAGACAACACATCAAGAGCCGCTTTTGAATTCAGACTTATCAACTCCTTACCCAACAAACCCAGCGATGCCAGTTCTTTATTCCCCAAAGCCGTATCCCTGCAACTGAACGCAGAAGAAAAAACATCATCTTTGATAAGATCACCCGTACAAAGGCCCAACACAGAAGAAGTGGTTGTTATGTCCGCAATTGGCTTTTTCTCTTCAGTCTCATCGTTACGTTCACACAGAGAATTCAGGGTGGCCTTACCCGTGACCGCCTCCACACCCACGGGAATATCCACCTTCAGCCTTAACAAACCGCTGTCATAGCCTTCTGTATCACAAGTTCCTGCTGAATCAACACACAAATCCACGAATGCACGCACCGATGCGCTGTATGCCGATGTCCCCTTCCCGCCAATCCCAATAGAAGCCGGTTCAATTACCTTCGCTTCCACAGAAGCTTTCAGAATACCCCCTATACCAAGCTCCAAAGGCACGTTAAGTGCATGCTTTTTTGTGGCCACATCCAGCACCACATCCAGAATATCGCCTACGCCTATTTCCGCATTCAACGCAGACTGCAGGGAAGGCGTCATGATTTCGGCAAACAGCCCCCGGCCATTGGAGCCAGAACCAAGAGGAATCTTCACTCCCAGATTATTTAACTGAGCCTTCACGTCCAGCAAACTGTTCAGGACCGCCGCATCAATGAGATTTTGGTCAGCGGCCCCAATCGCAGCCACCACAATATCGCCCAAGCCCACATTGGTATTCAGCAAGGCATTCAGGTCACCCACTGTGGCAACGGCATCAAGGTCTTTCCCTGTGTTTTGCAACAGCTCTTTCAGCAAGCCAGATGTTTTTATTTTGACATTGGCCAGTCCCTGATAACTGCCAACGTTCGTCCCTAAGGCATCCAGGCTAAGTTTGGTTAATAAAGCGGTCAATGCCCCCTGCTCCAGCGACAGCAAAGCAGGCGCAACAGAGAACACTGCCACCGGCATGGTGCCTTTTTTAGCAATCGCCTTCGCGGTAATGGTTGCATCCACGGAAAAAGGCATAAAACCTATGGCATCATAGGTTAAGTCAACCAGTATGGCGTTATATTCAACATTATCTTCTTCGTCTTCAATTTTTGTAAAATGACCTTCTTTTTCCGCATATTTAACAAGGTCCCAAACCCCGCACGACACAGTCATGTTTGATAAGACACCGTACTGGAAATTTTCTTTGATGATGGCTTCTGCCGCCTTCTGTGCCGGATGCTCTACATTATTACAGGTTAATTCCCCTGTTTTCTCAATAAGCTGAACCGCACTTAGGGCAGCCATATCTGCGGCATTCTGAAGCTCCCGCTTCATAAAAAAGTAATAAGCCAGCTGGACACCACCCAGCAGTATCAACCCCACCACCAGGGAAACCGCAACCGGTATGATGATTGAACCACGCTGGCGGTTAATAGAGGACGTTTGCATGGGGAAACCTTTTAAAACATAACTCTTTTTTTACCTGCTTTTTCAGGAAACCTGGCCTGTACTTGGCCTATTGAATACGGTTCGTGAAATAAGGAAAAATGTATCATACTGTTAAGCATGCCACATCACGTATCTCTTCCTCTATAGTAGTTGGCCCTAATTTCATTAATTTCTGAAAGAACAAACAATGAAAATGCCTGCAAGAGTCACATGCAGGCATTTTTTATTTCTTGATAATAACAAGGTTGGCGATTAATAAACCAGCTGGGCGGGATCGCAATCAATAGCCAGAGCGGTAACATCAGTGCGGCCCAGTTCTAAGCCCAGTACATCGTCAAGTAAAGCGGTCAGCAACAAACCCACACCGTTCAGAATGGGTTTTAACAGGTTCAGGACCGGTTTTAATAAAACACATAAAGCACCATTACACGTCACTTCATTTGAGTTTTTATTAAGAAGCGACTGGATTTCTGCACTATCCGGGTTCACTGCTGCAATCTGGTTCTGGTGCTGCTTAAACAACTCTGTCAGGTTGTGTTTCACACACGTATTCCACCCCAGCAAACTGCTTAATAAACCTGCACAATTCTGAAAATTATTACCAATCCATGGAATACCAACTAGCTCCAAAAGACCAAGCGGAACACTCGTGTATGCCTTAAATGCCTCTGAAAACTTACCTCTTTTCCAAGGATTGACCAAATCATTAGGGATACAAGCCACTAAAGCACAGCTTGTAGGAATAGCCCTATCAAAAGTAAAGTCTTCTACCAACAAAGGCGGCATATATCCATCCTCGCCAGGATTTCCACTCCCGTTCAAGACCAGTTGTGTTACCACATCAACATTATACATACCGGCATTATTTTCTTTACTTTTCTCCAGGTAAGACTCCAGCAAATCCGGTATAAGGTTCGGGTTGGTTTTATAGTTCCCTTCCCAACCATCCATTGAGACCGGTGGCCGGAGTAAGCCACTTAACAAATTAAGCAAGCCGGTCACCAAATTATCTACAGTATTACCCAATTGCAAAGGATTAGGCCTGGTAGAAACTGTCTGGCCCACTTCCAAGTTTTCAACCAATTCCGTGTATTCCAAAGGCTCAATGTGCAATTTACCTGATAGCACAGGCAAATGTAATAATCTGATTAACTCGGTTTCCTGTAAACCCACTTCACATGCGCGCTTGTCTGACATAATGGAAGCGGCATCCATGCCACCCACACAAACGTTAAGCACTCTTGATCGTACCGAAATATCCATTGTCTGCGGTTTTCTGGAACACTCCAGTTTCTCTAGCGTACCCGTTCCGGAAACAACATCAATGGCAACAGGCAAATGAACACGAGTCCCCAACAAGCCACTGACTAGTGGCTTAAGCAAACCACCCAACAGGTTATCGGTATCAATATCCAGCCACAAACGAATCTGGGCACTATGCCCGGTTGTACCTACCGGACCAATCGCAATCACGGGCGGCTCCACAATGGATAACTTTGCCTTGACGGCACCCAATACACTTAAACTCGGCACTTCCAATGCGTGCCCGTTAGCTCCAAGCGCAATCGCTGTTTTCAAAATATCACCCAAACCCAGCTGTACATCAAGCGCTGAGCCTAAAGGTTCATCTCCCCCTGCGTTTCCGATCCCCAGAAACGCAAATAAACCGGACTGATTATCTGCGTTGCCAATTGGAATTTTTACACCGCCCAGGTTCAAATCCAACAGCTTAGCCCTTAGCGCTTCAAGCTGGACCCCAAGTGTTGAATCAGTCACTGCATTAACCGATGCATCTACCAAATTCAACAAGGTAAGATTATTAATATCTGCCACACCATTGGGTGTCAGAGCGCCCAGCCCACCAATACCCAGATCCACCCCCAATAAATCCAGCAAACCAGCCGGCGTTATTTTAGTATTTGCCAAACCTTCGGAATCCAGCAAGGTCAAATTATTTACATCCAGCCCCACAATTCCCAGCAAACTACCCAACAATGCACTATTGTCAAACCGCAACAACTGCGACCCAACCTGAAATGCCGCTACCGGTATATTACTTTTGGCAATTGCCTCTACCGCAATAGTGGATTTTGAAGAAAATGGCATAAACGGCAATGCATTGTAAGTAATGCTTACACGAAGGGCATTATAATGACCTTCCGCATTTGCCGTATTCACAAAGTGTCTTGGTGCAGGCAAGTCAGTGCGCCATGTGCCACACTCCATTTCAATCATGTCATCCGCCAGGGTGTCATGATTGAAGTTCTGTATGATATTAGCTTTAGTCGCGTTTTTCGCTTGCTGGCAACTTTCACTTATCATCTGCACGCCGCTTAATACCGCCATATCAGCCGTATTCTGCAGCTCCCGCTTCATATAAAAGTAATATCCCAGCTGAACACCGCCCAGCAGTATCACCCCCACCAATATAGAAACGGCAACGGGCAAGATGATGGACCCCCGCTGACAGTGAATGGCGGATTTTTTCATGAAGAACCTTCTAAAAAACACAATCTCTACTTCAAATATTTTCAGCTAGAGGAACATTTTCAAACATATACACCAACTCTAACCACTACCACCTGCTTAATTGCTTGGATCGTCAATCTTCTCTTCAAACCATTCTGGAATGGCATGATTAAAACTGTTCAGGTAGCGATCCCAGGCGATGGTGGCAGTGGCACCCAGCATGGTGTGTGGTGTGCCTGGGCGGTTAGTGTCGGCCTGCATAGCCATTAATGAGCGGGTGGTTTTACCCAAAGGCTCGGGCGGCACATATACATATAGTGATGTGTCTTCGGCATAGGTTTTGGACTCGGGAAATGCATGGGTTTTCTTGCGATCCTGCTGTGGATACACGCCCGTACCGGGAACTTCCAGTGGCGCAGTAACAGCCCCCTGGGCCATTACCAATCCCGGCATGCACAAAGCGGTAAATAAGACCGCACGAAAATTCAATAACTTCATGATTATAAACCTTTTAAAAATAGCTTGATTACTTCCGTTTAAGAATGAAGTCACCACCAACAATAGAGACTTCATCAAGGATGGAGCGGTCAATAGCACTAGATTGCGCCTTTGGTTTTGAAGTGGGAATGGCTTGTGAAAGTGCTTTCGATGGCGCTTTGTCCGAAGCTGCCTGTGCCTTGGCAGCCAGGCGTTTTTCTTCGGCCTGTTGCTGTGCCAATTCAGCCAGGCGTTTTTCCTCGGCTTGCTGTTGGGCGACTTCAGCCAAGCGTTTTTCCTCAGCTTGCTGTTGGGCGACTTCAGCCAAACGTTTCTCTTCAGCCTGCTGCTGTGCCAATTCAGCCAGGCGTTTTTCCTCGGCTTGCTGTTGGGCGACTTCAGCCAAGCGTTTCTCTTCAGCCTGTTGTTGGGCGACTTCAGCCAAGCGTTTTTCCTCAGCTTGCTGTTGGGCTACTTCAGCCAGACGTTTCTCTTCAGCCTGCTGCTGTGCCAATTCAGCCAAACGTTTTTCTTCGGCCTGCTGTTGCGATACAGGTGGCCAGACAAACGCCGGTTGCATCATGGCAATCGGGTCATTGCTGGGAG
>NZ_JAAVNG010000001.1:152007-164292 GCF_012923605.1 Advenella sp. EE-W14 | reverse complement strand
AGCCTCTTCAGCCAGGCGCTTTTCTTCAGCCTGTTGCTTTGCCAACTCTGCCAGACGTTTTTCCTCGGCCTGCTGTTGTGACACAGGGGGCCAGACAAATGCCGGTTGCATCATGGCAATCGGGTCATTGCTGGGAGGAGCCATTTGCATGGGCGCTTCGTTACCCCTAACCAGTTGCTGTTTGGGCTGCGGCTGTGGTTCTGCCTGTGGTGCTGTACGGGCAGGTTCAGCCGCCTGGGCTGGCTGTTGGCCCACATTAACCAGTTGTGGTTCTGGTTCGGGTTGAATTTGGGCCTGTGACTGGGCATCTGGGCGAGGCTGGATATCTGCCGGCAGCGGTGCACTGGCTGGCAACTGCAAATCAAATGACTGTTGTTGGCTGTTTTGTGCCTGCCTGTAACTTGAAGCGGATACTACTTTATCCTGTTTTTTTTTAATCTCGGCACTGGATGCCCTAAGATTGTCTACGCCCCTGACCTGGTTGTCTTCTTCACGCGATGAAGCACTGGCAGATGCCTGCACAGGGGCAGGTGGCAAGCGGCGTACCTGATCAGCAATGGCATAAATTTGCTGGCGGGCCTGCTGGCTAAGATTGGCGCTTTGCATCACCTGCTCGGCAGCGGGCGTAACACCTCGTACCAGCAGGTAAAGTGCCATGTTACTTAACACCTTGGGATTTTGTGGCATTAACTCGGCAGCTTTACCAATAGGAATACGGGCGCCTTCAATATCACCCATACGCATCCTGGCATAAGCAAGGTCGCTAAGAATAACGGCATCAGAAGGCGCAGCTGATGATGCATTTTCCAGATTTTTGGATGCTTCGACAAAGTCACCGCGCTGGCCGGCCATGAGACCAAGACCGTGCCAGGCCTGGGCTTTTTGACGGGTTTTGGTCAGACGGCGGTAAATTTCCTCACTTTGCGCATGCTGGTCTGTTTTTCTAAGGGCTTCGGCCCGCAAAATTTCCACATCCGGAGATTTACCGTATTTGACATCATATTCATCAATAAACGCCAAAGAAGCGAAATAACGTCCCTGATCCTGGGCTTCTTTGATCGTCATGATTAACAATTGTTCTTTTTCGGGCGCTTTCTTGCGCGCGTCATCCATTTCCTTACGCTGGATCATGGCCTGTTCCTGCTGTTGATCTTCCATCAACCGCCAGGCCGAATCCGAAGAAGCGTTCACACATCCTGCCAATACACCTGCACATGCAACTGCGGTTGCTTTCTTCACCAATTTCATAATCTTTAACCACCTCCCATTCGAGACAATCCACGGAACACGGCAATAAAGCCAGAGCCTGCGGTCACAATCATTAACGCGGGCAGCAGAGTCAATACCATGACCCCGGTCATCTTGACCGTCAGCTTGCCAATTTTTTCTTTCAATCCAGCACGACGCTGCTCACGCAGGCGTTCACTAAAACGCTGCAGGGGTTCCTGAACGGCACCACCATGCTTATCCACCTGCGCAATCAAATGGCAAATGGCACTCAAATCATCATTGTCCAGGCCGTTAATCATGCGATCCATGGACTGCTCGCGCGGCATGCCACGATTATACTGTTCTACTGCCACCTCCAGTTCCACACTAAGGACAGGAAAAACCGCCTTGAAATCTTTCACGATAATATAAAGACTCTGGTCCATTGACATGCCCACACCCTGCAACAGGCGTAATAAGTCCACCAGCAACGGCAGCTCATCATCAACCGCTTTCTTGCGTTTGTTGACCCGATTCATCAATACCCATTTAGGCAGCATCCATCCCAGCGCAAAGCCGAAGAAAATGGAAAGCGCATAGGTCATTAAATGACCACCCATAATCTTCACGGGCCCGGTCACAAACAACAAAATGACCGGCAAGCCTATGCATAAAACAGCGCGGACAAATGAAAACAAGGCTTTTGCCTTGCCATAATCCTCAAAGCCGCCCAACTCCAGATAGGCTTTGTCTTCTTCAGCCAGCAAAATATCGCCAAATCGGCCCTGACCCAATCGTGAGCCCAGCTCCGCCGCTTTGACCACGGCCGATTCCAGACGCGCGTTGTCTTCTTCTACCTGATCTTGCACACCCGGAAAAACCATTGCATTGGCCTGTTCCCGCTTGTGCAGGACTTCCTCTATCTGGCCTTTACTCTTTTCTTGCCGTACCATGGTTTCAATCAGGTATACGGCCACCACCAGGGCAGCAATCGCCAGCAATACCAGGGCGCCGGCCTGCAAACTTGCTGGACTGAGATAACTTGTTAAATCCGGCATTCTATTTTCCTCATGCTAAACGGATTTGGCCAAACGATACAACCAATAAGAACCGGATATCTGCAAAACCACAGCCCCTATCAACATGATCTTGCCTGCCGGATCTTCCCACATGCCCATAAACAGGGCATTGTTGAAAACCAGAATAAAACAGGCCAGCCCTACCGGCAACAGGGCCAAAACCCAGGCAGACAAACGCAGCTCGGCCGACATGGCTTTCATTTCCGCACGGGCCTGTTCAAGATCGCGCATGAACGATGACATCCTTTCCAGCACCTGGTCACTGCGGCCACCATATTTCAACGCCACACCCATAACGGAAGCCAGCAGATACAGTTCATGCAGGCCATACTGGCGCGACACATAATGCAAGGCAATATCAATGTCCTTGCCCGAGCGGTTCAGGCTGACCGTGCGGTCTATCACATCCCGCAGGGGCAGTTCGGTACCTGTCGCCGCATTGTGGAATGCTGCCCCCATACTGTTACCGATTGTCATCATGCGAACCACCCGATCAAGAAAATCGGGCAGCTGACGCACAATCTCCTTGCGAAGCCGTTCACCCTTGAGCCATAAATGGAATAAAGAAATGGCAAGCATCAGGACAAATGCGGCACCTGCGGCAATCACCCCACCAAAAATCAAAGCCAGCAGGCTGGGAATCAGAGTCGTCAACCAGAACAACACGTAAAACCGGGTCGTTGGCAACTTACCGGCACGCAATAAAAACTCATTCCAGTTCCGTGGGCCGGTTTTCCAGACCTTGCGCTGGCGTACCACTTCATCCTCAGCAGGATCGTCTTGCCCCAAACGCCGCTCAAGCTGTTCCAGCACAAACTGGTTCTTGGCCTTATGCTTGCGTTGCTGATTGGCACCATGCCACAAAACAAACGCCAGAATAACCAGAACCAGCGCCATTAGCGCCAGTAAAACCACACTGTTCATTAACGCCTCCTGCTCCAGAAACCCGGGCTGGTATCACGCGTTACAGCCTGGGCGGATACAGGCGCCGACTTCACAACCGTCTCACGCATCTTGCCTTTATGAGCCTCCAGTTTACTGCAGTGTGGCAAAATACCCATGCTCACCCATTGATCTTTTTCTTCACCATCAGCACCAATCACCGACTCATAGCGATACAGCTCCTGAGTAGTGATAATACCGTCACTCATGCCAATCACTTCAGTAATTGAAAGAATCCGCCGTTTGCCATTGGGCAGACGACCAATCTGGATGATGAAGTCCAAAGCACCGGAAATCTGGCGGCGCAAACTTTCTTCACTACCATGAAAACCGGCAAACCCGGCCAGCATTTCCATCCGGTACAGGCACTCGCGTGGTGAACTGGCGTGAATGGTTGCCATGGAACCTTCGTGTCCGGTGTTCATGGCCTGCAACATATCAATCACTTCAGAACCACGCACCTCGCCCACAATAATCCGGTCGGGTCGCATCCGTAAACTGTTGCGGATCAAGTCGCGGATACTGACTTCGCCACTGCCGTCATAACCGGCCTGGCGCGACTCCAACCGCACCACATGTTCATGGTTCAGCGACATCTCGGCCGTATCCTCAATCGTAATGATCCGCTCACGAGGACCGATAAAAAATGCCAGCGCATTCAGCATGGACGTTTTACCCGAGCTCGTACCACCGGAAATCAGGATATTGCAGCGCGATGCGACCGCTGCCTCCAGCAATTGATAAATTTCTTCGTTGAAGGTCCCGAAATGCATGAGATCTTCGGGCTTGAGCGGATCCTTGCGGAATTTACGGATGGAAACCAGCGGGCCATCCAGCGACAGAGGGCCAATCACCACGTTCAGACGGGCGCCATCGGGCAAGCGGGCATCCACCATGGGCGTTGACTCATCAAGCCGGCGGCCCAGCGGTGCCAGAATGCGGCGCACAATCCGCATCACATGCTGGTTGTCGGTAAACAGAGCCGGTTCGCGCTCAAGCACTCCTCGACGCGACACAAACACATTGTCGAACCCGTTAATCAGGATATCCTCAACAGCCGGGTCGCTTAATAAATCTTCCAGCGGTCCCAGACCCACCAATTCTTTGGTTAATGCATCAGCAATTTCACGGATTTCGCTTTCATTGACGGCAAACCGCCGAGTTCGCACAAACGAATTGACTTCGCTATCAACAAACGTCCTGATCGTATCGGGGTTCCAGCGGGCAAACTCAGTCCCCATTTCTTCAATGCGTGTCAGCAAATGCTCGAACGCATGATTCTTCACTTCCTGAAAACGGCTACTGTCAATGAATCCGTCTTCGCCAAATTTAATGGGTGTCCTTATCATTTATCCAGATCTCCTACCGCACCGATCCAGAACGGGAGTCCCGTCCAAACAATGAGGCCAGCCATCCTGATTTCTGTTCCTGCATCCGCTCTTTACCAGCGGCAGGAACAACCAATGTATTGGCCAGGGCTCGCACAGCCTTGATATATGGATCTTTAGGGGCGTCATGATGTAACAGATGACCCTGACTGGTACTTTTCATGATGGCCAGTGTTCGGTCGGGCAAGGTGCCTTTCAGTGGCAAACCAAAACGCTGCGCAATCTGTTCGGCACTCATGCCGTATTGAATATCGTAGCGGTTAACCACCAGCGACAGTTCATCGGAAGCAATGCCATCTTCCTCGAACTCTTTGAGAATATCCGCCAGGGAGACCAGCGCGGCAATGCTTTGGTCGGTCACCAGCCAGGTTTCATCCGCAAGACGAACCAGACCGGCAATAAAGGCCGGATTAGGCATACCACCCACATCGACCACCATGACACCAAAATGATCACGCAGCCGTTCAGCCAAAAACAGGGAGTCAGCATGAGAAATACTATTCAGCTGATCCAGATCCCGTGGCAAGGACATGACACTCAAGCCGGTACTGTCATGCGCCATCGCCGACATCAGCATGGTTCTGTCCAGGCGGCGCAAATTTCGCACCCCTTCCACAAAATCAAAATTGCCATTCAGGTTCAGGTACAGCATGCCATCCGCCACCGGCAAACCCAAATCCAGCAGGCAGGTGCGATCATGCAGGGAAACCATGCCGGCATCCTGCTCGCTGGCGTCAGACTTGCCCTCCGTCTGCAAACGGGCATTACGATCAGAGGTTTGCATTTCCTGCAACAGGCTGGCCAAATGCACGGAAAGCAGGGTGGCCCCCATTCCGGTCCGCACCCCTAAAATCAACACATTACGATAACGGGCTTCATCTTCGCGACCATTGTTCCAGCGCCTTGCCAGACGCTTGACCGTATCACGCACTTCTTCCGGGTTATCCACATCAACAAAATCATTCATCCCGGCACGCAGGGCGGCCACGGCAGCACCCGGTGAATTCATGCATCCCACGGCAACACTGGGCATATCGGGTTTATGACGATTTAACAAACGGGCCATGTCAATCGAGCGGGCCAGTTTCTCATTGTCGGCATCATCAGGCACAAAGTCCAGAAACACCATATTAACCAGACTGTCATCCAAGTGGCGAGTCAATGCATCAGGGGCAGGCTGCTCATGAACGAGCGTTCCCAGACCTTCCAGTGAATCCGCCAGTTTTCCGGCGATCTCGGGGTCTGAAGAAAAAAATACAAACCGATTATGCTTGGACAAAATCTACTGCTCCGGAAGGGGGTAAATAACAATTGTTTTAGCGGGAAAATCCGGGCATTTGTTCACCCGAAGCAGGCCCAACCAAATAATAGCCCCAGGCGGTCCCCTCCTCGTTGAGGTTTTCCTTGCCCTGACCAGGCAGAGGTAACTCCGTGCCTTTGGCAATGGGTTTAACTAACCGTGGTGTCACCACAATCACCAGTTCACGTTCGTCTTGCTCATATTTTATACTTCGAAAAAAAGCACCAATAATAGGCAAATTGCTTAGAAATGGCATTTTACTGACATTGGCCATGGTTTGGCGGGAAACCAGCCCACTAATGATATAACTTTCACCCTCACCCATTTCAACCGTGGTATCGGCCTTACGCACGCTCAAGGCTGGCATCAAGGTGGTTTGGTCTCCACTGACAACAGGAATCGCATTGGCATAATCCAGTTCACTGGATTCTGGCGCCACCTTCAAGGCAATACGGTTGGGAGAAAGCACGGTTGGCGTTACGGTAAGCGCAATACCAAATGGCTTGTAAGAAACGGTTTGCGTACCCAGGCCACCTGATTCTGGCACAGGGATTTCACCCCCGGCCCTGAAGCTGGCACTTTGACCGGAAAGCGCCACCAAGGTAGGCTCGGCCAAGGTACGGGCCATGCCATTGTTTTCAAGCAGCTTCAGCTTGGCCCCAAAATTGCGAGAATCAAACATCAGGGAAAACCCGTTACTGATGGCAGGAGCAAAATTACTAACCGCCCCCCAGGTACCAGAGCCGCCTTCCATGATCTTGCCATTGGGCAGCACGCCTGCTGCCCGAGAGGTTCCCGAATTCCAGTCAATCCCCACCTCTTTCATCACCGTACGGGACAGTTCAACAATTTTAACCTCTACCTGCACCATGCCACTATGGTTAACAATAGAAGTATCAATAATCCTGTCGGACTCTCCGGTCGCACGGGCAGCAGCAGTTGAACGCTGGTGTTCAATCATATTGGAAGAGCGACCCGTTACCACAGCCTGCCCACCAGTGGCACGAACAGGTGCCTCCAGCCGTTTAGCCGACTCCAGCGCACTTTGCTCACCAGACACGACACTGACCTGCCAGCGTTTGGGATTTGGGTCACCCTCGACCCAAACTTGTATATCAGTCACACCCGGCTTTTTGGCAGCCAGCAAAATATCACCTACTCCCTCTTCAAGCGGTAAAATCTGCACGTCAACCACAGCTGGATTACCCACGGCAATTCGTTCCGGAGCGCCATCAACCTTGATCATGCGCTGCGTGTCCACCACCATGCCCAAGCCACCAGGACGGGTAAAACCGGTTGATTGCGCCATGACCGGCTGCGCCGAAACAAATGCCAGTCCCATGGCGGCAGCTGTCAGTACCTGCGTTGCGTTCCTGTTAAAGGCGGAAAAAATCTGATTCACTGAAAATTTCATTATTAAACCCATTCAACCCTAGTACTTGACGTTTTCAATTTGCGTACCACGAATAATCTGCACGGTCTTGCCTGAATTGCCCTGTTTCACCACCGGTGCATCCGGCGTATCGTCATCGTCCTGCAACTCACCCGAAAGATCGGGCAGGCTCATGCCCGCATAGGCCATATTACCGGCATCCTCCAGCGCAGCCAACTGTTCTGGCGTTAAATCAGGCCTGCCCTTCAGAACGGGCTCCGGTTCAGGGAACAGGGTCATATCAGGCAGATTTTCATCGTGCGGTGCACGCAGGGCCAATTGCAGTTTGCCATTACGGGTAGCCAGCAACAATTTATTCACATCTTCAAGAGATATGGCCAGCATGGCAATACGTGCCGGTGTGGCGCGGGTACGCTGACGCTCATCGTTGCCAGGCGGCGTTGCCGGACCATCTACGGTGTTGTCGCCATAAGCCAGCACCCTTACCTGGGGCAGCAGCAAACGGGACTGTGCCCCAACATCACCTTTACTGTTAAGCGTAAAGAACACATCCACAATATCGCCCGGTGCCACCAGGTTACCGGCCCCCACGATTTCATCAACCGGAATGGTGATGGCACGCTGCCCGTCACTCAGATAAGAAGCGATACCCATGGCCAGCAGGCCTTTGGTAATGGGCTCTTCCGCAGCAATATCAAAACGCACCACCTTGCCCACAAGGTCCTCTTTTTTGGTAAAACCATTACCGGGCACGCTGGGCCACTGATCTTCCTTCAACATGTCGGCCTGAATAACCTGGCCTGCCAGGATATTTTTGGCTGCCAGAATGACTGCGTGAGTGGGTTTGCTGGCCACGACAGGCCGCTCTACCTGTTGAACCACCACAACAGGCTCCGGCTTGGGCGCTGTTGACATTTTATAGGCAAAAAAGCCCAAAACAGCCGCAAGCAATACCAGCCCTATTGCAACGATTTTGGTAAAGTTATTCATAAAAAATCAAGCTCCGGATAAATCAGTAATTTTTATAACCGAAGTGGCGGATAGTTCTGTTGGTATCCAGCCACCTGTTTTATTGCTAAACATCTTTCCTACTGCCTGCACCATATTCACCAGCGGCAACCCATCGACCGTCACCGTCATGATGAGCTGCAGGCATTTTTGCGTTGGATCATTCAGGGCCCAGGCACATGCAACGGCAGAGGCATCACAAATCACCTTATCCGCATCAGGATTTTCTGGATCAAGCAACCCCTCAAGAATAAAATCAGCGGCCACCATGGTTTTGGCATGGAGACAGGCCTTTTCGGCATAATCCGCTTCACCGTTAATACTGTACTGTAGTGCAACCCTTGTACTGTCTCCGGCAATATGGGATACCTTTTGCTGCGTCCACATCAGCATGCCAAAACTTACAATAGCCAAACAAATCGTTAATAAAACCGTAAAAACAAGCGCAAACTCGATGGCGGCCACCCCTTGCTGGCCCTTTCTTGTTTGTTGCATGGCATTATATTTCATGATGAATGATCCAGTGCAATACCAAGATCAACCGAAGTTCGGCTTTCCAACGTATCGGGAACTGCCACACTCATGAGTGCAGACGGTCCCAAATAAGGAATCATGGGATGCAGGGCATAGGGGTAACGAATAACCACTTCCAGTTTATTGGTGTCAGTAATAGAGCACAATGTTGCATCTGCCCCATTTAAAGAATCCAAAAGCTGAATGGGCTCTCCGCCACATACGGCAATTTTCAGTTTATTACCACCCGCCATATTATCAACCCAGGCTGTATGATCCTTTGCAACTTCCAAGGCCTTGCCCGCACGCGCAACAAGCGCTGGGGCAGAAGCTCCCGCCTGCCACTGCAACCCTGCACGAGCCCCACTTTCAGCAGCAAAGTTCATGGATTGCTGGGCGGCAAAGATTAATCCGTAGGTAATCATTCCGTACAGCACCAGAAAAAAAATGATGAAAACAAAGGCAAATTCAACCGCATAGGCACCCTTTTGGCGGCTGATCGCTGAAACGGCAAAAGACGCTTTACGCGTCTTTATCAATGTGCTGCTCTCAAAACCACGCATGCCCACTCCAGTGATACGATACCGCCCATGCCAATGCCGTTATGCCCAGCCAGGCCCCATAAGGAACCCCTCGTCTTTTTTCCTTCTTTTCCTGCCACCAGTTTGCCCTAGCCGGTAACCAGCCTTGTGCCAATACCATTACTACCGCATGCAGACCGGTTAATACCGTTGCGACCAGCACGACTTGCCATAAGCCTGCAAACCCCAGCAAGAAGCCCAAGGTGGCAATGAGCTTTACGTCACCCGCGCCAAGCAATTTCAGGCTCCATAAGGGGAAGAAAACCAGCAGCCCCATTAAAAAGCCGGTAAGGCACTGGCGCCAGCTTATGTAAGCGGGCAAGGCCAGAAAATCTGGCGCGATCCCGTTAAGAAGCAAAAGGCCTGCCTGCACGGCAAAAGCCACCAGCAAAAGCTGATTGCTTATTCTGCGTTTTTTGAAATCACCTGCGATAACCAGCAGGGTGAAAATACCAAAGAGGGCAAGCCAGATGCTGGAGGACATTGTTTGTTTCAAAGAAATGCCCCGGTGTGGGGCATTTTTTAAAATGACAGGAGCCTATATTTCTAAATTCAAGGCTCCTACCCTTTGTGATTAACCACCAGTAGTACTGGGCTTTGCATTATCAAGCTCAGCAGAAATATTTCTAAAAATGCTATCTACGCTGTTACCTAAAACAGTCAAGGCACCAATAATCACCACCGCAATCAAACCCGCAATCAAAGCATATTCAATAGCCGTTGCGCCTTCTTCATCTTTCCAAAACTTAACCAATTGATCTTTCATTTTCAAATCCTCCGTGGATTACATATTGAAGGAACGGCAAAGCGCTCAATCAAAACAAAAATCTTAGAAACAAAACATAAAGAAACCCTGTAAATAGGTATAAATGCTGATGTTTCTTAAAATCTACAACCAATAACTTAATGTAACATAATTTCTTGTTTGTTCGAACCTATTTTACAAAGTAAGTTCCTGTTAATTTGAGATTAGCAAACATATATTGTTGTTTTTTAGCAAAATCTTAACCTGCGGTGTCGTTTAAAATACACAAAATCACACTATTTATTTTCAATACGATACATTCAAATTACACCCACGCCACAACTGTTACTCTTTCCATGTCTGTTAATCATATTTTGCCCGCAACCACACCCTCTTGCCAAAAAATAGCCGTTATTTTGCCGGCTCATAACGAAGAAAGAACGGTTGCGGCCACTGTTCAGGCTTTCCAGCAAGTACTGCCAGGTTGTGAAGTGGTTGTTTGTGACAATGCCTCTACAGACCAAACCGCCCGCATCGCCCGCAAGGCAGGAGCCCGTGTTATTCATGAGCCGCTTAAAGGCAAGGGCAATGCGGTCAGGCGTTTGCTGGCTACCGTTAATGCCGATATTTATATCTTGGCTGACGCAGACCAAACTTACGATGCCAACAGTGCCCCTGCCATGATTGAATTGCTGGAACAGGAACATCTGGATATGGTCACAGGCATTCGCCAGCACACAGAAAGCCAATCCTACCGTACTGGCCATCTATGGGGGAATGCCCTGTTCAACCGTCTTTTTGGCAAACTGTTTAAAACCCCCACCCAGGATATTTTTTCGGGTTACCGGGTTTTTACCCGTCGCTTTGCCAGTATCCTGCCTATTCAATCCTCGGGTTTTGAAATAGAAACAGAAATGACGGCCATTGCCAGCATCCTTAAAATTTCCACTGGTGAATTGCCGGTACACTATGCGCCACGCCCGACAGGCAGCACCAGCAAACTACGTACCTGGTCTGACGGCTTTAAAATACTGAAATCATTTTTCAGCTTATTCCGTCATTTTTACCCTGCTCATTTTTACGGCACAGTGGCTGGCCTGACGGCTTTGCTGAGTTTATTGCTGGGTGTACCGGTGATTATTGAATTCATGCAAACCGGCCTTGTGCCCCGTATTCCCACCGCCATACTGGCCAGCAGCCTGGGCATGATTGCTTTTGTTATTTTTACCACCGGTATTATTCTGGAAGCCCTGGCCAGAAACCGCATAGAGCAAAGAAAGCTGTTTTTTCTGGCAGCCGGATACAAAGAATGAAATTATCTTTATTACGCTCCCGAAACGGGATTTTTGTTTTAGCCATTGTATTTATGGTTATTGCCCTGTTCAGGTCAACCTATACCCAATTTAACGATGTAGCTGCCGGACAATTTTCCAACCCCGACAGTTATTACAAACTGGTACTGCTGGAAGGCTATGCCCAAGGCCACCCCATTAACTTCAATCCGCGTGACAATGCACCCGATGGAAACTGGATTCATTGGTCTTTACCCCATAGCTGGACGGTATGGCAAATGCACAAGGTTTTTACCCTGTTGGGCCTGGATACCCCAAATGCCTTAATCTGGGCCGGTGCCAGCCTGACCCTGTTCAGCATGTTGTTGTTAACCGCACTGGTAGCGGCTACTGTTTTAAGTATTGGCACCTACAAAGCCACGTTGGCAACCGCCCTGTTAATGGCCAGCAGCTTACCGTTGGCAGGTTATGGCCAGCTGCAACAAATTACCCATCACATTTTCATGCTGGTGCCCATTGCGGGGGCTGCCCTTTGTATCATACGCTCCCTTAATACCTCCAGTGTTACCAGGGATACCCTTGGTGGAATGCTGGCTGGGCTGGCTTTGTGGATATCGCCAGAAACCATGCCACTGGTGGTTATTATGGTGGTATTGCGTATGGCAATTCGCATGCAGTTTCCTGAGAGTGGCAAAATCTGGCCCATGGCTGCCGGGCTTACCGGCATGATATTGCTGGCATGGCTGATAGACCCACCCCCACCCACTTTTTCTGCCTGGTCTTTGGACCATGTCAGCCTGGCCTGGCTGCTGTTTGTTTGCCTTACCGCCCTTGT
>NZ_JAAVNG010000001.1:0-151904 GCF_012923605.1 Advenella sp. EE-W14 | reverse complement strand
GTGCCACTGCCGGCGCCAGTGGTTTGCTACCCGATGAATTAAAAGCGGTTTGGTGGGAACAAATACAGGAACTGAAACCCGCTACCAGCTCACCAGAAAAAATGATTGGCTGGCTAACAACCCCAATTGTGGCCGGGTTGCTGGCGCTTTATTGGGCATGGCGTAAACGGTTGTTATGGCTGGGTGTTTTGGGTATGGGCGCCCTGCTTTATGCCCTATTGGGTGGCCTGCATGTGCGTATGGGTGCGGCAGGCACCTTGGTTTCTGCCCTGGCTTTTGGTTTGTCCATAAGTTATTTGCCTGTGTTTGCCAACGAAGAAGCACGTCATTCTATTAAAGCGCAAATGGGTGGGGTGTTGCTGGTGTTATTAGGGCCATTGCAATTGTTTGCTGTTATTGGTGTTGTGTTGCTGAACAATGATAGCGATATTCTTAATGCAAACAAAGATAAAAAAAATGCGTGTTCCATTCAGGATATTGCCCCGCAGCTAAACGCCTTGCCCCCTTCTGTTATTCTAACCACCAGTAGCGCAGCTTCTGAATTGCTTTATCGTACCCATCACAAGGTGATTGCCGGTAATTATCATCATAATGTGGGGGGGTTACTGGATGTGCACCGGGCGTTGCTGGATACGGCACCTTGGGACACTGCCAAAGGGGTTATTGAAAAACGGGACGTTGGATATATTCTTGTTTGCCAGTCTGGCAATGATGTCGTAACGGATAAGCCACATTCTGCTGCTTTTTATAATTGGCTGGCAGCATCTAATACCATACCCGGTATCAGTCCAATAACATTAAGCCAGAAAACCGATGCCCGATGGCTACTATTAAAAACCACTCAACAATAAAAAATCATGACCGGTCGCGCTCAGTTCAATTGTCTTGATTTAAAAATAGGTGGGTTACTGTTTGGCTCAGTTATTTTATATGCCATTATTGTTTTTGCCATTAGCCCCATCACATTGGGTCAATTTCTACCCTTGGTATGGACATATGGCAAAACGCTACCTATTGCATTCCTTGCAATTTTACTCATTACACAAGTTGCTGGAATTATTACTCTCGGCGTAAAAACAAAGTGTAAAGCCTCACCTTTTGCATTCTGTTATCAAAATTTAAAGCAAAAATGGCAACAAGACCGGTTTTTAAGTTTGATATGGCCCATTGCTACACTGATTATCCTTATTCCCAGTTTTAACGTTTTTAAACAAACCATATTATCCAAACAAGGGTTTACTACAGACCCCTTACTTGCAGATTTGGACTTTTTCCTTTTTCAAGGCGACCCAGGTCTTATTCTCCACTCATTTATAGGCAGCCTGGAAACCACTTTATTCATTGATAACTTATATCATGCATGGTTTTTGCCTATGATTCTGGGCGTTTTTCTGGTTTCAATAAAAGCATCGCCAACCACCCGTATTCGCTATATGAGTTGTTATGTATTTAGCTGGGTTTTTATTGGTTCAATTCTGGCCTGGTTATTTCCCTCTGCCGGACCTTGTTTTTATATTGATTTAGTTAACCCGAATCATGAGGGTTATTCAAAATTAATGAGCCAACTTTACGCTTATCATCAAGAAAAACCTGTTAATGCTTTAATTTATCAACAATATCTTGCTGAGTCATTTGGCAAAGAAAAATTAACAATAGGTGGAGGTATTTCTGCCATGCCGAGTGTTCATGTTGCATTGGCTACGCTTTTTGCACTTGGCAGTTTTTCAATTAACAAATGGCTTGGATATGTAATGAGTTTTTATGCGCTTTTTATATGGCTTGGTTCCGTTTATTTAGGATGGCATTATTTTGTGGATGGTTTTGTTTCGGTTATTTTAATTGGATTATTTTGGAAATGGTTACTGGTTTTTGAAAAAATACCCCCAAAAAAAAGCTCATTAATTATAGAAACCATTTAATATAAATATTTTTAAAATAAAAATTTATAAAAAAATCAATTATTCATGATCAAATAGAATCTATTTATATTTTTAATTTCCATTAAAATATATCAATATTTTATCGCTAAAAATTGGTTTCTTTCTCTTTCTTATTTCAGGTTTTAATAGTGGATAAAAAGTCAAATTCACAAGCCATAAAAAAGCAAACAACTAAATTTTTTATAGCTAGCTCTGTAATAATTTTAATAGTCTTGGCTCGATCCAACCCCCTTCTTTTCAAAGATGGGACAAGTTATGTAAGTAATTGGCGGTACACTCATTATCTTTTTAATTACGATGATGAATTTGTTAAAAGAGGGTTTATTGGTGAATTAATAAGCTTATTTTCTAACCACATTTCATATGCCCAAGTCAGCTTTTTTTCATACATAGCCCTTAGCATACTTTTTTTCTGTTTTTTTTATTTTTTTTCAAAGCCATATTTTTACTATGGTAAGAGATTAGGTGCATTTTTCTTAATGATTTTTGCTTCTACTTCACCGGCGACTTTACAACACTTTGCACTTGACGTTGGTAGATTTGATGTAATCATATATTCAATTTTTATACTGCTTATTTTAATAATTAATTCCTTTTCAAAAAAAAGCACTTTTACTACTTTTATTATTATAAATTTAGGTTTATTCTTATCTGTTCTAGTACATGAGGCAGCATTTTTCATGACACTACCACTTTCTATTGTTTTTTGGAACTATATTGATCACTCCAAAAAAGGTTTTACACTTCAAATCATAAGCTTTACCTTCATCTTATTTTTGACATATTTTATTTCTACACGCGGCGAATACACTTCGCTTGATTTTGAAAGCCATCTTGAAAAATTAAAAACCATTTATGGCGATAGAGTAATTGATGATTCCCTTAGTGTCATCCATCACACTTCCATTAAAGAAAATTTAAACTTAACAATGCAAGTGGGAATCAACTTAAATCGGTTGCTACATCATATAATTTTCGCATTTTTTATGCTACCTTTTTTCTACCTGATTTATAAACTTTACCTTTCAGTAAAAAGTCAATTGAACTTTAGAATTGGATTTATTCTCTTGAGCGCACTATCCCCATTGGCTCTGTACCCTTTGGGGTATGATCATTTCAGGTGGTGGTCTCTGGCGATAACAAACTTTATCATATCAATATTTTTTATTATTTTACAAGATAATATAATTAGAGATAATGTATTGTCATTTTTTGAAGATAGGGAAAAGCTTATCGCTTTTGTTGTATTCATTGGTTTTATTTCTGGTCCTTTAGGAGTAATAGAAAGTTTTGACTTCATTGAATATATAGTGAGAGGCGTAAAATATTTTAGTTAGGAAATTAATAGAGTTTTAGTACTAAATGAAAAACAATACCTTTTCAACAATATTGCCATCACGTCTAAATTTTTCTTTGATAAAAGCCTATCTATCACGCTGGAAGTAGTAAATCTAATGGCTAAATCTTACATTTTTCACAGGATACAAGGATAATGTCAAAGTGCCCCCTCTTATAAAACTCATCCGGCCCCATCAATACCTGAAAAACAGCTTTGTATTCATCGGTCCTTTATTTGCTCATCAATGGGATTTATCAACACTGTATGAAAGCATGATGACATTTGCCGCATTCTGTGCCATGGCAAGTGCGGTGTATATCCTGAATGACCTGGTTGATGTTGAAACAGACCGTGCTCATCCAATAAAAAGCAAAAGGCCCATCGCCAGCAGGGAAATTTCACCTCTTAGTGCAAAAATTTTATTAGTGGCCTTGTTTTTAACGTCAGTTGGCCTGTCAATAAACGTAAGTATTTACGTTGCGGCATGCACTATCAGTTATTTTATTATTAATATTTTTTATTCATTAAGCTTAAAGCATGTTGTCATTCTTGATGTATTTTTAATCTCGTCTGGCTTTATGCTAAGGATTCTAGCCGGTACGCTTGGGCTTGGTATTGCACCTTCTGCCTGGTTACTGCTATGTGGCTTAATGATAACCTTATTTATGGGCTTTTCTAAACGACGCGCAGAACTCCTTATGCTAAAAGGGGGTGACAAACAAGATCAAGCTTTAACAAGACGGGTTTTAGATGACTACAGCCCAATTATTTTAGAACAGTACATTGCGATCACCGCGGCCTGCACTATTCTTTCATACGGTTTGTATACAGTTTCACCCAAAACCATCCAACTTCACAATACCGAGAACCTGATTCTTACATTACCCTTTGTGATGTATGGCATTTTTCGTTATATATTTTTATTACACCGTCACTCAAAGGGTAACGACACGGCCAAAGATTTGTTGCAAGATCCTCATTTATTAATTACCGTCATATTATGGTTTGTCATCACGCTTTGGATACTTCAATGAGTACCGGAAAATGAAAACCCCTCTTTCCTGGAACAAACTGCCCCGTGTTTTTTCTGAAAAAATTCATGCCCTGTCTTACCGGCAAGAGCCGTTTTCAACGCATTTGCCAAAACCCTTTCTGCCTTATGGCAATGGCCGCAGTTATGGGGATGTTTGCCTAACTAACGAAGGCACGCTTTTACTCACCCACGGGCTTGACCGGTTCATTGAGTTTAACCCTGTAACAGGTGTAATCCGGTGTGAAGCGGGTATGACATTGGCTGATCTTCTGGCCTTAATTGTTCCGCAAGGCTGGTTTCTACCGGTTACCCCCGGTACACGGCTTGCCACCATCGGAGGTGCCGTTGCCAATGATGTACATGGCAAAAACCATCATGTCATGGGCAGTTTTGGGCATCATGTAAGGGCCTTTGAGCTTTGGCGTAGCGATGGTTCTATTCTGCATTGTTCAGCAACAGAAAATACAGACTATTTTAAGGCAAGCATTGGGGGGTTGGGGTTGACCGGCCTTATACGCTGGGTTGAACTGCAACTGATGCCTGTCAACAACCCATGGATGTGGGTCCAATCACAACGGTTTCAAAACCTTGATGAGTTTTGGCCACTAAACACCCAGGCCGAACAGAATTTTCCATATACGGTGGCATGGATTGATTGCATGGCAAGCGGGAACGCACGGGGCCGGGGCATTTTATTTGCCGGCCAGCATGCCGCCAGCCAAAGCACTTACCCTGTTTTCAAAGAAAAGACAAAACGGATTCCATTTTCACCCCCCTTTTCGCTGATTAACCCGATGAGTTTACGGGCTTTTAATGCGCTTTATTACCGTCAAGGCGTTAAACCACAAGGTGCATTGTCGCATTATGTCCCATATTTTTATCCCCTGGATGCCATCCAGAACTGGAACCGTATTTATGGCCGACATGGTTTCTACCAGTACCAGTGCGTTATTCCTGCAAGACATGCAAAAGACGCTGCTTCGCGTTTGTTGGAAATGATTGTAAAAAGAAAAGACGGTTCATTTTTAGCCGTGCTTAAAACATTTGGCAATAAACAGTCTGTTGGCATGCTGTCTTTTGCCCGTCCAGGCATGACATTTGCCTTGGATTTCCCAAACCGTGGCACAAAAACCCTGCGTTTATTGGCTGATCTTGACACGATTGTACAAGAGGCAGGGGGTGCACTTTACCCGGCCAAAGACGCACGTATGCCCGCACATTTATTCAAATCGGGTTTCCCGCAATGGGAAACATTCAGTCAATTTATAGATCCGGGCTTTTCTTCAAACTTCTGGAAACGGGTAAGCGCATGAATGCTTTAAAACGAGTCGTTATTTTTGGTGCCACTTCTGCCATTGCCGAACAGGTTGCCCGCCAACTGGTTAGCCAGGGAGCTTCATTGTTTTGCGTTGGCCGGAATAATAGCAAACTGACAGCGATTGTTAATGATTTGAAAGTCAGGGCAGGTGCCAGTCAACACATTGAAGGCTTCTGTTGTGATCTGGTAAATATTGAACAGCATCAGGCAATTATTGAGCGCGTCCAAGAGGTATTGGGTGAAATTGATGCAGTCCTGATTGCACACGGTACCTTACCAACTCAACAAGACTGTGAGAATAGTGTTGACTTAACGCTAAAAGAAATTGAAACGAATGCGTTAAGCATAATCAGTTTATTGACTTTGCTGGCAAATTATTTTGAACTTAAACAAAAAGGGGTAATTTCCGTAATCAGCTCAGTAGCTGGTGACAGGGGCAGACAAAGCAACTACGTTTATGGTGCCTCTAAAGGTATGGTAAGCCTGTTTTTGCAGGGTTTGCGCAACCGTTTGGCTCAAAAAGGGGTTGATGTTGTTACCATCAAACCCGGTTTTGTAGATACCCCAATGACTGCCAGTTTTAACAAGTCAGGCTTACTATGGAGTAAACCTGACAAGATTGCTCAAGGCATTGTAAACGCCATGGTTAAGGGTAAAAATGAAGTTTATTTACCTGGTTTTTGGTGGGGTATCATGTTTATGATTAAACATATTCCAGAGTCTATTTTCAAAAAAATGTCATTATGAATCATATGACTAAAACGGATTTCAATCGGCCAGTTGCTTTTTTTGATTTTGATGGCACACTTACCACCAAAGACTCGCTAATGCCATTTCTTAAGTTTGTGGTCGGGAAACCTGTTTACTATATTAAGTTGTTTGCAATCAGCCCCATTTTAATCGCTTATTTCTTGAAGCTCATTCGCAACGACGTTGCCAAACAGCTGGTGTTGAAATGGTATTTGTCTGGCTATCCTATAGATGAACTGTTTGATTTGGGTAGCAAATTCAGCCAGGAAATCATACCAGGCATGCTTAGGGCCGAAGGAATAGAACGTTTGAGATGGCACCAACAACAGGGACATGAGTGCATTCTGGTAAGTGCTTCACTTGATATTTATTTAGAAAGTTGGGTAAAAATGGAAAATATCAATGCCTTGTTAAGCAGCCAACTGGCTGTTAAGAAAGATTGCATTACCGGTAAATTAAAGGGAGGGAACTGTTTTGGTGAACAAAAGGTTCAAAGAATTTTGGAATGGCTAAATGGGCGTTTACCACCGTTTATTTATGCCTATGGAAATAGTAAAGGTGATGAGTCTATGCTGATGTTTGCCAATGAAGGTTTTTTATTCAAGAAGAAACAAGGATTTATAAAAATTAATGGGTGATTTTATAAGGCAAACTGTTTGTTCATTTTTTAGCTAGTACATATCAGTATGTTAACGTTTTGTATGCATTCCCACGCAGGAGCGTGGGAACGAGTTGCGAGCCGGGGTGAATGATGGCTACGGATGCGACTGGTTCCCATGCTCCTGCGTGGGAACTGGCTGCGGAACTGTGCTACCTACCCGCGCGACTGGTTACCATAATCCTGCATGGGAACCAAATAGGTCCTGTTTCAGCAATAGGCTCAAAATGTCCACTATACGGTATAGGTAATTGCAAAAAATCTGCTAAAATGTACTTTGTTACTAGCAAAAAGGAAGTGCTCATGGCTACTGTATCCTTTGATAAAGATTTTGTAGTCAAAGATAAAGAATCCATTAAACGGATTCACCAGGATTTGGCATCTCCCCGTCAAATCACGGTAAAAAAACGTGACTATAAAGCCGAAAACAAACGGGGCGTTCAGTTATTAAAACAACAATTGTCCAACTTAAAAATCTGCTAAAAGAGCTTGGTGAAACCTCAACCACCAAGCTCCTTTCCCAATTTTGTTGCAATCTTAATGCTGATGTAGAAAATTTTCTTACACAACCCGGCAAAGCCATTCGATTTGAACAAACTGACAATGCCAGAACTTATCTTATTCTGAATGACGACTCTGGTGAGATACTGGCATATTTTTCATTATCTTTCAAAGAGTTGCGGCTGACAAATACCAGTATCAGTAAATCAAAAATTCAACGCATGGATGGTATTTCAAAAAATGCCGGGCGCATCCGTGCATTCCTCATTGGTCAAATAGGAAAAAACACTGCGGTTGCATCCAATCCAATATCCCTGGAAAACATTCTTTCTGAAATCTACGCTGTCATTTCAGCAGCGAAAGAACTGATTGGTGGTCGCATAATTATTCTGGAATGCGAAGATTCCGAGGATTTAATTAAACTTTATGAGCGACACGGTTTTACCCTTATTGCAACACTTGACCCCCAACAATCACGACTTCGTACCATGTATACGCATGTTATTGAACGTTGAGTGATGACAGCATATTTCCAGTCAAGCACCGGTCAACCAAATTTTAAAATATGCATTTCCACACGGAGCATGGGAACGCCCCCCCCGCCACAACCTCCTACCCATAATGCCGCAAGGCAAAATCAATTTCCTCGGCACAATTCTGCAGTTCAGCCACCGCCTTCCCCGCTTCCATCAAACTATAGCGCTTGTCAGACACAATAAACCCCAGTGCAGCATTAATCTGGTGCGCTTTGTTCTGGTATGGGATGGCAATGCCCACCACGCCCTGATTCAGCTCGCTGAACGTGATGCAATAACCTTTTTTCCGTATTTCCCTCAGCTCCTCCTGAACGGTTTCCGGTACTTGCCCTGCAAATGCTTCGGCATTGTCTGTAACCACTTTGCGTAACTGGGGCCTGGACAGGGTGGCCAGTACCGATTTGGACAGCGCCCCCCTGTACAAAGGCATGCGTTTACCCCGCACATAGCTGATTTTCAGGTTTTCTTCCCCAAAAAAATGACTGATGGTAATGATACGGTCGGCATAAATGGTGCCCAGCACGACATCGGAGCCCGATTTTTCGGCCAGACTGCGCATGGCTTGCGAAGAGGCCTGGATGAGCGGGTCGATATTCCTGATCTGGTAGTCCAGCTCAATAATACGGGAACCCAGCACATAGCAGGCACCCGAACTGTGACGCAACAAACCGGCGTTATTCAGTTCCCGGGCATAGCGATACATGGTGGGCACGGCATAGCCCAAATGCTCTGCCATTTCTTCTATCGTCCAGGAGGGGTGTTCTGGCGTGAAAAGATCCAGCACATTCAGCATTTTGGTAAGACTAGACATGGGCAAACCGGTTTTTGGGGTGGAAAAAACCTCATATTATATCAATTTACAAATTTACTGAATTTTTTATTTATTTGATAATTGATTTATATTAAATAATTACATATAATTATTTTCATTGATTTTATTAAATAGTGATAAATAATGAGCTTTAACCATAAAAACGGGCAAGATTCTGCATTTTCTTTTAGCCATGTAGGAATTTTTGTCAAAGACATTGCCCGCATGACGCAGTTTTACCAGCAGGCACTGCAACTGTTCATTACCGACAAGGGCGTGATTGGCGGCAAAGACATCGTGTTTCTTAGCCAGAATCCGGAAGAGCATCATCAACTGGCACTGGTAAGCGGCCGCCCCGAAGACGTGACGTTTAGCGTGATCAACCAGATTTCACTGCGCGTGAAGGACTTGCCCACCCTGCGCCATTATCACGCCAGCCTGAAAGCCGCCGGTGCCGAACGGATCGACCCCAGCACCCATGGCAATGCCCTTTCCATCTATAGCTTTGATCCTGAAGGCAACCGCATAGAAGTCTTTATGGATACCGAATGGTATTGCGACCAACCGCTTAAGGAAACCATCGACTTTAGCCTGAACGATGACGAAATCATGGCCCGGGTCAAGGAAATTGCCCAGACATCCCCCAAGTTCATGCCCCGCTCCGAATGGGTAAAGCAAATGCATGACCTCATGAATGCCCAAGCCTGAACCCAACAAATACCCCTATTGAATTTTTGATATTAAATAAATAAAGTAAGCAGGAAAACAAATGAAATTAATCAGTTTTAACTTGAACAATGAAGAAACATTCGGTGCGGTAAAAGGCGACGAAGTGGTCAACCTGAAGCCTTTGTTTAAAGGCGAAGCCAACACGCTGAAAGAGGTGCTTGAAAAAGACCTGCTGGCCAAGGCCGGGCAACTGGCTGCCAATGCCACGGCGACCCTGAAGTTTGCCGATCTTGAATTGCTGCCCGTAATTCCCGAACCCGGCAAGATTTTCTGTATCGGCCTGAATTATGATGAGCACGTGAAAGAAACCAACAAGGAAAAAACCGAGTCACCGGTAATTTTCCTGCGCGTGGCCGAGTCCCAGGTTGCCCACAACGACAGTATTGTGCTGCCCCCCGAGTCTGTCAAACTGGATTACGAAGGTGAGATTGCGATTGTGATTGGTAAAGGCGGCCGCCGTATTTCAGAAGAAGATTCCTGGGATCACATTGCCGGTTATGCCTGCTACAACGACGGCAGTATCCGCGATTGGCAAACCGCCACTTCGCAGTGGATTCCCGGTAAAAACTTCTGGAAAACCGGTGGTTTCGGACCCTGGATGGTCACCGCTGATGAAATTGAGCCCAACCAGAAATTAACGCTGGTTACCCGCCTGAACGGGGAAGAAATGCAACGTGCCACCACCGATATGCTGATTCACAGCATTCCACGGCAAATTGCCTATATTTCCTCTTTCCTGCCCCTGAACCCGGGTGATGTGATCGTGACCGGAACACCGGGTGGCGTGGGTGCCAAACGTAATCCACCCGTATTCATGAAAGAAGGTGATATTGTTGAAATTGAAGTGGATGCAGTCGGTATTCTGAGAAATACCATTGCCGCCGAAGCATAAACATTCGTATCTGGAGACATAAATGAAAAAATGGTTGAAATCTTTCGCCCCCGTTTGCGCGGCCATTAGCCTGACAGCCGGTGTTGCACAGGCCCAAAATTACCCCGAAAAACCCATTACCTTCCTGGTGCCTTACGCTGCCGGCGGTTTGACCGACGTGTTGGCCCGTGAAGTGGGTGCCCATATGTCCAAAAAACTGGGGCAGCCCGTGGTGGTGGACAATAAACCGGGCGGTGCCGCACAGGTTGGCATGAATGTGCTGAAAAAAGCCCCTGCCGATGGATACACCGTGTTTATTGGCGATGTGCCCTCTTTGGCCACCAATGTGGGTCTGTTCAAGAATCTTTCTTATGATCCGCGCACAGACCTGCAACCTGTTGGCGAGTTGATTGTGTCACCGGCTTTGGTCGTGGTTCCCATGAACAGCCCCTACCAGACTTTTGAAGATCTGGTTAAAGGTGCCTCAGAAAAACCCCAGGGCCTGACTTACGCTTCCCAGGGCGTTGGTACAGGTGCCCACCTGTTTGGTACCTTGCTGCAAAACAAGCTGAACAAGGAAATGACCCATGTAGCCTATAAGGGTTCTATTCCAGGTTTGCAAGACACCATCAGCGGCCAGGTTGATTTCATGTATGACGCCATTCCCACCAGTGGTCCTTTTGTGCTGGGTGACAAGCTGCGTGCCCTGGCGATCGGCTCCAAAGAACGTTCGCCTCTGCTGCCAAATGTCCCTACTCTGGAAGAACTGGGCTACGGTGACATTGTGCCCACTTTCTGGTGGGGCGCTGCTGTCAAGAAGGGTACACCGGCCGAGATCGTTGCGTTGCTGAACCAATCAATGACTGAAGCCATGCAGGATCCGGAAATTTCCAAAAAATTTACCAACCAGGGTGTGCTGATCAACACTACCTCGCCAGAAGCATTTACCACTTATATCAATGAAGAAATTGAGAAGTGGAGTAAAGTGATGGCCGATGCAAACATGCAAGTGAATTAATCATACAGGTAATAAATAATGAGAGGTCTTGAAAATAAAGTCGCGTTAATTTCTGGCGGTATGGGTGATATTGGCATGGCCATTGCCACCCGTTTAATCCAGGAAGGTGCCAGGGTTGTGCTGGGCGATCTGAAAGAAAAGGATGACGCCCTGCTGGCCTCCCGCTTTCAGGGCATGACGGTTCCCGACTGCGTACAACTGAACGTCACACTGGCGGACAGCTGGAAAAACGCCTTTGAACAGGTCGTGGCGCGCCATGGTCGCTGCGATATCCTGGTCAATAATGCCGGGGTTATTTCCAACCAAAGCGTACCATTCAGCGATATTGATTTTCAGGAATGGAAACGCCTGTTTTCCATTAACGTCGATGGCACGTTTCTGGGTATTCAGGCCGGTATCCAGGCCATGAAAAACAATGAAAATGGCGGTGCCATTGTCAACATGGGCTCCATTGCCGGGTTCGTGGGTTCGGTAGGAGGCGGCTCTTACGGTTCCAGCAAAAGTACCATTATCAATATGACACAGCAGGCAGCACTCAGTGCCGCCCGCTCGGGCCAGAAAGTGCGTATCAATGCCGTGCATCCAGGCTATGTCTGGACGCAACTGGTTGATGCCACACTCAGCAAACAGTTTGGTTCAGAAGAAAAGGCACTGGAAGCGGTGCGTGCCATGAACCCGATGAACCAGATCGTGAGCGTTGAAGATGTAGCGGCTACCGTAGCATTCCTGGCCTCCGAAGATGCCAGAATGATTAATGGCACCGGTATTGTGGTGGATGGAGGCAGACTGCTGCAATAAATACCGGGCATTGTCTCTATGCATTCCCACGCGGAGCGTGGGAATGAGGTAGTTTTTTACCATTAAGTGCGGAAAGCCCCCATCAGCCCGAAGCCGCCCGGCCTTTGCTTCGTGCCAGAAATCCCTGATTAAGCCGGCTGTTTGGCTTCAGGGCCAGGCGCTCGTTGGCCAGGGCCCGAGCCAGTTCGGGCTGTCCGGCACGAATGGCCGCTTCTATCAGGGTCAGGTCAATAATATCGCGCTGGGCATGGCTGCCCCCAAAGCTGTTGGCTATAAACCTGGCCCCGTACAGTCGTTCAATGGCGGTTTGATAATCCTTGCGCCAGAATGCGATAAACCCTTCAATCAGGGGCAAGGTGGTTTGCCGGGTCCATTGCTGCATTTCCGATTCAATGCCCGGTTTGATGTTCTTGCAATCTTTCAGGACTTGCCCGGCATCAATATCCCGTCCCGCGCCAAGGTAGGCCATAACGGCATGCCAGTCATTAAAGGTATAAGAATGCCCATCGGCATGGACCTGCCAGCAGTCGGCCAGCTCATCCCAACGATCACCCACCTCCACGCCTTCCAGGTTCAGGCGCCACAACATGGCCGAGGCATCCACCAGCTCCAGTACCACAGTGCTGTCGCCATTGCGGATATGGTTATCGTAAATGCCCAGCACCACGTCTTCCTGCCCCAGCTCCTGATAATACAGTGCCCGATGCCACCAGTTATGCACCTTGAAAAAATTGCCATCATCAGACCAGTATGGTTCACGCGTTGCCATCCATGTAACGCCTTCGGTAACCCGCCCCTGCATTTCCAATACATGCGCCACCGCATGATGGGCCCAGCAGTCAAAGGGTTGCAGTTCCGTGGCTTGGCGGCCGGTTTCTTCGGCCCTGGCGTAATCACCGGTTTCTTCCAGGCCAAAGGCATACATACCAAGCAAAATGGAATATCCCGGCACATCCTCCGACCAGTAAGGTAATATCCGGGCCAGGCGGTCACGCAAATTACGCGCATTGGCACGATAAAAATCCATCAAATGACCGGCCTGCAGGGCCACAATATCCATCGGGTAATTGCAGTTGTGGATATCCAGCACCAGGGCGGCAGCCGTCCACTCTCCGTGCAACATCAGATCCAGCGCCCCCAGGTGCGACGCTTCCCGATCGCTTAAATGCATGGTTTTCAGGTGCCGCACCGTATCTTTGGCGTAGCCGTTCAGGACAGGCTCGGTGGCCAAGCCTAACAAGTAAGCCTTGAAAATATGCGCCATGGCAAAGTGGGGTGAAACTTCGATGGCATTAACCAACCCCTGATCAAGCCCACGCCCCAGGTCTTCAGAAAAATAAATACCAAAACGCTGCCAGTCGGCCATCAGGCCTTGTTTGCGTTTTATCGCAATCAGCGGATCAAAGGCCTCAATGATTTCCACGTCATAGCCATGTTCACGCACCACATTTTCCACCCTTTCACAAATACGCTCAAAATCGGCACGGTCAACCGCCTGTGCATTGGCTTCATTTAAATAAACGGTAACTTTCATTTTGTTCCTCGCCTGTCAGAAATAAACCGTCCGGCTATTTTTACAATCGGGCCTTCCACAACCCGGGTAAGCGGCTTGGGCAGGTCCAATGGACGCAACAGCATTTTGGCCGCCATGTCCAGGGGGTAATGTTGGCGGAATTGCCGGCTGAATTGCGCACACATTTTTTTAAACCCGGTTTTATCGCTGTTATTACCTGCATTGCGGTGCACCATGTAAACATGCCACAAAGCAGTTTCCGCATCGCTGTTACGGGCTTCCATCACGCGACGTCCAATGGCACGGAATATTTTCAGGCGACTGGTGGGATCCAGCTCCCGGTACAGTTTGAAATATTGGTAAAAATGCTTGTAATGGCTGATTTCATCGGCACGGATCAGACTGGCCATCCGGGCCAGAACGGGCTCATTGGCCTGCCCTGACAACGCCTGGTAGAAGGTGGCGGTGCCGGTTTCCACCACACAACGGGCGGCCATTTCCAGGCAACGGGTAGGTTCAAGGGCTTCCTGGGTACACTGTGCCGAGTAGTCGGCAAAGAAAGACTGATACGCCCGCTCCCAGTCAAATTCCGGCCAGACATGCTTGACGTAATCGCGCAGCACATAACCATGACGGGTTTCTTCAAACTTCCAGTGATCCACCAGCCACTGCATGATCACAGCCTGATCATTGAAGTATTCAATCAGGTTATCGGTATACAGGTCGGCGGCAATTTCTATAAACGAAGCGCCAGCCACCAGATAAAGCAGGTCTTCTCGCAGCCTTACGGCCTGGATATTAATATCATGGTAGGGCACCTGGTCAAGGCTCCATGACATTGCTGAATGCGTTTGTTTTTGCATGGCCTGTGCTCCGGGAAGTGTTGACTTCACTTATTCTGAAAGAATACATGAGCACACAACAATTTGCCACCCTGGCAAACGCAACAGGGTGGCAAATTAACGGAAAGGGCCCTTAAATGGCCATCAGGGGCAAGGCTTGTCGCCCACATGCCACCCGTCTGCTTTTTATGCAGTGGCGAACACTTTCTCGGGCTCGCTGCCAGCCAATTCCTGCACGGGGTCCAAAATACGGTCACCCTGCTCATCCTGAATACGGGTCACCAGACCCATCGTATTCATGAGCGAGATAAACGGTGCGGGGTCCTGCTCCTCCACGTTCACCATGCGTTTGGCGTCCCAGGTACCATTGGCAATTAACATGGCAGCGGCAACCGCTGGCACGCCCGCGGTATATGAAATGGCCTGGCTGCCTACCTCGGCATAGCATTCTTCATGGTCGCAGGTGTTGTAAATCATGACTTCTTTGGCCTGACCGTCTTTGGTTCCTTTAACCAGGTCACCAATGCAGGTTTTACCGGTGTAACCGCCAGCCAGGGAAGCCGGATCTGGCAACACGGCCTTCACCACCTCAAGCGGCACGATTTCCTGACCGCGTGCGGTGCGAACGGGTTTTTCTGAAAGCAGGCCCAGGTTGTTCAGGACGTTAAACACATTAATATAATGATCGCCAAAACCCATCCAGAAACGGATATTCGGCACGTCCAGGAAACGGGATAGCGAATGCAGTTCATCATGCCCGGTCAGATAGGCCACGCTCTTGCCGGTTACCGGCATATCCCACTCCTTGCGGTGCTCAAACATTTTGTTGGCTTTCCATTGCGCGTTTTCCCATGACCATACCGTAGAGGTGAACTCGCGGAAATTGATTTCCGGATCAAAGTTGGTGGCAAAGTAACGGCCATGGTTGCCCGCATTGATATCAATAATATCAATGGAATCAACCTTGTCGAAATAATTATCGTAAGCAAAGCGGGCATAGGCATTTACCACGCCCGGATCAAACCCAACCCCCAATACGGCCGTCACGCCCGCCTCTTTACAGGCCTGGCTGCGTTTCCATTCATAGTTGGCATACCAGGGTGGCGTTTCACAGACTTTGCTGGGGTCTTCGTGAATGGCGGTATCCAGATAGGCGGCACCGGTACCAATACAGGCTTCCAACACAGACATGTTCAAAAACGGTGAGCCCACGTTAATCACAATCTGGCTGTTGGTGGCGCGAATCAGCGCTTTGGTCGCTTCAATATCCATGGCATCAAGCTGGTGTGCACGCAATACGCCCGGGCTTTGCAGATTGCCCTTTTCCTTGATGGAGTCAATAATGGCTTCGCATTTGCTTAATGTACGTGAGGCAATATTGATATCACCCAGCAGTTTGTTATTTTGTGCACATTTGTGTGCAGTTACATGAGCAACGCCACCTGCACCGATAATAAGTACATTTCGTTTCATTGGTGTACCCCTTTTATTTAAATTTAAATAATTTATTAAGACAGACTGCTGACGTAGTCGTCATAACCAAACTCACGCACGGCACGAATGCTGCCATCAGGCTCCTTAATGGCAATAGCCGGCATGTTTACGCCGTTAAACCAGTTTTTCTTGACCATGGTGTAACCGCCTGCATCCCCAATCGAAAGCCGGTCACCCACCTGCAATGGCGCATCAAAATTGCCTTCGCCAAAAATATCTCCGGCCAGACAGGTCTTGCCGCATATCTGGTAACGGTGTTCTCCGGTTTCATTACCGATGGGTGCTGTTTCGCGATAAATCAGCAGGTCAAGCATATGGGCTTCGGTAGAGCTGTCCACAATAGCCAGATGTTTACCATTAAAGGCCGTATCCAGCACGCTGACTTCCAGCGTAGTGGTGTAACGCACGGTTGCCTCACCGGGCTCCAGGTAAACCTGGACACCGTAGGTTTGCGCAAATTGGCGCAAGCGTTGGCAGAATTTGTCCAGTTCATAACCCGGTTTGGTAAAACTGATACCGCCCCCTAAACTGACCCATTTCAGCTGATGCAAAATGGCGCCATAACGCGCTTCAACCTGTGTCAGGAGATCGTCAAAACGGGCAAAGTCTGCGTTTTCGCAGTTGTTGTGAATCATGACGCCATCAAGGCGGTCGATGATGGCCAGAATACGTTCCGGATTGCCTTCGCCCAAACGGCTGAACTGGCGTGCCGGATCAGCCAGATCAAAGCTGGAGCTGCTGATGCCCGGATTCAGGCGCAGGCCTTTGGGTTTGTTGCCTGCCTTCGCTTCGAAGCGCTCAAGCTGGCTGATAGAGTTGAAGATGATTTTGTCGCTGTTGGCCAGCACTTCGTCTATTTCGTGGTCGGCAAAGGCAACGCTGTAAGCGTGGGTTTCACCGCCAAATTTCTGGTAACCCAGCTTGACTTCGTACAATGAGGAAGAGGTGGTGCCATCCATGTACGGTTTCATGAAATCAAATACCGACCAGGTGGCAAAGCATTTTAAAGCCAGCAGCAATTTGGCGCCGGAATTTTTCCTGACGTAGTCGATAACTTGCAGGTTTTTCAAGAGGGCTGATTGGTCAATCAGATAATACGGGGTTTGGATCATTGATATTTTTTTTACCTTTTATTAGTCGGGTGGACGGTTTTTCTTGCTGGCAGAATGTGTGTCTTCAAGGCAATCAATGACGATAGCCGCACGGTTGGGAAACTTGGCCACCACTTCAAGTTTGCCCCCCAGATGTTCTACATAGTGACTGATGGTAGAGAGCAACATGTCATGGCGTTTTTCAAGACGGGAAATGGTGTCTTGCCCTACGCCCATGGTTTCCGACAAGTCTGCCTGCGTTAGTTTGGCCATTTTTCGCAGCTGCTTTAGCGTGGCGCGCTGCATAGCGTAAACATCGCTTTTAGCGCTGCTTTCAGACGCCTGGGCAATGGTTGAGTTATCACGCTTTTTTGACATGTAAAATTTTCTCGATATGGATCAGAAGCCATATTATGCTTCAAAGCACATATGGATTCAAGTACATATTTGAATTTTTTAAAAAAAGTTTATTAATTGATTTTTTTATGCCACAAATGGTGATGCTGCTTTGTTTGAATGAAAAAAAACCGCCAGACAGTAAGCGCGGCGGTTTCAGGCAAATAAAGGGGTGAACAATTTATTGGACACCTTTGGAAGGTCGCTTTTAGTTAGGTGATACCTGCGCCTGGCGAACAAACTCTTCCAGCATCTGGTGCAAATCTTTACAAAAGGCAATTTCTTCTTCACTGGAGGCGCGGCCCAGGATTTTATTGCGGGTTGGGTAACGGCCAAATTTATCTATCATGCCTTTATGCTGAATTTCATGTTCCAGCGTTGCCGCATCACCCAGCTCGGTAAACAGGACCAGCGCTTTTTCATGAATAAGCCGTGACTCCGAATGCATGAACGGCATGATGACGAATTTTTTTTCCATGGTGGACAGCGTTTGGTATTCGGGCAGTTTGATGGCCTCCTGGGCCAGAACCAGCGCTATGCCATCCTGGCTGAAGGCCTGCGGGGTATCACGCCATATATTGCGCGAAAACTGGTCCAGCACAATAATTTCAGCCAGACGCCCTTGCATGGTGGCACGCCATTCATCACACTCGCCACGCGCCGCCGCTTCGCAAACAGGGCCAAAGCGTTCACGAATGGTCTGGTCGTATGATTTACCACCCTGAAACCACATTTGTGGTGTGCTTTCAACGAACCAGAAGTGAAGAACATCTTGAACGATTTGCATGGGGGACATCCTGTTTTGTTTGTTAACGGGAAATATCTTTTCGGATCATACTGCAGTTCAATCTTTATTTGTTCATTTCCAACTCTCTTAATGCAAGAATTAATTTATCGACATCTGTTGCAGGATTACTGCTATTCATTGCTTCATTATGTCTACGTAATCTATCTGCATTTTCAAGCGCGGTATTCAATTTATTTTTCAGCTGACTATAAACACCTCTTCCACCTTTTGCATACTTAGCAAATCCAGGTTTGGTTTTTAACTTTGAAACAACCTGATCTCCCACTGATTTTTTTCCTTTGACCTAATGATGCACCAGCACAGGATGCAAACTAGTATCTAGCTCATCGACTACCAGCACCACGATCATATACAATCAAAGAAACCACCGTTGTGCTGAAAAAAACCTTCGCGACCGGCCACGATGCCATTTTCTATCCTGGTGGGCATGGCCCTTTATGGGATCTTCGTTACGATGAGCACTCAAAAAAACTCATTCAGGATTTCTGGAATAACGACAAAATTGTTGCGGCCGTTTGTCATGCCGGATGCGTTTTGCTGGACGTCATCAACCAAGATGGCACTGCGCTTGTCAAGGACAAAAAACTGACCGGCTTCAGCAATGAAGAGGAAATAGCGGTTGCCTGTGAGAGTATTGTTCCCTATTTGCTTGAAACCGAATTGATTAATAAAGGCGCCCAATTCAGCAAGGCGGGAAATTGGGAAGCGCACGTGGTGATTGATGGCAGGCTGATTACCGGACAGAACCCGGCTTCTTCAGAAAAAGTGGCCCTGGCACTGGTTAAAATGCTGAAAAGATAAAAGGCTACACAGGGGCTACACAGATCACAAAACAAAAACGCCAACCCGTTAAGATTGGCGTAAGTGCTTGTTGTTATTGGTGCCGCTTGCCGGAATCGAACTGGCGACCTTTTCATTACGAATGAACTGCTCTACCAACTGAGCTAAAGCGGCTTGTTATTATTGTTAGTTAAGCCAGTAATTCTATCATTTGAATTACCAATCGTGCAAATGAACCCGACACCTTTTAAAAAAACCGCTACACTGACACTTTAGTATTTATATAAACATACCCATGACATCACTGCCCAAATTTGCCCCAAATGGCTGGCGCCGTCACAGCAACGGTATCCTTGAGCATGTTTCAGGCCTCCAGTTTGAACCCGACCAGGCTGGCAGCATGAAACTGGTTCAATCTTCATTACTGGTTTTCATTGAAAACGTTAAGAATGAAGGCGTTAACCAGGAACAGGCCGAACGCCTGCTGAAAAAACTGACCTTGCAGGCCAAAGAACACTTTATTGGCCTGCTGCATTAAGACACCCTATTACTCTTCCAGGTCTTCCAGGCTGTCCATCAACTCGGCTATTTCATCCTGGTAAGTTTCCATCATTTCTACCGGCAGGTCGGCCTCCAGGCTATGCGTCATAAAGTTTTCGGCACAAATCGCAAGCGCATTGGCAACAGCCTGCCTGTCAGTCACGTTTACCATGAGCGCATACAGGCCATGCTGCAAAGCGGCCTGCTGGGCCATGCAATGGTTCAGATTATCGGAAAGCTCTACCACCAGTGCCTTCAACTCATCAATTTCATTACTCATAAACAGTGCCTTCCCATTGGCTTATTGGCGCACTTGCGCAATTAATTCATCCAGCCAGCTTAACATCAAATCGATTTCTTCCTTGCTAATGTTCAGCGCGGGCATGAAGCGCAACAAATTGGTTCGTGGTGCATTCAATAACAGGCCTTCCGGTGCACGGTTACGGGCGGCTTCAACAATGGCATTGCCTTCTTCACGGTCTAGCATCAGGGCACGCAACAGGCCCAGGCCGCGCTCGCCTTTCATGCCCCATTTGGCAGACAGCTTGTTCAAGCCATCAGACAGGTATTGGGCACGCTCATTCACACTGTCCATAAAGCCCGGTGCATTCAGCACATCAAACACGGCTACGCCTGCAGCGGTCATCAGCGGGTTGCCGTTGTAAGTACCTCCCTGGTCGCCATGCTCAAAGCAGGCCACTTCCTCACGGCACAACAGTGCAGATAATGGCACGCCACCACCAATACCCTTGCCCAGCGTCATGATATCGGGCTCAATGCCATAGTGCTGATAGGCAAACATGGTACCGCAACGGCCCATGCCGGTTTGCACTTCGTCCACAATCAGCAAAATGCCTTTTTCACGGGTTAAGGCACGCAGCTCCTGCATGAACTGCATATCGGCAGGAATCACCCCGCCTTCACCCTGCACCGGCTCCAGCATGACGGCAACGGTCTGGTCATCAATAAGTTCACGTACCGAATCCAGATAGTTCATGATGGCTTTTGGAAAGCCGTCAACCTGGGGCGCAAATTTTCTGTCCCAGCCGGCCTTGCCCGAGGCCGACATGGTGGCCAGGGTACGACCATGAAAACTGTGGTCGAAAGTAATGATTTTGTAAGCACCATTGCGGTGGATTTGCCCCCATTTACGGGCCAGCTTGATGGCACCCTCGTTGGCTTCGGCACCACTGTTGGCAAAAAACACGCGATCAAAGCAAGAGGCGGTGGTAAGGCGATTGGCCAGGTCAATGGATGGCTGGTTGTAAAACCCGGGCGACGGATTGATCAGCACCTTGGCCTGGTTTTCGATGGCCTGCACCACTTCTGGCGGACAATGCCCCAGACAGTTAACGGCCCAACCCTGCATGATATCCAGGTATCGTCGGCCCTCCTGGTCTTCCAGCCAGGAACCTTCCCCTTTGACAAAAATCAGTTCGGGGCGGGAGGTGATTTCCATTAACGACTTTACGTCAGCAGGATTAAATGCCATGACAATTCCTTTCAGGGGCAATGAACTAAACAAAACAGACACCGCATTTTAGTCAAAATACCCGTGACTGTGCGATTAAAAACCGATTCTGTAGGCAAAGTTACACACCCGTATCTTGCTGAAACAACGATCGCTTCCCAAAAGTGCACTTACCCTTATATTTAATGATCCTTTTTGCCTTTTTCAGTTATCATGAAGCCTGCCTTTGAATAAACCTTTTTCGGAAGTTACCACTATGTTCGATGTCCTGGTTTATCTCTTTGAAAACTACTATACACCAGATGCTTGCCCGTCTACCGACGTGCTGACCAAGCGTTTAGTGGCCGCTGGCTTCGAACATGAAGACATTAGCGATGCCATTGGCTGGCTGTATGGTCTTGCCGAAACCACCGAACAAAGCGGTGAGTTGTCGGACATGTCTGCCACCAGCACACGTGTTTATGCAAACTTTGAACAAATGCACCTGGGTCCTGAAGCCATCGGTTTTCTCTGTTTTCTGGAAAACTCCGGTGCCCTCACACCCGCACTGCGTGAAATCGTGATCGACCGCGCCATGGCCACCCCTGACGCTGAGGCCCCGGTATCTCTTGAGCATTTTAAAATCATTACCCTAATGGTACTCTGGAGCCAGGAAGCCGACGTGGATCACCTGGTCCTGGAAGAACTGCTCACCGATGATGGAGCCAAACTCCTGCACTAATTACATTGGCCGTTTTGCACCCAGCCCCAGCGGGCCGTTACACAACGGCTCGCTGGTGGCGGCTATGGCCAGCTATCTTGATGCCCGTGCCCACCACGGCCAGTGGCTGCTGCGCATCGAAGACATTGATACCCCGCGTGTGGTGGCCGGGGCCGATCACACCATCATGCAACAATTGCAGGCCCTTGGCATGCACTGGGACGGCCCGGTCATCTGGCAGTCATCACGCCTGAACCGTTATCAGGAAGTATTCAATCAACTGAAAGAGCGCGGGCTTATCTACGGCTGCGCCTGCACCCGCAAGGAAATTGTCAGTAACGCCATTGAAAACGACAGGCTCGGTCTGCATGGCGAACGCCCTTATGCCGGCACCTGTCGCCATGGTATTGCCGGCAACCGCCCTGCCCGGGCCTGGCGCCTTGTCATGCCCGAAGGCATCGTCCGTTTTGTTGACCGCTGGCAGGGAGAACAAAGCCAGGATGTTGCCAATGAGGTGGGGGACATTATTGTTAAACGTGCCGATGGCCTGTTTGCCTACCAGCTGGTGGTGGTCATTGATGATCATGACCAGGGTGTGACCGACATTGTGCGGGGCAATGACCTGCTAAGCTCAACCGCCCGCCAGCATTGCATTGCCCGCATGCTGGGTTATCCCACCCCCCGCATGATGCATGTTCCCCTGGTTCTGGATGAAAACGGACGCAAACTGTCCAAACAGAACCATGCCACCGCGATTGATATACAAAACCCGCTGACCAGCCTGGGTAAAGCCTGGCTGGCTCTGGGGTTTGACCCCTTGCCAGCGGGCAACGTAACGCAATTCTGGCAACAGGCCGTGCCGGAGTGGCACCGGCGCTTTGGGCTGCTGCCGGTGCACCCTACGCTTTAATGCAAAGGTTTTTCTTTGGCGTATTTAATCAATGCGCCCAGCCTGTACAAACCATGCACAAACTTGCCAAAAGGCATGGTTATGAACAAAGACAGAATAACGGCCAAATGAATCACCAGCAAAGTCGCCAGTGCCGGTGTTTCCCTGAAAACCATCAGCGCAAGACCGGTAACCGCAGCCAGGAACAATTGTGCAATGAACGCGTAATCCATGCCCATCTGCCTGATATTCACAATGGCCGGGTCAGCTTTGCGTTTGAGCCAAAACTGTCCCGCCGTACCAATTGCCAGGCTAATGCCGCCAATGGTTCCTGTGAGTTTGGGCAAACTGAAAAAATTGTACGGTGCCTGCCAGCCAAACACATAGTGGAAAATCGTACCAGACACGGTTGCGGCAAAACACAGCATGAACCCATAAAAAGTAAAGTGATGGAACCGTCGACGCCACGGAGAAATTTCATCATCCGGGTAAGTACATCCGGTTTTCACATTGCCATGCAAGTATTTCAGGCTGAATGCATCGGCCATCCCCTCTTTGACATTTTTCCACGATAACAGCTCACCCGGCTTTTCACCCGTATCTTTCAGGAAAGCCCGAAAACCCATTATCAGCGCCGTCACTACCCAAAGGGCTGCCAAACCAAACACCGTTACCAATACACCATGCGGGAAAATAGCGTAGAAATCTCCGGCTGGCGCAGAAGAAAGGCCATTTGAAAACAAGGTTGCCACACCTAAAAGAACAATAAGGGCCAACATAAAAAACAGGCTGCTCAATAAACCGCTTTTTTCAAAACCACGCGCAATGCCACGCGGCCAGGCATAACTTTGATAGGTCGTTTGACGCACCGCAGCCAGTTGTACCGGCAAATTCACATTAAATTCATGCGGTGGCGCATACTGGCAGGCGTAGTAACATTCGCTACAGTTATGACATAAATTGGCCAGATAATTTATATCGCCCTTGGTAAAATCCAGCCGTTGCTCCATGGCAGGAAACACGGCACAAAATCCTTCACAATAACGACATGAATTACAAATACCCACAGAATGACGGGCATCTTCAATCAATTTTTCAAGCTGTTGCATGCTTTGCTGCCTCCTTGCCGGCAATCCTGCCAAATACCGTACCAATTGCCATACCAAATCCGGCAACATAACCTTTACTTAAAATATTTCCTGCCATGATTTCTCCGGCAGCAAATACATTTTTCGACACCACGTCATCTTGCATGACAACCCTGGCCTCACGGGTAACCTTGACCCCCATGTAGGTAAAGGTAATACCCGTCGCCAGTGGATAGGCATAAAACGGACCCTGATCTATTTTGCGGGCCCAATGACTTTTATTCGGCTGCAAGCCCTGTGTATGGCAATCATCAAGCTTATTGTGATCAAAGTTGCCGGCCACTACAGCGGCATTGAACTGTGCAACCGTCTCTTGGACGGTATCCACGGGAAGCCCCAGTTTTTCTGCCAAGGCTGGAATCGTATCAGCCACAATAGATTTGAAAACCGACGGCATGAAGTGACCGATTGCCTTTGAGTCAATAATGCAATAGGCGATCTGATCGGGTTGCCCGGCCACCAGACGTCCCCAGATGGCATAACGTTTGGGCCAGAAGTCCTCGCCCTCATCGTAAAAACGCCTTCCTTCTTTGTTCACCACGATACCCAGGGAGACACAATCGACCCGGGTCACGATGCCACCATCATAGCGTGGGGAACGGGCGTCAATGGCAACCGCATGTCCCTGGGTAGGATCACCAATAATGCAGGCGTTATTACGCATCAGCTCGCGTAGCATGACCCCTTCGTTAAAGCGGGTGCCACGTATAATAAAGTTACGCGCACTGGGGCCCCATGCCTCTTCCAGCCACTCCCGGTTCGATTCAAACCCACCAGAGGCGATCACTACAGAACGTGCATTTATCCTGATTTTTCTGCCCTTGCAGACAGCCTCGACACTTTCACATTCCCCATTGGCAAAGTTCAGGGTTTGGGCTTGCGTTTCATAAAGGATTTGCACTCCCGCTTTTTCGGCAGCCTTGAAATAAGCATTGACCAGGGCTTTACCACCGCCCAGAAAAAATGCATTGGTCCGTCCCAGGTGCAACGTACCACCCAGGGATGGCTGAAAACGCACGCCATGCGCTTTCATCCAGTCTGTACAGGATGCGGTTTCGCGAATGACATAACGTGCCATTTCTTCATTCGTTTCCCCCCCTGTTACCCGAAATACATCCTGAAAATATTCATCTTCGGTATAAGCATCAGTTAAGACATCGGTTGGTGCATTGTGCATACAACGCAAATTGCGGGTATGGCTGCTATTTCCGCCACGCCATTCCCGTGGGGCACTTTCTATCAGAATGACAGACGCCTTTTGCTCACGCGCCGACAACGCGGCACACAGCGCAGCATTACCACCGCCAACCACCAGAACATCACATAATAATGTATCTTTCAAGGCTTCCTCTCTATTAATAATACATTTGTATTCTATTGTACACAATAAATTATTTTTGTTCAAAATAATTTAATTTGACCGGCATTTGGTACAATTGGTTTGTCGCGTTTTAATCTATGGAAGAATTTGTAATGGCTCGTAAAGCAAAACCCGTCTCACAACCGCTCAATCATGACAGTAATGTCCCTGAAGCCAATGATCGGGGCGTCTCTTTGGGAGACCAGGCTTACAACTACATTATTCAATCACTGGAAAACGGCACGATGCCGCCGGGTACACGGCTTCGTGAAGCCGATCTGGCAGCGGAAATCGGCCTGAGTCGAACCCCCATCCGGGAAGCCCTTAACCAGCTGGTTTCCGAAGGCCTTGTTGTTAACGATCCTAAACGCGGCCTGATCATTACCGAACTCGACCAAAATATGGTGGGTGAGCTTTATGAAATGAGGCGTGTGCTGGAAAGCACGGCAGCCGCGCTGGCTGCCCGTCACGCCACAGATGTGGAAATAGCGGTTCTAAAACAAATCATAGAACAGGACAAAACCAGCGATGATCCTGCCTTTCTGGCCAAAAACAATCGGCTGTTTCACCAAACGCTTTATCAATGCGCCCATAACCGCTTCCTGCTGAAAACCCTTCAGGTTCTTCAAAATGCAATGCTATTGCTGGGAAAAAGCACCCTGGCGGAAAGTGGCCGCCCATCCACTTCTTATGAAGAGCATAAGCAACTGATTGAAGCGCTAGAACAACGCAACCCCGATAAAGCCCAGGAAATAGCCAGCCAACACATTAGTGAAGCTTATAAAGTCCGGCTAAGCCGTTTCCTGCTGAACCAGGATTAATCAGTCAACTTGCGCACCTGATGATCTGACCGCATTACCCCAGCTTTCAATTTGGGATTGAATAAACTGGCCAAACTGCTCTGATGTCATTTGCGCGGCTCGTGCACCTTCCTGTGCCAATTTGGATCCAACATCTTCACCCGTCAATGCTTTGGAAGCAGCAGCGTAAAGTTTTTCAATTACAGCGTCTGGTGTGCCGGCAGGCGCCACCAGCCCATGCCAGGAAACCGCATTGAAACCGGGGATAGCTGCTTCAGCAACCGTTGGCAGTTCAGGTAAAGCCTGGGAGCGCTCACTGGATGTGACGGCCAGGCCTTTAATGGAGCCCGCCTTGATATGTGGCAATGCGCCGGGAATAGTCGTAAACATGAAATCAATCTGATCACCAATCAAGGCACTGATTGCGGGAGCACCGCCCCGGAACGGCACATGAACCATATCCAGCTCACTGGCATCCTGAAGCATCACGCCCGCCAAATGGCCCGGTGTCCCGCTTCCCGCTGACCCCATATTGGCTTTCCCCGGATTCGACTTGATATAGTCAATCAATTCCCGGGTATCCATCATTTTTTTATGTGCAGGACCCACGACCAGCACATTGGGAACGGTCGCGAATAAGGTAACGGGTGCAAAATCTTTAATGGCATCGTAGCTCAGCTTATTGTAAAGCGTTGGATTAATGCCATGCGTACTGGCTGTTGCCAGCAATAAGGTGTAGCCATCCGGCTTCGCCAGGGCAACAGACTGCGCTGCAATGGCACCATTGCCCCCACCCTTGTTTTCAACCACGATGGACTGTCCCAAATCTTTTGACATGGCGGCCGCCATGGTGCGGGCCAGGATGTCCGACGAGCCGCCTGCGGGATGCGGCACAATGAGCCGTATGGGTTGTTCGGGATAACTTGCCTGTGCGGTCACGGGTAAAACAGCGGCGGCTGCAATTAAACAGGAATGGATAAATTTCATTATTACTTTCTCCTCTAATGGTAATCTATATAACTCCCTTTAATATACTAATGAATACATTTGAATACAAGCATATTTATAAAAAGTTCGCATAAAAAAACTGCCTGATGAATCATCAGGCAGCTAAATTATGGAAATATCGTATAAGTTACGCTAACTACTCAAACTGAAGAAACCACACCTACAAACGATTCAGATTTTCATCCAGCAAACCACTAAGCAGGGCCTTGCCATCTTTGCGAACCCGGAACTCGCCATATTTGGCCTGTGCAAAATGCGATCCCTGCCCCTCTGGGAAGAAATACTCATGTGAGGCCAGAGATACGGTTCCGAAAGGACCTGTTTTATAACGCATGATGACGGTTTTGCCATCAGCCAGAATCATGCTGGGATAAGTTTGGGAGACACCGGCCAGCGATGCCACCCCTTTGTCATCAATCGACAAAATAGCGAAACCTTGCCGTGGTTTTTGCCTGTTTGCATCTTTATCTTTATTGGCGGATTGTGTCGCCTGTACTGCCGTGCGCAAATGATTCACCAGTTCAAAATTCAACGACATATAATCACCTTGCATCAGCGAGCGCGGATCAACCGGAGCCAGCGCCAGCACCACACGCTGGCCGGTTCGCAAAATGGCTTCATGGGTCCAGATACCCCAGTTGGCCACCGTTAATACCGACACCATACCCAAAACCGTCATGAGCGGCAGCAAGCCTCGTGCTTTGGCAGCCGCCACAGAAGCGGGCTGGGGCGGGGTCTCTGTCGCCTGAGCAGTTTCCATGTCATGCTCTTCCCGACCCTTGCGCAGCCAATGGCGACAGGTAACGGTTACCGTCAATAAGACCAGTCCGGTACCCAAAAGCAGGAAAGATTTTTGCAGCAGGCTTAACACCATTTGGTAATAAAACATCCAAAGAAAGCCGATCATGGCAATCGCACCGGTACCCCCAAGGACCCAGTCACGGCATTGGTAAGCCAGCAGCACCAGTATCAGGCCATACACCACCCCATTGTCATTACCCCAATACAGGCACAACACAAACACCAGTGCTGCCACCAGCCATGTAAACCACCGGCCTGCACCTTCCTGCTTGCGCATGCCCCAAAACACCAATACGGCAGGCAAGCACTGAAAAACAAGATTACCCCAGTTTCCTGCCTTCAAAGGATTGAGACCGGCCAAAACAGCCCTGAACATGTCAACCGGACCAAACGCTTGCTCAACGCCTGACTGCCCGCTCAATTCCAGGGTATTCAACACCGTCAGCACCAGAGCATTCACGGCAAGCGCCCATGCCAGCGGTCGCAACGCATTATGTTCATACTGATGCGCACCCACAAACATCACCACCGAAGCCAGCGCCAGCCAGGGAACCGCGTGCAAAGACAACGTGAAAAATGCCGCTTCAGCCGCCCCATAACTGTCATCCCCCCCCATAAAGGTATACAGCACCAGCAATATCAGCCCAATCGTCTGCGTGGCAGACAAAAAGCGCACCCACACCTGTCTGAACATAACGTAAACCGCCATACTGACCGCGGCAATGGCACTGGCTTGCAGGCGTAACACGGCCACTTTGTCAGGCCTGAAGAAATCATTATGAATTTCCAGCAACGAGACCGCCATCATGCCAAGGCCGATTAGCGCCAGTGAGCCGGATACCACGCCCTCCTGACCGGGATCTTTACCTGAAAAGCAGATCACGCTGGCGATCACCAGCAGCGAAATACCGCTGCCCAGGAACGATACGTTCATGATAGCCAGAAACAGAACAAACAACAGGGACACCACCATGACCACACACACCATTAACAAGTGAACAGGCCAAAGGCTCTTGTGACCGCGGTCGGGATTATTTTTACGATAAAGACGATTAATGGCAGCGACCCCCATCCCCGCCGTTAACAGTACCAGGCTGGCAATCATGAAGAGAGACCCGTCCAGCATACGCCATAAACCTAAAAAACTGATGGAACGGACCAATACCACGGCAGACAAAAACCCGACCAGGTTGGCCAGCATGAAATAATCCACCCGTTTGCGGCTGTAATACCTGAAACCGGCCGCAAACACCAATACCGGAATGACCCATACCAACAAGCCTGTCAAACCGCTTGTAGCCGTGTCATATATATTGCCATCATCCATGCCCAACAAAGGCCAAAGACAAAAAAAGCCCAGAAAACGCGGCACCAGTCTGAAGCGATCACCCAAACGCGCAATATTGCATTCGGCCAGCACCAGCAAAAGCAGGTTAAACCCGGCATACATCAATGCCTGGTAATAATACTCACGGCTTAGCATGCCCCAAAAGTCTTCCCGATATAACTGCCAGGCCAGGTTCATAACCACACACCACAGCAAGGCAATGGCAGCATTGGGTGCAGCCAGCAGAAAAAATGGAATCAAGGCGCTCCAAATGGCAAACAAAGTCCAGGGGTCGGCCCCGGTTTGATACACCTGACCAATCAGTGCCAGCAGGGCACCGGTAATGACCGCAGCCAGAAACAGGGCCCCCTGGCTGCCCAGCCCAGCTTTTGCATGCCCGGTTTTTCGGGTATAACGCCAATAAGCCAAAAAAGCGGTCAGGCAGGCAAGAATAAACAGAAGCTGGATTCCATACAGTTTCTGCAAGCTTGAAAAGTAGTCCCAATTTGCCGCAACCCATGTAATGACGCCACTTGAAGCAAACGAAACACCTGCCACGAGAGACAAAAAAACCAGGAATCCCTGCCATTTATTTAAAAATAAATATTTCAAATTGTCATCTTGCACTTGCATGAACTGATTTTCCTCTCGTATTATCCACGCCATACACTTATTAAAACCGGATCGGGTTTCACCATTTTGGTCAAACAGGCAGTATCGTAACGCGATATTTTATAAGATACTCCTAAAGTCCACGGTTTGGATACTCGGAAGCATATGACTAAAACACTGATTATTGCCGAAAAACCATCAGTCGCCCTCGACATTTCAAGGGCCTTGGGAGGATTCTCCCGTGAAGGTGATTATTTTGAAAGCGACGAATACGTCCTTTCCTCCAGCGTGGGCCATTTATTGACGCTGACCAATCCCGACGATGTCGTCCGGGGCAAGTGGTCATTCGCCCATTTACCCGCCATTCCGGCCAAAGAGTTTGATCTTAAACCAGCCGATAAAAAATCAACCGAGCGCCTCAAATTATTGGTAAAACTACTGAAGCGCAAAGATATCACTGCCATTATCAATGCCTGTGACGCAGGCCGTGAAGGTGAATTGATTTTCCGCTACATTGTGCAATATTCAGGGGTTAAAAAACCCATCAAGCGCCTGTGGCTGCAATCCATGACCAAAACCGCCATTGTTGAAGCGTTTAACAACCTGCGCGATGATGAAACCATGAAGCCACTTGAAGCGGCTGCACGTTCCCGTGCCGAAGCTGACTGGCTGATTGGCATTAACGGCACCCGCGCCATGACCGCGTTCAACAGCAAGGAAGGCGGTTTTTTCAAGACCCCGATCGGACGGGTGCAAACCCCCACGCTGGCCATTGTGTGCGAGCGCGAAGAAAAAATCCGCGCCTTCCAGTCACGCGACTACTGGGAAGTGCATGCCACGTTTGTGGCGGCAGCCGGGCTGTATGAAGGCCGCTGGTTTGACCCCAACTTCAAAAAAGACGAACACGACCCCGAGAAAAAAGACAGCCGCCTCTGGTCTTTGGCCAGTGCGCAATCCATCGTGGCGGCCTGTCGTGACAAAACCGGTACGGTAACCGAAGAGTCCAAACCATCCACCCAGATGTCGCCCGCCCTGTTTGATTTGACCTCGTTGCAGCGCGAGGCCAACTCCAAATTCGGCTTTACCGCCAAAACCACTCTGGCCCTGGCACAAACCCTGTACGAACGTCATAAAGCCCTGACCTATCCGCGTACCGACTCTCGTTACCTGCCCGAAGATTATCTGGGTACCGTCCAGCAAACCTTTGACGCCATTTCAGGCAGTGAATCCCACCTGAACCGGGGTCACAAAGCGTTTGCCGGAAAAATTCTGGCCAATGGCTGGGTCAAACCCAACCGTCGTATCTTCGACAACAAAAAGGTATCCGATCACTTTGCGATTATCCCGACCCAACAGGTACCCAAAGAGTTAAGCGAAGCCGAAGCCAAAATTTACGACCTGGTGACCAAACGTTTCATGGCGGTTTTCTTTCCGCCCGCCGAGTACCGCATTACCACCCGGATTACTGAAGTATCGCAATATCGCTTCAAAACCGAGGGCAAGGTACTGGTCAAGCCGGGCTGGCTGGAAATTTACGGCAAGGAAGGCCAGGATGACGATGCCAACCTGGTTCCGGTGGCCGATAACGAATCGGTACGCACCGAAGATATTGCCCCCAAGGCACTGCAAACCAAACCACCTGCACGCTTTACCGAGGCAACCTTGCTAAGTGCCATGGAAGGGGCCGGCAAACTGGTGGACGACGATGAACTGCGCGAAGCCATGTCTGAACGTGGCCTGGGCACGCCAGCCACGCGGGCAACCATTATTGAAGGTTTGCTCAATGAGCATTACCTGCGCCGTGAGGGACGCGAGCTGGTGCCTTCTGCCAAGGCACGCCAGCTGATGACACTGCTGACCGGCCTGAATGTCAAAGAGTTGACTTCCCCTGAGCTGACCGGAGAATGGGAACACAAACTCAAGCAAATGGAACAGGGCAAGCTTGACCGCGAGTCCTTCATGCGCGAGATTGCGCAGACCACCCAGGTCATTGTCAAACGCGCCAAAGAATATGAACAGGCCACCATTCCCGGTGATTACGCTACCTTGCAAACCCCCTGCCCGCAATGTGGTTCGGTGGTCAAGGAAAACTACCGCCGCTACGCCTGCACCAACTGTGATTTTTCCATTACCAAGCATCCGGGCGGACGCACGTTTGAAATTCCCGAGGTTGAAGAACTGCTTGAGAAAAGAACCTTGGGCCCGCTTAGTGGCTTCATCAGCAAAATGGGCCGGCCGTTTTCCGCCATTTTGCGCATTACCGATGAAAACAAGCTGGAATTTGATTTTGGCCAGAATGATGAGGACGATGCCGAACCCGTTGATTTCTCGGGCCAAACAGCGCTGGGCAAGTGCCCCAAATGCGGTGCCGGTGTTTTTGACAATGGCATGAACTATGTCTGTGAAAAAGCCGTGGCACAGGAAAAAACCTGCGATTTCAAATCGGGCAAAGTGATTTTGCAGCAGGAAATTTCCAATGAACAAATGACCAAGCTGCTGGCATCGGGCAAAACCGATTTATTAGACGGATTTGTTTCCAATCGTACCAATCGTAAATTCAAGGCCTTTTTGACCTTGCAGGAAAACGGTAAAATCGGCTTCGAATTTGAGCCTCGTCCGGCCAAGGCAGCGTCAAAAACAGCGGCTAAAAAAACGCTGAAAGCAACGGCTGATACCGATGACAAGCCGGCAGCCAAAAAAACCGCGGCCAAAAAAGCCACGAAAACCGCCACGAAAACAGCAACCAAGAGCGCTGCCAAAAAGGCAACAAAGACAGCTGCCAAAAAGACCGTCACCAAAACAGCGGTAAAATCAACAACAAAGAAGCTGGCTTCAGATATCCCGGACGATGACGATCCGGCTTTCTGATCCCGTTCCAGACCAAGCCCTGCAGACCTCTACTGCAGGGCGTAACCGGCATTGAAGCGCATGAGCAATTTTATCCAAAAGTACAATATCCCAGGCCCCCGCTATACCAGCTACCCAACCGTTCCTTACTGGAACGAGGCCTGTTTTACGGTGGATTCATATAAAGAAACCCTGATTCGCAGTTTCAATGAATCCAATGCTTCCGAGGGTATCAGCCTGTACATTCACCTGCCTTTCTGTGAAAGCCTGTGTACTTTTTGCGCCTGCCATAAACGCATTACCAAAAAGCATGCCGTTGAAGGCCCCTACATTGATGCCGTGATCAAGGAATGGAACATGTACCTGGAACTGCTGGGCAGCAAGCCCCGGATCCGGGAAATCCACCTGGGTGGCGGCACGCCCACTTTTTTCAGCACCGAAAACCTGACCCGTTTGCTGCGGGCGATTTTTGATACCTCCGAGATTGCGCCCGATCACGAATTCAGTTTTGAGGGCCATCCCAACAATACCCGTCGTGAACACCTGGAAACCCTGTATGAACTGGGTTTCAGGCGTGTCAGTTTCGGGGTCCAGGATTACGATCCGGTCGTGCAAAAAGCCATCCACCGGATCCAGCCCTACGAAAACGTCTTCAATGTGACCGATGCCTCACGCAAAATCGGCTACCACAGCATTAGCCATGACCTGATTTTCGGCCTGCCGTTCCAGACCTGGAAATCCATGGAAGCCACCATCAAGCGCACCATCTCCCTGAAACCCGATCGCCTGGCGTTTTATTCTTATGCCCATGTCCCCTGGCTCAAGGGGGTTGGTCAGCGCGGTTTTGATGAAAATGATTTACCCAGCGGAGAAGAAAAACGCGCCCTGTATGAAAACGGCAAAAAGCTGCTGGAAGAACTGGGTTATGTCGAGATTGGCATGGACCACTTTGCCCTGCCGACCGACGAGCTTTACCAGTCCATGCTGAATAAAAAACTGCATCGCAACTTCATGGGCTATACCTCTTCGTCCACCCAGCTCATGATTGGCCTGGGCGTTTCGGCCATTAGCGATTCCTGGTATGCCTTTGCCCAAAACGAAAAAGTGATTGAAGATTATTATGCCCGTCTTGAAAAGAACGAGCTGCCCCTTTACCGTGGTCATATCCTGGATCAGGAAGACCTGATTATCCGCCGGCATATCCTGAACCTGATGTGCCTGCAATCCACCCGCTGGGACCAGCCCGAACAGCAATTTCCAGAACTGCCCCAGGTGGTTGAACGCCTGCGTGAAATGGAAACCGACGGCCTGATCAAAATTTTGCCCAACGGGATTGATATTACCGAGGCAGGCCGCACGTTTTCACGCAATATTTGCATGGCCTTTGACCTGCGCATGCTGCGCGAGCAGCCCGGCACCCGTATTTTTTCAATGACCGTATAAGCGAATGAGCCTGATACCCGAAATAAAGCCCCAGCAATCCATTGAATTGCTCAAAGAGCTCCATATCCTGACCCGAGACGGAAAAATCAACCAGGACACGCGTCGCAAGCTTAAACAGGTGTATCACCTGTACCAGTTCATTGAACCATTAATGGCGGATGTACTTAAGCAAAAAGACAGCCTGAGCCTGGTGGATCATGGGGCAGGCAAGTCTTACCTGGGCTTCATTTTGTATGACCTGTTCCTGAAAGACAAACCCGGTGCCCATGTGTACGGCATCGAAACCCGTGCCGAGCTGGTGACCAAATCGGAAGCGCTGGCGCAGCGACTGGGGTTTGAAGGCATGTCATTTCTGGCCATGACCGTAGAGGAATCCATGTCCTCAACGCAGCTGCCCGAAAAAATCGATATCGTGACGGCACTGCATGCCTGCAACACCGCCACTGATGACGCCATCCGCTTTGCCCTGAACCGGGATGCCCAATACATTGTGCTGGTGCCCTGTTGCCAGGCCGAAGTGGCGGCTACCCTGCGTGCCAACAAAGGCAGCACGCTGGGCAAAACCCCCTTGTCGGAACTGTGGCGTCACCCGATTCATACCCGTGAATTTGGCAGCCAGCTCACCAATGTCCTGCGCTGCCTGCAGCTGGAGGCCCGTGGCTACCAGCTAACCGTCACCGAACTGGTGGGTTGGGAACATTCCATGAAAAACGAGCTGATCATCGCCAAGAAAATTGGCGGCTTCAAAAAAAGCGCCCGTGAGCGCCAGTTGCAAATCCTGAAAGAATGCCACCTTGAGGCGCTTGCCGACCGCTTTGCGTACTAGCTGATGTTGCCTTGGGCAAGGCGTTCTAGTTCCCACGCTCCCGCGTGGTAACTAGAGAGTTATTGCCTGTTTCTCGTTCCCACGCTCCCGCGTGGTAACGTGTACAAGCCTCGGCATCTGCCTATTGTTTCATCCATCTGCATCCCCACGCAGGAGCGTGGGGACGAGAGACGCAGGAGCGTGGGGACGAGAGAATGCTCCTGAACGGCTTCTGGTCTGGTTACCACGCGGGAGCATGGGAACCAGACGGGGGGAGATGTCAACTGTTGTCGCTTTCTGGTTCCCATGCTCCTGCGTGGGAACCAGACGGTTATTACCTGTTGTCGCTGGAAATTGAACGCAGAATCCAAGGACTTGTTAATCTGGATCAAATTGATTTTTTAATCACGGCTTAAAATTCATACTTGTATAAAAACAAGATCCCCGCCATGAATCCCAATCGGCAGCCCTTGCAAAACTATTTAGCTCAAATCCTGGAAGCCATCAAACGCCTTCAAGCCCACACCGGCGATATCAGTGAAATCAACTTCCTGTCCAATATCCCGGCCCAGGATTCAAGCCTGCACGAACTGGCCAACATCGGTCAGTCCTGTCGTGCACTTTGCCAGTTTTACGAACTGTATGCCAAAGCCAATTCACAAATCCCTTTCTCGGCAATGGCCCGCTTTGACGAATTATTGGATGGCCAAAAAAATCTGGAAGCGCTGGATCTGGAAGCCATGGATCTCTGGGAAATCATCAAGGTGGATATCCCCCGTTTTAACAAACAGCTTAACCAGGCGTATGCTATCCTGCTGCGGAAAAAGAAAATTAACGTTTAAAACAGATATTCGTTACCACGCGGGAGCGTAGTAACGAGAAGGCATAAACGGTTAAGGAAAGACCGGCTCACCCAGATTCAGCATCAGGCGGTTGGCCCAGCCGAAAATGGAGGCTGCGTGAATGATGTCCAGGATTTCCTTTTCATTCATCCCCAGGTCTTTCAGGGCCTGTACATACGAGGCATCAAAATCCCCAGGGGATTCGCTTAGCGCCGTGGCCAGCTTGATAATGGCCTTATCGCGCTCATTGTCACCGGCAGTGGCCGGGTCTGTAAAGACATCGGCCACAATCTGGTTGCGCTTGGCCAGTTGTTCAAAACGCTGGGCATGTACCGAGGCGCAATAAACGCAACCATTAATGCGGGAAACGGTTAACGCGGCCAGTTCACGGTCGGCCCGGTGCACGCCACCCGGTGCATACATAATGGCATTATAGGTTTCAGAGCGATGGTCCAGAATCTCGGGCTCATGCACCAGCAACAGATAATAATCAGATGTCTTGGCCTGAGGATGACTGGCTTCCAGGATACGAATCTGTTCGGGCGTTGCGGTTTCAACATTGACCACGTCCAGCCAGGCTTTCCAGTCCAGGGTTTCATTGGTGAAACCATTAATTTTGATCACATCACTCATGCTGTTTTCTCCAATGCCTGCATGGCTTTAAGACCGGCAACCAGGCGAATCTGATAGGATAGAAAAGCAATCAGCTGGGCCAGCGCCACAATGTCTGGCGTAGCCACGCCCGCCTGCTTCAGTGCCAACAAGGCGGCCTTGTCACCCTCCACCGGTTTCTGGATCAGCTTGCGGGTAAAGACCAGAATGGCTTCCAGCACGTTGTCACTTACCCCATCAAGCTGACCGCTTTCAACGGCTTCAATCAAGGCCTCGGACACATTATGATCACGAGCCTGTTCCAGATAATGCCCGGCCAGTTCATTGGCGCCTGACAGGCGGCTGGCATACAGGGCCACCAGCCAGCGGTAGCTTAGCGACAGGCCAACCGCGGGACTGAACAGGGCATCGTAACTGGCCTGTGTGCCTTTAAGCACTTTTATCCTGAAATGTCTTGCCGCGTGGGTGCTGCCTTGCGGATCCAGGCCCAGCAAGTCATCAATCAGGTCGGTTGAATCAGAATTGCTCATCATCATTCCTTTTATCTTTAATTTAAAACATTATCTTTATTGGAATCATCATTGTCTTTCAGCCGATCATGATTCAGCACAGCCTCGGACAGGAATTTCCTGATTCCGGTCCAGGTCCGTTCATCCGACTGGGCATTGGTATCGGCACGGCCACCACTGGTACTGATTTTGCCAGATACCGGATGGGTGTACACCAGCTGTGTCGTGGGCACATACGGAAAAACAATGCTATGACCGGCATCCTGTGTATCTATCCAGTGCACATCATAAGGAAAATTAAGACTCTTAAGACGGTCATAAACCATCTTGCTGTACAGGCTGGAAGGCCAGGAACCGTCATCGGTGGCTGACAGCAAAATAACCGGCCCCTTGATATTTTCCACATGAATTCGGGCCCGCTCCACGGCCTCCTTGTCTTGCAAGGCGGTCAGAATGGCCTTTTCATGCCGGTGCGGGGGTGGCCCTTCATCAAAAGGCGCCCAGGTGGCGGTTTTATTGTCTTTCCAGAGATGGGGAATTTCCTGTCCATTCAGCAACCATGCCGGGCCATCCCGCCCCACTTCAGGATCAGCCGCATTCTGTCCGCTATGCACCAAAGCCGCTGGCACATAAGCCACCACGGCAGACACATCATCAGGAAACAGGCTACCCAGCAACAGGACCAGTTCACCACCACGCGATTGTCCGTTAATGGCCACAAAATCCTTGTAAGGTTTATGGGTTTTACGCAACCAGTCCAGCCCCTTTTTGAAATATTCCAGGGGTGTATTGGAAATATAGTCAGACAGGCCAGGCGCCTTGAAATAGGCCAGCGCAAAAGCCAGGTAGCCATGCGAAGCATAAAGGGCCGCACGGGGTTCATTAATACCGCCCCCCGAACCGTTCATAATCATGATGGCCGGATGCGGACCCGCCGTGGCAGGCACAAACAGGGTACCCACCAGGCCTTCTTCCCGGATTTCAATCCGCTTCACGCCTTCGCTGGCCAGGCGCTGACTGAAACAGCCCAGCAGCACCCGATCATCATAGGCAACCCGGATCTCGGTTTCCAAAGGACGTAATACATCAAGCGGAAAAACCTCACGCTCACCTTCCCTGATCGGGGTTTGTGACCAGATCATACCCATGGCGGACACGCCTGAATACGAGCCATCCAATGGGGCATGAAGACTTAAGTCAACCACACCATCCCTGTCGGCCTGGAAGCGTGCCCGGCTTTGCCACACGATGCCATCGCCACGTACCGTGGAGGCAATAACAATAACCACCGTTTCGGGTACCAGACTCTCTATCCGGATCGTGCGGGGTACATCAATCAGCGCATCTTGTGGCGTGATGGTTAATTTCGCTTTTGGCATATGCATTTATTCCTTGGTTACCATGGCAGGTACCGTACGGTCTGAACTTAAGGGCTTGACCACCAGGCCTTTTTTAGCCGCCCAAATGTTCTTGTAATGGAACAGGGGGATAATACCCACTTCTTCAGAAACCGCCACCGCAGCATCACGCATGAGGGCTTCACGTTTGGCATCATCAAACTCGGCAGTGACCTGAGTCAGGTAACCATCCAGTTTTTCGCTACTGTAATGGCCCCAGTTGGAAGCGCCCAATCCTTTATCCGGATCAACGGTTGCCAGAATATTCACCATGGCATAACTGGCCTCACCGGTACCATTACCCCAGGCAATCACAGACATGGCATATTCATTCTTGCGGGCCGCGCTGGAATAAACCGCCCAAGGCACCACTTCCACATGGGTCTTGACACCAATCCGAGTCCAGAACTGGGCAACCGCCTGTACGGTTTCCGGTGCCAGCGGATACCGATCGGTGGGCACGTGAACCGTCAATTTGAACCCATCAGGGTAACCGGCTTCGGCCAGCAGGGCCTTGGCTTTCGCGGCATCAAAGGCAATCGGTTTAATATCAGGGTTATAACCAATAGAGCCTTCAGGCATCCACTGGCTGGCCACTGTTACGCCCCCTTGCAAAATACGGTCGGCAATGGCTTCGCGGTTAATGGCCAGTGACAGCGCCTCGCGTACCCGGACATCCAGCAGCGGATTCTTGTCCAGGGGCTTGTCATTATTGTCGGTAATGTATTTGTTGACAGCCGGGTTAAAGCTGGGCTGCAACAGGAACACACGCAGGCCGTTGTAGGCAAACACGTTTACCTTGGGTTCTTTTTGCAGTTTTGGCAGGTCGGAAACCGATACTTTATCGATCACGTCAACGTCTCCGGCCAGCAAGGCGGCAGTACGTGAAGCGGCATTGGCGGTATAGGCATAATCAACCTTATCCCAGATTGGCTGCTCACCCCAATAGCCGGGATTTTTCTCGGCCACAATACGGGCACCGGGAGTATAAGAAGACAGCGTGTAAGGACCGGTACCAATCAGGGCCTTACCCGAATTGAAATCTTCGCTACTGGCGTTTTCAGTGCCATGCTTGCTCACGATATGCACCGAAGCCAGGTTCAGTGGCAAATCGGGATTGGGCACATTAGTCTTGATAATCAGGGTTTCAGGATCCTGGGCCGTAACGCTCTCAATGGTCCGCACATAGCCGGTAAACGGTGCCACCGAGCCGGGCACTTTGTTAATCAGGCGGTTAATGGAAAACACGACGTCATCCGCCACAAAAGGCTGGCCATCACTCCACTTGACACCCTGGCGCAGCTTGAATTCCCAGGTATTCGGGTCAATGTTTTTCCAGCTGGTGGCCAGGCCAGGCAACAATTTGTTGTGGTAATTGTTCACCAGCATGTCAAAAAAGAACAATCCGGCCGAACGGTCGCCGGCAAAGTTGTTCAATTGGGGATCGAGCGACGACAGGTTGTCGGCAAACGCGATTTTCAGATCTTCCGCCTGGGCCAGACTGCCGGCAGACAAAACGCCTGCAGCCACTATTGCCAATAATCGTTTTTTCATTTCAGTTTCCTTCCTTTTCAAAACAAATGTTCACTTTGTTTAATTTCGAATTTAAATTTATTGGCCATCTTTCCAGGGCATGTCATTCAAATGACAGGCGCTGATATGATTAATGGCAATTCCCTTCAACTTCGGCACTTCGGTTTTACAACGCGCCATTGCATACTTGCAACGGGGATGAAAATGGCAGCCCGGGGGCGGATTCAATGGGCTGGGGATTTCTCCCTTAATAGTGGTAAACACCCTCTTGCGTTCTCCCATACGTGGAATTTCCGCCAGCAAGGCCTGGGTATAAGGATGATTGGGATGACTGAAGATGTCTTGGGCAGAAGCGCTTTCCACAATCTTGCCCAAATACATGATCGCCACCCGGTCTGACAAATGCTCCACCACACTCAGGTCGTGACTGATAAACAGATAGGTCAACCCCAGCTCTTCACGCAAGTCCATAAATAAATTCAGGATCTGGGCCTGAATGGATACATCCAGCGCTGCCACCGCTTCATCACACACCAGCATATCCGGTTGCACCGCCAGTGCACGGGCGATCCCGATACGCTGGCGCTGTCCTCCGCTGAACTGGTGCGCAAAACGGTTTCTGAACGTGGCACTTAAGCCTGCCCGCTCCAGCTGGGCAGACACATAACTGTCCAGCTCACGGGAGGTCGTCAGGCCATGGATAAGTGGGGACTCTCCCACAATATCACTCACCCGCAAACGGGGATTCAGGCTGGCATAAGGGTCCTGAAACACCATTTGTATGCGTAACTGGGCATGCTTCTGTTCACGGGAGCTCATCTGACGGACATTCTGTCCTTCAACATAAATATCTCCGGAACTGGGTTTCAGGATGCCGGCTGCCATACGGCCCAGAGTGGACTTGCCACAACCGGACTCGCCCACCAACCCCACTACTTCACCCTTGAAAACCTCAAGACTGACATCACTGACGGCCGCGGTGACTGCAGGCGGCGAAACCAGGCCCAGTTTTTGCCCCAAACGTCCCAAAGGCCCGATTTTCTTTTCGCCAAAACGTTTTGAAACATGGTCCAGGCGAAGCAAAGGCAGATCCTGGCTCATGCGACACCTCCTGTAAGCTGGCTGCCAGGATGAAAACAGCGTACCAGATGTTGCCCACCCTGATCGGTAAACTCAGGCCGCACCTCACAGGCACGGCTGCCCCTTGGACAACGGGGAGAAAACGCACAGCCCGCCGGCAAGTCCAGCAAATTGGGCGTCATGCCCCTGATTTGTGTCAGACGCTGTCCACGTACATTATTGCCGGGCAAGCTGTGAATCAGCCCAACCGTATACGGGTGTTGCGGCCGGTCAAGCACCTGGTCAACCGTGCCCGATTCAACAATCCGGCCAGCATACATAACCGACACATCATCGGCCAGCCCGGCCACCACAGACAAATCATGGGTAATCCAGATCAGTGCGGTGCCATACTGGCGTGTCAGGTTCTGCACCTCAGACAGAATCTGTGCCTGTATGGTCACGTCCAGCGCAGTGGTTGGTTCATCAGCAATGATCAGATCGGGACGCAGCAGCATGGCAATGGCAATCGCCACCCGCTGGCGCATACCACCAGACAGCTGGTGCGGATAGGCTTTGAGGCGGGTTTCAGGACTGGGAATACCCATCAGCCCCAGCGTATCGCGGGATCGCTCCCAGGCTTGCCGGTAGCTGATCTTTTCATGTGCCTGCAGGGTTTCAATCATCTGGGTGTCAATCCGCAGTACCGGATTCAGGGTCATCATCGGATCCTGAAAAATCATGGCGATCCGGTTGCCCCGAAGTTGCCGCATTTGCTTGGCTGAAAGAGCCCTTAAATCCTGGCCCTGAAAATATATCTCGCCTCCCACCACCCGGCCGGGTTCATCAATCAGGCCCATGATAGAAAACCCGGTCACGGATTTGCCCGAACCGGACTCCCCCACCAGGCCCAGGATTTTACCTTTTTCCAGGCGAATGGAAACATCATCAACCGCCGGTACCTCACCCGCCTTGGTGTGAAATTGCGTTTTCAGATGCCGTACATCCAATAACAGGTCCTGACTCATTTGAATGACCTCGGATTGAAAATTTCACGTAAACGGTCACCCACCAGATTCAGCGCCACGATGGTTAACAGCAGGGTAATACCCGGGAACATGCTGATCCAGTACTGCCCCGACAGCATGTATTGATAACCATTGGAAATAAGCAGACCCAATGAGGGTTCGGTAATGGGCACGCCCAAACCCAGAAAACTCATGGTGGCCTCAAGGGTGATGGCCCTGGCGACCTGCAAGGTTCCAATGACTATCAGGGGCGGCAGGCAGTTGGGCAAAATATGCCGCAACATAATACGCCACTGCGGAATGGCCAGGTTGAGCGCAGCCTCGACATATTCTTTCTGCCTTTCCGCCAGTGCCTGCCCCCTTGCCGTGCGGGCATAATAAGCCCACTCAAGCACCACCAGCGTGAGGACGACATTACCAATGCCTTTGCCCAGATAAGCCAATATCATCATGGCAATCAGAATGGAAGGAAAAGACAGCATCAGGTCGACGGTACGCATAATAAAAGCATCTACCTTGCCGCCAAAATAAGCCGACATGACACCAACGATGGTTCCCACCACACTGGCAATCAGGGCCGAGCCCAGACCTACCATCAGGCTGATGCGCAGGCCGTAAACAATGGCGGACAACAAATCCCTGCCCTGTCCGTCGGTACCCAACCAATAGCTAAACGTACCCAGGCCATTTTCACTGCCTGGCGGCAGGCGTGAATCAAGAATATCCAGCTGCAGCAGGTCATAAGGATTTTGCGGCGTGATCCAGGGTGCAAAAATAGCGGCCAGGGCCAGAATAACAGCAATCACCAAACCAATCGTGGCCAGTTTCGAGGCAAAAAAAGCGCTGGCCCATTCCCGCAGCAAGGACTCGCCGGGGGCTGCCGGTGTTTTATCAATTCCCTGTACTTTATGGTTCATGATGCTTTCTCCAGCCTTACACGCGGGTCAAGCAAGCGGTAAGCAATATCCACCAACAGGTTGATGGTGACAAACACACAAACAATAATAATCAAATACGCCAGAATCACTGGACGGTCCAACCCGTTAATACTGTCCAGGATCAACTTGCCTGCACCTGGCCAGGAAAATATGCTTTCCGTGACAACCGCTCCTGCAATGGTGGAACCCAATTCAAGGCCCAATACGGTCACCAGCGGAATCATGATATTACGCAGCACATGCACGGTAATAATGCGCAATGATGACAGCCCCTTGGCCCGGGCAAACTTGATGTAATCCAGGGGCATGACTTCCCGCACGCCAGCTTGTGTCAAGCGAATGACCAGCGACACCTTGAACAGAGCCAGGTTGATGGCCGGCAAAATCATGTGATACAGGCCATTGGCGGTCAGGAAAGACCATTGCAGGCCAAAGACCTCGACAGTTTCCCCGCGACCGCTGGACGGCAGCAAACCAAGGTTGACACTGAACGCCATGATCAGCATCAAACCCACCCAGAAAGTGGGCAGGGAAAAACCCATGATACTGCCAGCCATAATGATGCGTGAAAGCCTGCTGTCCGGAGTCAGACCCGCCACCAACCCCAGCGGCACGCCCACCACAATGGCCATGAACAGCGCGGCAAAGGCCAGCTCCATGGTAGCCGGCAATCGCTGCAAAACCAGCTTGATTGCAGATTCGTTATAGATAAAGCTTTTACCCAGATCACCATGAATGGCCCCGTTAAGGAACTTCAGGTATTGCATCCATAAGGGCTGATCCAGGCCAAGCTGGGCAATTACAAGCGCACGATCCCGCTGGTCGGCATCAGGGCCAATCAGGATATCAATCGGGTTGCCGATTGCATGCAGTCCCAGAAACACAATCATGGTCATGAGCAACACAATGACCAGGGCCTGCAAAACGCGCTTAATCAACCATATCGTCATTGAGCACCCATCGGTTGGGAGGGTGCAGGAGCCGGCTCCCACTCGTCGCCTTCCAGTTCCGGCTCTTCGTACGCCTCCAGCTGCTCATAATAATAGGCAACATCTTCATTGTATAGCGAACCGGCAATACCTTTGGCCAGTACCTGCGCGCCTTCCGAAATCGCCGGAATATCCCCGGAAACCGTCCCGTGCGAGGCCACGGCCGGGTAACTGAAGCAATGGATATTTTCAAGGCCCACCAACGGAGTGCCGTTCTTGGGCTGGAACTCGAAATAAGGCCCCAGATCAGGACAAGCGAGCAATTCGGCATCCTCCTGACCCAACGGTGCCGCATAGCGGCTTTTCCAGGTGCGGACATAAGGTGCAAAACTGGCATATTCGGGACGCAATTGCCAGTCAATCTTGAAACCGGTGGCAAAAATCAGGAAATCAAGATTGAAAATACCCTTGGGCGTGTGCACAAACAGCTGCTCGTCACGCACCTCCACTTTTTCAATCGGGCAGCCTACATTGAAACGGGCGTTTTCATGGCGGGAGACACGCAAGGTGCTGCCACGTGGCGGCGGTACCTGCTGCACATTGATATAGTGGCGAATCCGCCATTTCCATTCATCAGGCAGGCGGGCAAAACCATGGGTAATCCCCGGATTGCCCGAGCCCTTGCCTTTGTTCACGCGGGGAATATCCTGGCGACGGATGATCAAGTCAACACTGGCTGCACCGCTTTCAAGCGCGGTGGCCGCACTGTCCATGGCAGAGGCACCCGCACCAATCACCCCAACCCGCTTGCCGGCCAGGATGTTGTAATCCAGCTCATCAGACGAATGGGCCCATAAATGACGCGGAATGTCTTGGGCAAACTCTGGCACCGATGGACCACCCAGCCCGTCACGGCCGGTAGCCAGAATCAATCGGCGGGCAAGTACCCGGTGCTTCCCTTCGCTGTTTTCAACCGTCAATTCAATATAGTGGTCGGGGTTAAGCGCCACCCGTGTAATGGCATGCCCGTTCAACACATTGATATCCATGACCTTGCGATACCAGCGCAGGTAGTCCATCCATTGCAGGCGCGGAATCTTGTCCAGGTCTTCCCAGGCCCTGGCGCCAAACTGGGCTTCATACCAGGCCCGGAAAGTCAATGATGGCAAGCCCAGTGCCGGACCGGTAAGCTGTTTGGGGGAACGCAGGGTTTCCATGCGGGCCGTGGTTGCCCAAGGCCCTTCGAAGCCGGCGGGCGAACGGTCAAACACCTGTGCTGAAATTCCCAGGTTTTTCAGGGCAACGGCAACGGTCAGACCGGCCATACCCCCCCCGATAATGGCCACCTCCAACAACTTGGACCCATTTACGGTTCGTTCCCGCACCCATGGTTTGGCGGGTAACTCAAGGCGGGACAAATCTTCTTGTAATCTTTTTTCAAGTTTGTCCAAGCCGCTTATTTCTGTGGAACTATGACTCATTTCAAGTGACTCTGCGTAGTGACTATTATCCATGCACGGGCATGCCATGCCTAAGACAAAAATATCGCCACGCTATTTGAATATAACGTGGCGATATAAGTATTCTAATAATGTTTATTTTAAATAATATAAAGAAGATGATTTATACTTTTTAATTATAAGTATATTCCTTTTGATTTTATTACTCTTCCACATACCAGTTATCTTCAGACAGCATAACCTGCTGGTGACCGTAACCGGCTGGCATCATGGGGAAACAGTTTTCCAGTGCCTGAACCCGCACATCCAGGAAATACGGGCCTTCGGAATCCAGGCACTCTTGCAGCACAGCTTCCAGCTCATTGGGGTCTGACACTGTGGCTGCCTCCCAGCCAAATGCCCGGGCCAGCGCCACAAAGTCGGGGATGGAATCATTGTAACTATGGCTGTATCGCCCGTCATGAATCAGTTCCTGCCACTGTCGTACCATGCCCATGTGCTGGTTATTGCACAAAATAACCTTGACCGGAGCCCGGTGCTGGGTGGCCGTGGCCAGCTCCTGGATATTCATCAGGACCGAGGCATCCCCACTGATACAGACCACCAGTGAATCGGGATTGCCGATTTGCGCACCAATGGCGGCCGGCACGCCATAACCCATGGTACCGGCACCACCCGAAGTCAGCCAGCGGTTGGGCTGGTTGAATTTCAGGTATTGGGCCGCCCACATCTGGTGCTGCCCCACGTCGGTACTGACAATGGCATCACGGTTTTCAATTAAGGCATTCACCGTACTGAGCAAGTATTGCGGCAAAATACAGGTCTCGGACGGCGTGAAGCCAAGACAGTCTTTTTCACGCCATTTGCCAATACGTGCCCACCAGTCATCCAGCAGGGTATTATCGCGTTCCAGTGCCTTGATTTCAGTAAACAGCCCTTTCAGCAAAGGATAACAGTCGCCCACCAGCGCCACATCGGCACGCACCACCTTGTCGATGGAAGCCGGGTCGATATCCAGGTGAATCTTGGTGGCATGCGGACAAAAATCAGACAGACGCCCGGTAATCCGGTCATCAAAACGCGCACCCACGCAAACAATCAGGTCGGCATGGTGCATGGCCAGGTTGGCCTCAAGCGTGCCATGCATGCCCAGCATGCCCAGGAACTGTTTGTCGGTACCCGGAAAAGCGCCCAATCCCATCAGGGTCAGGGTGCAGGGGGCCCCCAGATAATTCACCATATTGCTGAACACTTCACAGGCATCGGGACCGGAGTTGATCAGGCCGCCACCGCCATAAAATACCGGCCGCCGGGCATTCACGATTAAGGCCGCCGCCCGCTTGGTGGCCGCCTGCAATACAGATGGGGCGACCTGTGACACCGCGTTGAGCGGTACCTCACCATTCACATCGGCATCAGATGCCGGTACCGTGGCCATCTGAATATCCTTGGGAAAATCAATCAATACAGGACCGGGACGACCGGAGGCCGTCAGGTTATACGCTTTGGCCACCAAAGCGGTCACATCCTCAACACGCCTGATTTGCGCATTCCATTTGGTCACCGGGCGGGAAATGCCCACGGCATCGCATTCCTGGAACGCATCAGTACCAATCGCACCGGTCGCTACCTGGCCACTGATGCACAGCACCGGAATCGAATCACACATGGCATCGAGCAGGCCGGAAGTGGTATTGGCCATGCCGGGCCCGGAGGTTACCAGCACCACACCGGTTCGACCGGTGGAGCGGGCATAACCTTCGGCCGCATGCATGGCCGCCTGTTCGTGGCGAACCAGAACGTGACGAATGCGCGGTTCGGCATAGAGGGCATCATAAAGCGGCAGCACGGCACCGCCCGGATAGCCAAAAATCGTATCAACGCCGTTGGCAATCAACGTTTCCAGAAGAACCTGGGCGCCATTCATGGCGGTATTCTGTGTAGGCAGGGAAGTCATGGTGATTTATAAACAGATTAATGATTCTTCGATAATATCAATATTTTCTTCTTTCCTGTCTGAACTCACTCGCAATACACGTTAAACTATCCGCATTCTTCCTGCTGTTTTTACCTTCAAGGAATCCTGAAATGAGTGTTCACGCTGACATCAAACGCATCACAGTTCCTCAGCTGATGGCCTACAAGGGCCAGAAAAAAATTGTATCCCTGACCTCCTATATTGCACCCTTTGCCCGTATTATTGATGAATACGTAGATATGATCCTGATTGGCGATTCAACCGCCATGGTGGGCTACAACATGGATGACACGCTATCCATTACCACCGACCAGCTTTCTGCCCACGCCAAGGCGGTGGTCAGTTCCACCCAACGGGCCTGCATTGTGGTGGACATGCCGTTTGGCAGTTACCAGGAATCACCCGAACAGGCGTTTCGCAATGCCGCCAAAATGCTGTCGGCCAGTGGTGCCGATGCCGTGAAGTTTGAAGGCGGTGAATACCTGGCCGAGACCACCCGTTTCCTGGTTGACCGTGGCATTCCCGTACTGGCCCATATTGGCTTAATGCCGCAGTATGTCAACACCATGGGCGGCTTCAAGGCGCAAGGCTTAAGTGAAGAAGCCGCCAACCGCATCTTCAATGACGCGATTGCCCAGGAACAGGCCGGCGCATGGGGAATCGTGATTGAAGGCACTGCCGAACCGCTGGCCCGCCGCATTACGCAAAACGTCAAAATCCCCACCATTGGCATTGGCGCCTCGCCTGAATGTGATGGCCAGGTTCTGGTGGCCGAAGACATCTTCAATTTAAGCGGTTCACGTATTCCAAAATTTGCCCAGCAATTTTCGGACGTGCAGGCAACCATCCGCCAGGGTGTTGAAGCCTATGCCAACCAGGTCCGTGATGGCTCTTTCCCCACCCTGAACCACTGCTTCGGTGTACCCAAAAATGGCTAAACCGGAAAAACAGGTTAACGGTGCTCCATGGCATGAAGTACGCCAGTCCACACTGCATGGCAACGGGGTGTTTGCCCTGCGGGATATTCCCGCCGGTACCAAAATCATCGAATACACCGGCAAACGCATTACGCCCGAACAGGCCGATGCCATGTTTCCGGTCAATCCCGATGATCCGTTCCATACTTTTTTCTTTTCCTTAAGTTCAGGCAAAATCATTGATGGTGGCCAGCGTGGCAACGATGCACGCTGGATCAACCACAGCTGCGACCCCAACTGTGAAACCCAGGAAGGACGCCACGGAAAACGGGTGTATGTATTTGCCAAAAGGGATATCAAAGCCGGCGAAGAACTGTTTTACGATTATGGCCTGGTGATTGACGATAAACTGACCGCCAAACTGAAAAAGCAATACCAATGCCTGTGTGGTGCGGAAAACTGCCGCGGCACCATGCTGGCCCTGCCTGAAAAGAAAAAAGCCGCCAAAAAGGCAGCAGCAAGAGAGAAACCATCACCACCCTGAAAATGAAAATCTTAAAATTTCATTCTGAAAATATTTCTTTTTATTCTAAAAATCATCCTTTAGCACCCCGTATCGCAACAGGGTGCGTTCGCGTGCCCGGGCATGATCCACAATAGGTGGCAAGTACACGCCTGCCATCAGCCAGGGCTCATGAATGGCCTTATCAGGCACCTGCTTCAGCTCGGGCACATAACGCCGGATGAATTTACCTTCGGGATCAAATTTTCTTGACTGAGTCACCGGATTAAAGATGCGGAACCAGGGCTGGGCGTCACACCCGGTAGAGGCGGCCCATTGCCAGCCGCCGTTATTCGAGGCCAGGTCATAATCATTCAGTTTATCGGCAAAATATTTTTCACCTTCACGCCAGTCTATACCCAGGTCCTTGCACAAGAATGAAGCGGTGATCATGCGCAACCGGTTATGCATATAACCGGTCTGGTTCAGCTGACGCATGGCGGCATCCACAATCGGATAACCTGTTCTGCCTTCACACCAGGCCGCAAAATACCCGGGATTGCTATCCCACACGATGCGGTCGCAGGCGCGCTGGAAAGACCGGTTCACGACATGTGGAAAATGATACAGAATGGCCTGATAGAACTCTCGCCAGATCAGCTCGGACAGCCAGGTTGCCGCGCCGTCATTGTTGTGTTGCAGGGCAAAACGGGCCAGCTTGCGCACAGACACCGTACCAAAACGGATATGTACCGACAGGTACGACACCCCCTTGACCGCCGGAAAGTCACGCGCCTCTTTATAGCGCGCCATCCGGGTGGCGAAGTCTTCAAACAGGGTTTGCGCACCACTGCTGCCGGCTGGCATGGACAATGATGCCCAGGTACCGGACTCAAAACCCATCTGTTCCAATGAAGGAATACTTTCCCCCCGTGGTTTGCTGGCCAGCCGGGCGGCATATTTTTCAACCGGATAGGCTTTAAGCTGGAAATCATCGACTTTCTTCAGCCAGGCATTCTTGTAGGGGGTGAAAACACTGTATGGCTTGCCCGCCTGCGTCAACACCTCATGGGTTTCAAAAACCACCTGATCCTTGAAATCGGCAAACCCGATACCCATGACATCAAGGCTGGCCGCCACCCTTTAGTCACGCGCGATGGCCAACGGTTCATAATCGCGATTGGTGAATACTTTCTGCACGCCCAGCTGCCGGGCCAATTCGGGAATACAATCCCGGGCCGCCCCATACCTGACAATCAGGCCACTGCCCTGCCCGCCCGCACGCAATGACAGGGCATGCAAGCCGGCATCCAGGGCCAGAACGCTTTGATGAATAAATTCAACCCGGCGGTCTTTACGGCTGGGCAGGGCATTTAGAATATCGGTATCAAAAACAAACACACAATACACTTTTTGTGCGACCCGCAAAGCATAATAAAGCGCGGCATGATCCTCACAGCGCAAGTCACGGCGAAACCAGACCAGGGCCGCAGTGACAGGGGCGGGTTCGGCAAGCGCTTGTGTTGCATGGTTATTTGGCATTAATGTTTATCCCTTTGGTTACATACCATCCACGCTTCAAACTCAAACCGTCAGGTAAGCCCGTTTGACCGCTTCATTTTCCATCAGTGACTGGATGGAACCACTATATTTGATTTGTCCCTTTTCAAGCACATAGGCCCGATCCGACACCAGTTCAGCAAAGTGCAGGTTCTGCTCAGACAACAAAATACCAAGCCCTTTTTCTTTAAGGGCCAGTATCATGCGGGCCATTTGTTCCACCACCACCGGTGCCACCCCTTCCGAGGGCTCATCGAGCAGCACCATGAAAGGGTTGCCCATTAAGGTCCGGGCCACGCTCAGCATTTGCTGCTCGCCACCGCTCATCTTGCCACCAGGCCGGTCCAGCATCTTGCCCAGATTGGGAAACAGGGAAAACAGGGATTCACGGGTCCAGACAACGGCTTCACGGCCATCGGGCCAATACCGCACGGGCTGGCGCCCCACGTCCAGATTCTCGGTCACGCTCAGGTCGGAAAACACCCGCCGGTCTTCAGGCACATAACCCAGACCCAACCTGGCAATCCGGTAGGGTGGCCAGCGTGAAATATCCTGGCCCATGAAAATCACCTTGCCACTGGTGCGATCCAGCAGGCCCATGATGGATTTGAGTGTGGTTGATTTTCCCGCGCCATTACGGCCCATTAAGGCCACCACTTCACCGCGGCCCACCGTCAGATTCACATCAAACAGGATATGTGCCCCGCCATACCAGGCATTCAGGCCTGCAACCGTTAACAAATCTGTTTCACCCGCTGACGGCTTGGTTTTTTCCGGCAAGATGGCACTCATGTTGTCAACCCTTCTTTCAGTTTTTCCAATCCGATTCCCGAGCCCAGGTACACTTCCCTGACCTGCGGATGGTTGCGGATTTCATCGGGAGAGCCTTCGGCAATCAGCCAGCCGGCGGCCAGCACAATAATACGGTCGGCATAGGCAAACACCACATCCATACTATGTTCGGTAAACAGGACACCCATATTGCGCTGCCTGGCCAGTTTATGCGTCAGGGCCATCAATGCATTGCGTTCCTGGGGGGCCATGCCTGCCGTGGGCTCATCCATGAGTAATAAAACCGGATCATTGGCAAGGGCCATGGCCAGCTCCACCCGTTTCACATCACCATAGGCCAGTTCGCTGCAGGGCCGGTCGGCCTGGTCTTCCATACCCACCTGTGCCAACAAAGCCAAGGCCTGTTCCCGGTATTGTGCAGCGGCCGACCTGAAAAACGAAAACATTTTCCGGTGAAAAGACAGCAGGGTCATTTGCACGTTTTCAACCACGGTGAGCGAGGCAAAAGTGGCGGCAATCTGGAAAGTGCGACCCACGCCCAGCTGCCAGATATCACGTGCGTGCAGACCCAGGATGGGTTGACCGTTCAGCAGAACCGTTCCCTGATTGGCCCTGGCCTGACCACCAATCATGTTGAAAGTGGTTGACTTGCCTGCCCCGTTGGGGCCGATCAGGGCCAGCATTTCACCGGGCTCCAGGCTGAAACTCACCCCCCGGACCGCCATGAAATCGCCATAGGACTTATGAAGATCATTCACCTGCAACAAACTCATGGCTGTCCTTTGGGAGTCATGGCCTGACGGGCCTGAAAACGCCTGCCCAGCTGGGCAAAGAATCCGGCAATACCCTGAGGAAACAATAAAACCAGTACCAGAATAACCAGACCAAACAGGGCTTTCCAATAATCGGTCATACCCACTACGTAATCATGCAGCACGGTATAGGAAAATGCACCAACAATGGGCCCCAGCAAAGACTGCACGCCCCCCAGCAACACCATGACCAAACCGTCAACAGACTTGCTGATATGCAATTCTTCAGGAGAAACACTGCCTTTGGAATACACATACAGCACCCCTGCCAGACCGGCAAACAGACCGGCGATTACAAAGGCCAGCCATTGGGTATGTTTCACGTTAATGCCAATCGCATCACTGCGCAATACCGAGTCACGCCCGGCCCGCATGGCATAACCAAACGGCGAAAACAGCAGGCGACGCAATGCCAGCACACTGCCTGCCACAATGATAAGCGTAAAGTAGTAATAGGCTTGTGGACTGTTTAACCAATCAGGCGGCCAGATCCCGATCAGGCCATTGGAGCCACCCGTAAAACTGTCCCACTGAAACACGACCGACCATGTAATCTGGGCAAACGCCAGGGTCAGCATGGCCAGGTAAATACCGCTAAGCCGCACACAGAACCAGCCATATACCAAGGCACCCAGGGCCGCAAACAGGGGGGCGATGAACAGGGTCGCCACCAGAGGCAAACCCGCTTTTTGCATCAGCAAAGCGGCGGCATAGGCCCCCAGACCAAAATAAGCGGCATGGCCAAAGGTATGCATGCCCGCCGGCCCGGCAATAAAATGCAGGCTGGTGGCAAACAACACGGCAATCAGGGCATCCTGCGTCAGGATCATCAAATAGGGAAACCTGTCTTCCAGCAGGGGCACACCCGCTAATAAGAGCAAAGTCAGGCAAGCGGTTACCTGAAGGAAGCGCCCTGCCGGACGAATGGGTGCCTCGATGGGGGCCGAATTGCGGGAAGCGGCCTGCTCCCTGCCCAGCAAACCCCAAGGCCTGAACACCAGCACCAGCGCCATAATCAGGAACTCAACCACCATGGTCAGTTGGGAAAACTCAATCTGCAGGCCCGCCAGCTGTACTGTTCCCAGCCAGATACAAACGGCCTTCATTTCGGTAATCAGCAAAGCCGCCAGAAAAGCGCCGGTAATGGAGCCCATGCCCCCCACAACCACCACGGCAAAGGCATCGCCAATAATACGCATGTCCAGCCCCAGGCTGGCTGGCTCATTGGGCAGCTCCAGCGCACCGCCCAGACCCGCCAGAAAAGAACCCAGAGCAAACACACTGGTAAACAGCCATGCCTGGTTAACGCCCAGGGCTCCCAGCATTTCCTTATCCTGGGTTGCCGCGCGCACAAATGTGCCCCAGCGGGTACGGTTCAGCAGCCACCACAATAACAGCAATACCAGGGGGCCAATAATCATCAGGAAAATGTTATAGGTGGGAAACATGCGTCCCAACACGGGTATGGCGCCTTCCAGCCCCGGGGCCTGCATGCCCAGCAGGTCTTCAGGCCCCCATAACCAATGGGCCGCATCGCTGGCAATCAGCACCAGCGCAAAAGTGGCCAGCAACTGGAACAGTTCGGGGGCACGGTAGATGCGCCTGAGCAGAAAAACTTCAATGAGTACACCCAGTACGGCCACCAGCAGGCCGGCCGCCAGCAGCCCCCCCCAGAATCCCAGTGCTGTGCCACCCAGCCATGAGGTGAGCGAATAGGCAATATAAATGCCCAGCATATACAGGGAACCATGGGCGAAATTAATAATCCGGGTGACCCCGAAAATCAATGACAGCCCGGCAGCCACCATAAACAGGGATGAGGTTCCCGCCAGACCGTTCAGCAGCTGAACAATTAAACCCGAGACTTCCATTGTGACTTATTCGGCAGGACGCAGTTTTTTCACTTCCTCATCGGAAGGCTGTACATCTTTACCGTCCACATATTGGATATCTGTCATGATACCCTTGCCGTCCTTGACATCCAGCCTGCCCACATAAGCGCCCATGGTGGACTGGTTGTCAATGTCACGGTATTCAATTTCACCAAACGGAGTGGGCACTTTCAGTCCCTTGAAGGCTTCAATCAGGGCTTCGGTATCGGTGGAGCCTGCCGCTTTGATTCCTTCGGCCAGTGACATGATCATGGCATAGCCCACAATCGAACCGGCACGCGGATAGTCGTTGAACTTGTCCTGGTAAGCCTTCAGGAAGGCATTATGTTCGGGCGTGTCAATCGCATACCAGGGGTAACCAGTCACAAACCAGCCTTTGGGGGTGTCTTCACCCAAAGGGTCCAGATACTCGGGTTCACCCGTTAACAGGCTAACCACCGGCAGGTCGTCAAAAAACTGGCGGGTTTTGCCGGCCCGCACGAATTTGGTCAGATCGGTACTGAACAAGACGTTAAACAAGGCATCGGGCTTGGCATCGGCCAGGGCCTGCACCACGTTACCCGCGTCAATCTTGTTCAGGGTAACGGCCTGCTCGGCCACGAACTCCACATCGGGCTGTTGTTCTTTCAGCAATTTCTTGAATGACTCAATAGCCGATTGCCCGTATTCATAATTGGGATACACCAGGGCCCAGCGCTTTTTGTTCATCTTGACCGCTTCGGGAATCAGCATGGCCACTTTCATATAAGTGGAATCACGCAAACGGTAAGTATAGCGGTTGCCGTTTTCCCAAACAATTTTGTCCGTTAACGGCTCTCCAGCCAGGAAAAACACTTTTTTCTGTTTGGCAAAATCGGCCAGTGCCAGCCCGATATTGGACAGGAAACTGCCGGTTAATACATCAACCTTGTCACGCGTTAACAGTTGCTGGGCCTCGCGGATGGCATTGCCCTGATTGCCCGCATCATCACGAATCAGGACTTCCACTTTTTTGCCATTCAGACCACCCGCCTGGTTGATTTGCTCAACCGCCAGATCAATCCCTTTTTTATACGGCTCCAAAAAAGCCGGAATGGTTTTATAACTGTTAATTTCACCAATGCGGATCACATCTTGTGCGTATGTCGTTACGGACACCGACACGGCAAGCAGCGGAGCAACACCCCATTGCCAGATCTTTCTGGAAAATGCTTTCATAACCATATTTGTAGACTCCCTGCCACAAGCCATAGACAAGCTGTTTATAAACTTATTACTGAATAATTGGAAAACGCGGGAATTAACCCGAAAAAAAGGAAATTAATAGTAATTTACTGCTTTTTGATTAATTAAAAGAAGATAGTTTGATTATATTCAAGAAAATATTTTGCTTTCTTTTGTAGAATAACAAATTCTTTTTTATTTTTAATAACTCCAACAGGTCAATCGTTTATGGCTGCAGCTTTTCTTGAAGGCAAAGTATTAAGTGTCCACCACTGGACAGATCGCCTTTTCAGTTTTACTACTACCCGCGACCAGGCCCTTCGTTTCAGTAACGGCCATTTCACCATGATCGGCTTGCCGGTTAATGGCAAACCATTGCTACGCGCCTACAGTATTGCCAGCCCCAATTACGAAGAGCATCTCGAATTCCTTAGCATCAAGGTTCCCGACGGCCCGCTTACCTCGCGCCTGCAACATATCAAGGTTGGCGACAATATCATTATTGGCCGCAAGCCTACCGGAACCCTGCTCATCGATTATCTCTTGCCCGGCAAACGGCTCTATATGCTGTCAACGGGTACGGGTCTGGCACCGTTCCTGAGCATCATGCGCGACCCCGAGACCTATGAGCGTTTTGAAGAGGTCATTCTGGTGCATGGCGTACGTTTCGTTAACGAATTGTGTTATCGCGATTATTTCATCAATGAATTGCCCAAAAATGAATTCCTGGGTGAAATGGTCACCAATCAACTCAAATATTACCCCACGGTTACCCGCGAACCCTTTGAAAACCAGGGTCGCATTACCGATCTTATCGAAAACGGCAAACTGTTCACCGACCTGAATGTCCCTGAACTCAACCCCGAAGAAGATCGCGTCATGATCTGTGGCAGCCCTGGCCTGCTGCGCGACCTGAAACCCATTCTGGAAAAACGCGGTTTTAACGAGGGCAGCACCTCCAAACCGGGCGCTTATGTGGTTGAACGCGCTTTCGTTGACCAATAAACACCCTTATCAAGCACATATTGCCCCATCAATCGCTGTTGAACTTAGCTAACCCGCTAACAGAAACAGCGATTTTTTTGTCCGGGTAATGGCCACGTAAAAACGGTTGCGTTCTATCGCATCATCACTGCCCCGGGTACTGAATCCTGCCAGGCTTGCGTTATACACCAGCACTTCATCAAATTCACGTCCCTTGGCTTCACTCACGGTATAAAAGCGGATCCCGCCCCGGGTTTTCCAGCTGGCCAAAAGCCGATCATACAGGGCAGGCCATTGCTCAAGACTTGCCTGCCGGTCAGCCAAAAATTGCAACAGACCCAGCCACGAAGACCAGGCGGTCTGTTCCAGCACCCGATGCTGAGCAGTCCCCAGACTGAACACCCCTGACATGCGTGCAAAGGTTTCCAGTTCTGCCACCAGTCCGGCTTTTGTGCTTTTATGATCAAGCCACCATTGCAGGGCGACTTTCATCTCATCGGTAAAGGCTTCTCCTTTGACCGAGCCACCCCGCAAATGCAGATCCAGATACATGCGCAAACTGCCTGGTGTTGCCTTATGGGCAATTTCATGCTTGGCCTGTTCGTCCAGCAGGCAATGCGGCAAGCTTAAAAACTGCAGCACGGCCTCGTCCATTTTTTTTACCATGGGGGCAAACCGGGGAAAGCGTACCGAATACAAGTAAAGCAGCATGCTGACGGCAAACGTATTCACCAACGGATAAGCCAGGGCCGGGCCGCTATCGCCACTATTGAACAGATCAAAAGCCGCACGAACCTTATCTGCCCCATTGCGGCAAACCACCGCCAAATGCGGCAAACGGGCCGGTTTGAGATGGGGCAGCAAATCGGCCATCGTACCCTTTACGGCCGTAATGCCGGTTTTATGTTTGGCCATTGACTGCAATTGCCGGCCCGTCAGCTTGCCAGCCAATTCAGCCAGGGCATTGCCAAAACGGTAAGTGTGCAAGGAATGGATGGTACGGGCCGAATAGTGCTGCACATAGGTATCAAACACCGCATCGGTATCGGTACCCCGCCAGGCAAAAATATTCTGCATCCGGTCACCAACCGCCATAATACGTGCCTGCGGACTTAATACCTTAAACAGGAAGGCCAGCTGCAAAGGGGTCGTGTCATGAAACTCATCAATAAACACAAAACGGTACCCGCCCATAAAGCGCTCATCCAGGGTTTCTGACTCGAGCCGCTCCAGCAGGTCAAACACCGCCTCGGATATCAGCCGGAACCCAAACAACCCGGCTCTTTGGGCAGGCGCCACATAAGGATCCAGCAAAAGGCTTTCCGTACCTGCCTCGGGCCCGGGCCAATGGGCACGGTACGAGTCATACGCATAAAAAACGCGGCGCACAAAACGGTAATCAAAATTTAGCTTGCCTTCGCAGATGAACTCACAATCTTCAGCCGACTCGGCCTCCCAGGCCCTGGAGGCACGAAAAAAATCCATGTCGGCCATCAGCGCATTCATGTGTTCTTCATTAATCTGCGGTGCCGTGAATTCCCAGTCAAAACCTTCTTCACAGGCTTCTTCCACCAGTTGTGGCAACAATTCCCGCACGACAGCGGTACGTTCCAGCACATAACGTTCATCCCCCAGGCGACGCAACAGCTGATGCGCCAGACCGTCAATCGTACTGATGGTCAGATTCGGTTGCTCGGCCGAAACCAGCCCCCGTTTTTGCATATAGCCACTTAATACATCACGCCCGGCACGGCTGAATGTCATTAGCAAAGTCGGTGCACCAGGCACGCAATGCCGGGCCTCTTCCGCAATCAGGGTGGATTTCCCGCTACCGGCCACGCCCTCGACCAGCAAGGCCTTTTCAGGATAATGATTGAACAGGTTTTGCATGAACCAATGCTTCCATTTATAAACTCAAAATAAATATCGCTTTTTACTAAAAGTAAAAACTGTGTTTACCCCAGGCACCTTGAGGCTTAGTGTGCATCGCGTCATAATAGCATCATCATTCTTCAAATATACGCAAAAAAAATTTCCATGACAGGAGCACGACATGACTGAAAGAACCCAATGCCACCGTTTGCAGGTAGCCACCGTACTGAAAGACTTCATCGATACCCGCGCCCTGCCGGGTACCGGTGTCGATCCTGCCGCTTTCTGGCAAGGGTTCGACCAGCTTATCCATGACCTGGCCCCTGAAAACAAGGCATTGCTGGCCGAGCGTGACCGCATCCAGGCCGAAATGGACAACTGGTACCGCGCCAACCCGGGCCCCATCCAAAACATGCCTGCCTATAAGGATTTCCTGAAAAAAATCGGCTACCTGAAAGACGTACCGACCGACTTCAAGGTCAGTACCGCCAACATTGATTACGCCATTTCCGACCAGGGTGGCCCGCAACTGGTAGTACCCATTACCAATGCGCGTTATGCCCTGAATGCCGCCAATGCGCGCTGGGGCAGCCTGTACGATGCCCTGTATGGTACCGATGCCATCAGCGAAGACGATGGCGCAACCAGCACCGGAGGCTATAACCCTGTGCGCGGTGAAAAAGTCATTGCCTATGGCCGCGAATTCCTTGACCAAAGCATTCCGCTGGCCCAGGGCTCACACAAAGATGTCAGCCAATACAGCGTCAATCAGGGCGGGTTTTGTGCCACCCTCACAGACGGCAGCCAAACCACGCTGGCCGATCCCGCCTGCTTCCTGGGTTACCGTGGCAATCCCAACACCCCTGAAGCACTTGTGATTCGCCACAATGGCCTGCATTTTGAAATCCAGATCGACCGCAACCACCCCATTGGCAAACAGGACCTGGCCGGTGTCAAAGACCTGTTACTCGAATCCGCTCTCAGTACGATCATGGACTGTGAAGACTCGATCGCCGCTGTCGATGCCGAAGACAAAGTCCTGGCCTACAGTAACTGGCTGGGCCTGATGAACGGTACCCTGAGTGATACCTTCGTCAAAAACGGCAAGACCATGACCCGTACCCTGAACCCCGATCGCCAGTACACCACCAAAACCGGTGAAACAGCAACCCTGCAGGGCCGCTCGCTCATGTTTATCCGTAACGTCGGTCACTTAATGAGCAATCCGGCCATCCTTGACGAAAACGGCAATGAGGTCCCTGAAGGCATCATGGACGCCGTCATTACCAGCCTGATCGCCATTCATGACCTGAAACGTGAAGGCAGCGAACGCAACTCACATACCGGCTCCATCTATATTGTCAAACCCAAAATGCATGGCCCCGACGAAGTTGCCTTTGCCACCCAACTGTTCAGTCGCACCGAACAACTGCTGGGCCTGGCCCCCAATACCCTGAAAATGGGCGTCATGGATGAAGAGCGTCGTACCAGCGTCAACCTGAAAGCCTGCGTATTTGAAGCCAAAGAGCGCATCGCCTTCATTAACACCGGTTTTCTTGACCGCACCGGTGACGAAATCCACACGTCCATGGAAGCCGGCCCGGTCATCCGCAAGGCCGATATCAAGCAAACCGCCTGGATTGATGCCTACGAACGCAATAACGTACAAACCGGCCTGGCCTGCGGCCTGGTGGGCAAGGCACAAATCGGTAAGGGCATGTGGGCCATGCCAGACCTGATGGCTGCCATGATTGAGCAGAAAATCGGCCATTTGAAAGCCGGTGCCAATACCGCCTGGGTGCCTTCACCTACCGCGGCAACCCTGCATGCCCTGCATTACCATCAGGTTAATGTGAAGGAAGTCCAGAAAAGCCTGGAAGGTGACACCAGCGATTACCTTGACCGCATCCTGACCATCCCCGTGGCAGAAAACACCAACTGGAGCGAAGAAGAGAAACAGCAGGAGCTGGACAACAATGCCCAGGGTATCCTGGGTTATGTGGTGCGCTGGGTGGATCAGGGTATTGGCTGCTCCAAAGTGCCCGATATCCACGACATCGGTCTAATGGAAGACCGGGCCACCCTGCGCATTTCCAGCCAGCACATTGCCAACTGGCTGCGCCATGGCATTGTCAGTGAAGAGCAGGTTCGCAAAACCCTGGAACGCATGGCTGCCGTAGTTGACAAGCAAAATGAAGGCGATCCGGCTTACCGCCCCATGGTTGGCAATTTTGATACCTCTCCCGCCTTCCAGGCCGCCAGTGACCTGATCTTCAAGGGCCTGACTCAGCCTAATGGCTATACCGAGCCGCTATTGCATCACTGGCGTCAGGTTGCCAAGGCACAATATCGTTCATAAGCCGCTTATTCATAAACCCCATGCACCTTCCCCCAAGGCATGGGGTTTAACCATGATTAAGCAGTAAAGTCAATTTCATTTTCAACGGAATTAACAGAATTTAAGCGAAAAACCCTTAAAATAAAAGCTATTGCTTGCCTTACCTTTTTAAATGGTAGTAAACTCAAGCACATAGGATCATCAAAATCACACAAGGCTGAAAGGTTGCAGGGCCCCATCTGCCGTTTTTTCCGCATGGGATTCCCTACCAGACACACCACGTCACCCAAGATCAGGACGATGGAAAAAGTCAATTCAGAAACTGACATGCAAACCCCGAACACCTCCTATTCAGGGCAGAAGGAATACGCTGCTCACGGCATGCGCTATCGCTGGTATTTTTATCTGGCCCTGCTCCTCATTCCGGTCATCACCATTCTGGCTTGCAACGCGATTACCAATTTCTACAATACTCATATCGACTCCTGGGCCTACCATGACCGGTTTTATGTTCAAGAACAAAACCAGGACCCCATACCGTCACAAATCCTTTACGAGGAAGCCCGTAAATACCTTCCTGCCAATGCCATTCTGGTTAGCGCAAAAATTGATCAGTCCCCCGATAGCAGTGCCCAGTTCAAGTTCAAGGTAAACGGACTATATAACCAGAGCATTTTCCTGAACCCTTATACCGGTGAGGTACTGGGCGTCCTCGATGGCCAGCACGCCAATACCCGGTTCTGGGTGGGCACCGTTGCTTACTGGCTGGTCCTGTTACTGACATGCTGGCTGGCATTATGGTGCGCGCTCAGGATTGAACGTCACCGATCCTCCTGAGCATGCTTCATTTTCTCCTGCTTCGTCTCTTGCCGGTACTGGGTCTTCTGCTGTCCCCCCTGGTACATGCCCAAGAACAGGTCAGTCCATGCATACAATATGAAACAACAGATCAGAACCGGGTTCATATTGCCAAAATCGACCTTCACTGCCCCGGCATTCAAATCATTGGCACCCCCATCAAACAAGCCTATCAAACCACATCCAACTTTGCTTTCCCCAATCAAACAACCGTCGCCATCAACGGTGCTTTCTTTGATGAAAACAACAAGCCACAAGGTTTGAATGTCAGCAATGGCATCCTCTGGCCGGGCAGCTACGATACCCCCCACCACGCTTTTCTGGCCTGTACCATTAACAATCGCTGTTTCATCGAGGCCCCCAACCGAAAAACGGCTTATAACCCCGCCTGGCATACGGTTATCTCAGGCTGGCAAACCCTTAAAAATGGCCGTTATATCTGCCCGAATGGCAGCTCGAAAATATGTCATTCAAACGCCCGTGGCCAACATCCCCGCACAGCCCTGGGCCTTAGCAACAATAAGCGCTACCTATACCTGGTCGTGGTGGAAGGCCGCCAGGCCAATTTCAAGGGATATACCCTGAACCAGCTGGCACGCCTGTTTAAAAAAATGAATGTGAACAATGCCCTGAACCTGGATGGCGGCGGCAGCAGCACCATGATTATCAATCGCACCCGCGTCAATGAACTGCCCTCGCGCCAGTTCTTTCTGGAACGCAATGTCGCCAATCACCTTGGCATTATCGATACCACGCCGCATTAACATCACGTGTCATGCACCAAGCTGCAACGGATTAACGCGACAAGGTTTCGGTCATATCAGACAGCATTTCCAACGTTCTGCGGCTTTCAAAAAACCGCGCCTGACCGGTCACCGGATCGGTAAAACCAATTGAACGGGCCAATAGTTGCAGAGGTCTGTCAAAGTGGTCCTCTTCACGGGCAGGCAATAAAGCCGGATAGAACTCATCATTGCAAATCGGTATGCCCAGACCATTCATATGCACCCGCAGCTGGTGCTTTTTACCGGTCAGCGGTTCCAGCAAATAATGGCCCCATTTCCCGTTATGCGCCAACAGGCTGATGCGGGTACGACTGTTGGGCGCCTCGGCCACTTCTTCCATGGTGAAATACTGCGCACTTTTACGGATATGGCTCTCGCGTATCAGGGGGAATTCCAGACTGGTCTTGAAGGGAGCGATGGCCTCATAGGTTTTGTACACATCACGTGTCTGGAACAAGGTCTGGTAGGCACCCCGATGGCGTTTATTGGCACAGAAAAGCAGCAAACCCGCCGTATCCCGGTCAAGACGGTGAATCGGGCTCAACTCAAAGTTATTGAGCTGTTTGCGTAAACGGATCAGGGCGGTTTCCTGCAAATAACGCCCCCCCGGGATACTGGCCAGAAAATGGGGTTTGTCAGCCACCACCAGACATTCATCCTGGTACAGCACCGATATCTCAAAAGGGACATTCACTTCGGCCGGTACCTCGCGGTAATACCACAACCAGCTGTCCGCGATAAAAGGACTGTCCAGCCGCATGGGTACACCGGTGGCATCCACCATATCTCCACGAGCCAGCCGCTCACGCAGTATGTCCGGAGACATATGCGGAAATTTCACCAGCAGAAAACTGAACAAATCGGGCCATTGCTGCTCCCGTGGCAAATACAGGCGGCTGGGTACAATACCATCGCGAACGGGCAAGGGAAAAGATTGAGACATGAAAACAGAAACAGGGCTAAACCGTAAAAAAACGATTATAGCCCTGTGGATGCCTACATTACAAAGCGCGTAATATGGACTCTACTGTTCCTTTCGCATCACCAAAACACATAAAGCTGTTGTCTTTGAAGAACAGCGGATTTTGCACACCGGCATAACCCGTGCTCATGGAGCGTTTGAACACGATAACCTGTTGTGCTTTCCAGACCTCAAGAACCGGCATGCCGGCAATCGGGCTGGTCGGGTCTTCGCTGGCGGCCGGATTCACGGTATCGTTGGCACCAATGACCAGCACCACATCGGTATCGGCAAAGTCCTCGTTGATTTCATCCATTTCAAGCACGATATCGTAAGGCACCTTGGCTTCGGCCAAGAGCACGTTCATATGACCGGGCAAGCGGCCCGCCACCGGATGGATACCAAAGCGCACGTTAATCCCTTTATTGCGCAAGTGCTGGGTAATTTCAGCCACCGGATACTGGGCCTGGGCCACGGCCATGCCATAGCCGGGAGTAATAATGACCGAACTGGCATTCTTCAGGATTTCGGCCACTTCCTCGGGTACCATTTCACGATATTCACCCATTTCCTCATCACTGCCACTGGCAACGGCATCATTGCCAAAACCCCCGGCAATCACCGAAATGAAAGACCGGTTCATGGCCTTGCACATGATGTAAGAAAGAATCGCCCCCGATGAACCCACCAGGGCCCCCGTCACGATCAACAGGTCATTGGACAGCATGAAACCCGCCGCGGCCGCCGCCCAGCCCGAATAGGAGTTGAGCATGGACACCACGACCGGCATATCGGCGCCCCCGATGGAAGCCACCAAATGCCAGCCAAATGCCAGGGCAATGAGGGTCATGAGAATGAGCGCAAAGGTTGAACCGCCAGAAGCAATAAATTGCCACATCAGCAGGAATGACACCAGCAATGCCAGCGCATTAAGCTTGTGACGATGTGGCAGCATTAAGGCCTTGGAACTGATGGAACCGCGCAGTTTGCCAAAAGCGACGATGGAGCCTGTAAAGGTTACCGCACCAATGAACACGCCCAGGAAAACTTCACCCAGGTGAATGTTCTGCATGGCGCCTGACAAAGTGCCATGGCTGTCGGCCGTGATATAGCTGTTGTAGCCTACAAAAACCGCCGCCAGACCCACAAAGCAGTGCAACATGGCAATCAGCTCGGGCATTTGCGTCATTTCCACTTTTTGTGCCAGACGCATGCCGATGGCACCACCAATGATCATGGCAATGATAATCCAGACCAGGCCTTCCACATTCTGGCTGAAAATGGTGGCCAGCAGGGCAATCGCCATGCCGGCAATCCCGAATGTATTGCCATTGCGGGCGGTTTCCTGTTTTGACAAGCCCGCCAGACTGGCAATGAACAACAATGCGGCAATAATATATGCCGCCATAACCAAACCTTGAGACATATTATTCACCCTTGTCTTTTCTGAACATTTTCAGCATGCGCTGCGTAACCAGGAAGCCCCCTGCAATATTGATGCTGGCAATCAGAATGGCAATAAATGCCAGCACACTGACCAACCCGTTGCCATGCCCGATTTGCAGCAAGGCACCCACCACAATAATGCCGGAAATCGCATTGGTGACCGACATAAGCGGGGTATGCAGGGAATGGGTCACGTTCCAGACCACGTAGTAACCCACTACGCAAGCCAGCACAAAAACCGTAAAGTGAGACAGGAACTCGGGGGGCGACCAGGCACCGGCCATGCCAAACAGCACGAGCAGTACGGCCAATACCCCCAACTTGAAGCGGACCGATTTCGGCTCGGTTTTTTTAACCGCGGCAACCGGCTTGGCAGCGGCGGCAGGCGCTGCCGACACACTGATGGGCGGGGGCGGGAAAGTAACGGCACCCTGGGTAATCACGCTCATATTGCGCAACACCACATCTTCCTGATTGATATCAATCTGGCCGTCTTTATCCTTGCACAGCAATTTGCTTAAATTCACCAGATTGGTGGCATACAGCTGCGAAGACTGGGCCGGCAAACGACCGGGCAAATCGGTGTACCCCACGATTTTGACGCCATTATCGGTCATGAAGACTTCACCGGCACGGGTATATTCGCAGTTGCCACCGGCGGCAGCGGCCATATCCACAATAACCGAGCCCGGTTTCATGCTGTCCACCATATCACGGGTAATCAGCTTGGGGGCCGGTTTACCCGGAATAAGGGCAGTGGTAATAATGATATCCACTTCCTTGGCCTGTTCGGCAAACAGGGCCATTTCGGCACGGATGAACTCTTCGGACATGGTCTTGGCATAACCGTCTGACGACGAACCGTTTTCATCACCAAAATCCAGTTTCAGGAATTGGCCACCCATGGATTCAATCTGCTCGGCCACTTCAAGACGGGTATCAAAAGCCCGTACAATGGCCCCTAAAGAACCTGCCGTGCCAATGGCGGCCAGGCCAGCTACACCGGCACCTATCACCAGCACCTTGGCAGGCGGCACCTTGCCGGCGGCCGTGATCTGGCCGGTAAAGAAACGGCCGAACTCGTGAGCCGCTTCAATAACGGCACGATAACCGCCAATATTGGCCATGGACGACAGCGCATCCAGCGACTGGGCCCGCGAAATGCGCGGTACCATGTCCATGGCCAGCACGTTGATCTGCTTGCCAGCCAGCTTTTGCACCAGCTCGGGATTCTGGGCCGGCCAGATAAAACTCACCAGCGTACTGCCTTCCCTGAGCAAGGCAATTTCTTCATCAGTAGGAGCATTAACCTTGTAAACCAGGTCTGATTGCCATACTTCCTGTCGTGTGCCTGTTTGTGCTCCTGCATTGATATAAGCCTGATCATCAAAACTGGCCAACTGGCCTGCCGAATGTTCAATCATGATATCAAAGCCCAGTTTTTGCAGCTGTTCAACCGTTGCTGGCGTTGCCGCCACCCTGGTCTCTGCCTGCAAACTTTCTTTGGGTATACCTATACGCACAACTTACCTCCCTATAGCTTTTAAATAAAAAAACGGTCTCAATCAATAATTTATGTTTATTTTTGTTATTGATTTTTTTCTAACGTAACATACTAACGTTTAATCATATATAGATTTTCCAACCTGACTGTTTAATAATCTGCTCATGCATTAATATAGACAAAAAAATACAGCTCACTTTATTCAAGCTGCTATACTCCTTACCGAAATACGCAATACCAACGCAAATGCCCGGTACAAAAATCACCACTTTCCATCTTTCAGCCAGACTCACTATCGTTGTACCAATATCTTAGCTGTTTTCCCATTCATGACACCCACCCACACTAAAAAACATCAACGTGACCTCATCTGGTTTCCAGTGGCACTGGTTCTGTTTGAATTTGCGGTTTATATTGGCAACGACCTGGTGCAGCCAGCCATGCTCACCATTACGCATGAATTCAAGGTGGATGACAGCTGGGTTGCCTCTTCAATGTCGCTGTACATTCTGGGTGGTGCCCTCCTCATGTGGCTGATCGGCCCCCTGTCTGACCGGTATGGACGGCGGCGGGTCATGCTGGCTGGCACACTGTATTACGCCATTACCAATATCCTGATCCTGTTCACGGTCAATATTGAAAGCTTCATGTTCATGCGACTGCTGCAGGGTGTGTCGCACTGCTTCATCGGAGCGGTAGGGTATGTCAGTATCCAGGAAGCCTTTCGGGAAAGCACCGCCATTAAAGTCATGGCTTTGATGGCCAATGTTGCGCTTATTGCTCCCCTGCTGGGCCCGCTGGCCGGTGCCGCCCTCATCAGTTATGCGTCCTGGCACTGGGGGTTCATCCTGATTGCCGGCATTTGCTGCCTGAGCCTGATTGGCCTGTTTCGCCACATGCCCGAAACCGTTGACCTGCATGCCCCCAAAGAGCCCATCCGCAGCGTCCTGGCCCACTACAAAACCATTCTGCGCAACCGGACGTTCATGCAGTTGGCCCTGTTCAGTCCGATTATCGGACTACCCATGCTGATCTGGATCGGACTGTCTCCGGTTTTTCTGGTCAAAGACCTTGGCCTGGATAACCTGGGCTATGCCAAATCCCAGATTCCCATTTTTGCCTGCCTGATCCTGGGTAACCTGACCCTGGCCCGCCTGTCCGGGAAAGTTCCACTTGGTCAAACCGTCTACTATGCACTGCCACTGGTTTTTCTGGGTGGACTCAGCCTGTTGCTGGCCGGTCTGCTGCCCGCCTTTACCCTGGCCGGGCTGATTGTGGGCATGAGCCTGCTGTCCTTTGCCCAAGGCTTGAGTTTTGCCGTCCTGTACCGCCTGACCCTGCTTTCCTCAACGGCTCCCAAAGGCGTGGTGGCCGGTGCCATGAGCCTGATCATGATGTTCATGTCCGCCCTCAGTATTGAAACCTTCAAATGGCTTTATGTCAGCACCCATTTGCCCTGGCTCTGCATCGCCTGCGCGGCTCTGGCTGGCATCTATGCCTGGCTGACCTTTCCGGTCATGCGCCTGGCCATGCAAAAAAACGATCCGGCCTAACCCTTATCCCTGCGCCAGACCATGGGTTTACACCATCATTGCTGTTAAAATCGTCCCAACAAGACTTTTTTACATTGCATTGTCATGGCCATCCATAAGAACAATAACCTGCCGCTGGTATCCGTCCGGGCACTGAAAAAACATTTCTCCATCGACAAACACCAGACCGTCAAGGCCCTGAACGGTATTTCATTCGATATCCATCAAGGTGAAACATTCGGCCTGGTGGGAGAATCCGGCTGCGGCAAGTCCACGGTGGGACGCACCATTATGGGCCTGTACCCGCCCACGGCAGGCCAGGTATACATTCATGGCAAAGATATCCACCAGGCAAGCGAACAAGACAACAGAACAAGGTGCCGCCAGGTCCAGATGATCTTCCAGGACCCTTACGCCTCGCTTAACCCACGCGCCACCATTTTTGAAATTATTGCCGAACCGCTGGAAATCCATCAGGTTCATAAAGACAAAAACGCCCTGCGCCAACATGTTTACAGACTCCTTGAAGAAGTGGGGTTAAGTCCCACCCAGGCACACCGCTACCCGCATGAATTCTCGGGTGGCCAGCGCCAGCGCGTAGGCATTGCCCGTGCACTGGCTCTCGAGCCGGATATCATCATTGCCGATGAACCGATTTCGGCCCTTGACGTCTCCATCCAGGCCCAGATTGTGCTGCTTTTGCAACGCCTGCAGCAAGAAAAAGGCCTCACTTACCTGTTTATTGCCCATGATCTGGCCATGGTGAAATACTTGTCAGACCGGGTGGGTGTCATGTATCTGGGCCAGATGGCCGAAGTGGCTGCCAGCGATGAGTTATATGCCAATCCCCTGCACCCTTATACCCAGGCATTGCTTTCCGCAATCCCGGTGCCCGACCCCGATCTGGAAAAACAGCGGCAACGTATTTTGCTCAAGGGCGAACTGCCCAGTGCCATCAATCCACCGGCCGGATGTGTATTTCATACCCGCTGTCCGCAGGCACAGGCCATTTGCCGGCAACAGGCTCCTGTCTGGAAAGAGCATGCACCGGGCCATTTTGCCGCCTGCCACCTCATTGCCGAAGGAAACCGCTAACTTGAAAAACTACCTCATCAAACGATTCCTGCTCATGATCGGCACGATCCTCACGATCGCCTCGCTCACTTTTATCCTGATGCACCTGATTCCGGGCTCTCCTTTTGAACAGGACCGGCAAACCAGTGTTGCCGTGCAAGAGAACCTGCGCGCCTTCCACCAACTTGACCAACCCCTGTACATCCAGTACTTCAGCTACCTGAAATCAATTGCCACCTTCAACTTCGGACCGTCCATTGCCAATCCCGATACCACCGTCAATGAATTGATTGGCCGCGGTTTTCCGGTTTCATTCGAACTGGGCATGTGGGCCATTGGCATTGCCCTGGTTTCGGGCCTGGTGCTGGGCGTCATGGCCGCCCTACACCATAATGGCTTGATTGACCACCTGTGCATGGGCATTGCCGTACTGGGCATTTCCATCCCCAATTTCGTGCTGTCCACCCTGCTGATCCAGGAATTTGCCGTCAATCTGGGCTGGTTTCCGGCCGCCACATGGCGTACGCCCATGCATATGGTGTTGCCGGTAACCGCCCTGGCGACCGCCCCCATGGCCATCATTGCCCGACTGATTCGCGCCAGCATGCTTGAAACCCTCACGCAGGACTACATCAAAATGGCCCGTGCCAAAGGCCTGTCACCCATGCGGGTGGTTATCCGGCATGCCCTGCGCAATGCGCTCATGCCGGTCGTGACCCTGCTGGGCACCCTGATGGCCTCCATCCTGACCGGTACTTTCGTGATCGAAAAGATTTTTGCCATTCCAGGTATGGGTCGCTATTTCATCGACTCCATCAGCACCCGCGACTATCCCGTTATCATGGGCACCACCGTTTTCTACAGTACCATTCTGGTTTTCATGCTGTTTCTGGTCGATATGGCATATTGCCTGCTGGATCCCCGCATACGACTTCACCATAAAGAGGCGCAGGCATGAGCGGACACGAGCAAGACCATTTTCCGCCCGAATGGCTGCAACCGGCCGTTAAAAACCCGGAAGATAGCCATCAGGCCATGCAAAGGCCTTATGTTTCCTACTGGCAGGATGCCTGGCAACGACTGCGCCGCAATAAACTGGCCATGCTCGGGCTGGTATTTTTGCTGGCGCTGATCGGTATGGCCCTGTTTGCCCCCCTGTTCTCCCCTTATTCCGCCACCGCCCAGGACCTCAGAAACCAAAACCTGCCACCTTCAGCCCTGCATTGGTTTGGCACCGATGACCTGGGTCGAGACGTCTTCACCCGGACCTGGCAAGGTGCCCGGATCTCACTGTTTGTCGGATTCATGGCGGCCCTGATTGATTTTGTGATTGGAGTGGCATACGGTGGATACAGCGGCCTGAAAGGCGGCAAAACCGATACCGTCATGATGCGTATTGTCGAAATCCTGTATGGCCTGCCCTATTTGCTCATGGTGATCCTGCTAATGGTAGTCATGAAACCCAGCCTGTTAACCATTATCATTGCCCTGACCATCACCGGCTGGATCAGCATGGCAAGGATCGTGCGCGGCCAGGTCCTGCAACTCAAAAACCTCGAGTTTGTCACGGCCTCACAAACCTTCGGTGCCAGCACCGGCCGCATTATCCGTAAAAACCTGCTGCCCAACACCATGGGCCCCATTATTGTACAAATGACACTGACCGTACCCAGCGCGATTTTTGCGGAAGCTTTCCTGAGCTTCCTGGGATTGGGCATACAGGCCCCCCATGCCAGCTGGGGTGTCATGACCAATGATGCCTTACCCGTTATCTTGTCCGGTGACTGGTGGCAATTGTTTTTCCCGGCCCTGTTCATTTCCCTGACCATGTTTGCCTTCAATGTGCTGGGAGATGGCCTGCAGGATGCCCTGGACCCAAAACTGAAGAAATAGCGATGAATACACCTGCCTTGCTTGAAATTCGACATCTTTCAATCCAGTTCCGCACCCATGGCGGACAGATTCATGCCGTACGTGACCTGTCGCTCACCGTGCGACCCGGTGAAACCCTGGCCATTGTAGGTGAGTCGGGCTGCGGCAAATCGGTTACCTGCAATGCCATCATGGGGCTGTTGCCAAAGCACTCCGCCAGGATTACCCAGGGTGAAATCCTGTTTAAGGGACAAAACCTGCTGGATCTGGATGCAAAGGCCATGCGCCAGCTGCAGGGCAACCGGATTGCCATGATTTTCCAGGACCCGATGACAGCACTGAACCCCACCCTGACCATTGGGGAACAATTAACCGAAGGCGTTATCAGGCATCAAAACCTGACGCCTGATATTGCCAGACAAAAAGCCGAAAAAATGCTTTCCCTGGTCGGTATTGCCAATCCACAGGAAAGGTTGGGCCAGTATCCGCACCAATTGTCGGGAGGCATGCGCCAGCGCGTGGTCATTGCCATTGCCCTGATGTGTGAACCGGAACTGCTGATTGCCGATGAACCTACCACGGCCCTGGATGTAACCATACAGGCACAAATCCTGGACCTGTTCAGCCATATCCAGGCCGCCACCGGCATTTCCATCATCCTGATCACCCATGACCTGGGGGTGGTGGCACAAATTGCCAGCCAGGTAGCCGTCATGTATGCCGGGCAGTGTGTGGAATCGGGCTCCCAACGGGATATTTTCTATCATCCGCAACACCCTTACACCCAGGGTTTGCTGCAATCTGTCCCGAGACTGGATATGGCGCGCGAAAGCCTGCAGCCCATTCCCGGTCAGCCGCCTGACCTGTTTTCACCGCCACCGGCCTGCAGTTTTTACCAGCGATGTCCCAAGGCCCTGGTTATTTGCGACAAAGTCCCGCCCAAACTCACTACAATCAGTCACACTCAACAAAGCCTGTGCTGGTTGCAAGACTTACGCACCCGTAGTAATTTATCCGCCTGCCTGTAAAACAAAACAGGCAATCACGCAACTGCTTAACGAAGGATATTCCCCATGAAACAAAAACTGTTGGCTGCCTGTCTTGTAAGCGTTTTGACGACCACCCTGTCTGGTCCCGCTTTAGCTGAAAAGGTGCTGCGCCTGAACAACACCGAGGAACCGACCTCATTGCATCCGGCCGCCGGTTTCAACCTGATTTCCTGGGAACCGCTCAACAACCTGGTTGAGGGCCTGGTCAGGCTCGATGAGCAGCATCTGGCAGCCCCGGCCACCGCCGAAAGCTGGCAGGTTTCCGATGATGGAAAAACCTATACCTTCAAGTTGCGTGCCAACGCCAGGTGGTCCAATGGCGACCCGGTAACAGCCCATGATTTCGTTTACGGCTGGACCCACATGCTGGCCCCTGAAACCGCTTCACCAGCCGCTTTTCTGGCTTACCCCATTGCCGGTGCCAAAGCCTTCAACGAGGGCAAAGGCCAGGATCCGGGCATCAGGGCACTGGATGATCACACCCTGGAAATCACACTGGAAGCACCCAATGTCTCTTTCCTTAATGTCATTACCAATCCGAACTTCGCACCCCTTAACCGGAAAGTGGCCCAGGCCAACCCAACATGGCATACCGAAGCCAAGACCTATGTAAGTAACGGGCCTTTTTTGCTAAAAGACTGGAAACATGCGCAAAACATGCGCTTTGAAAAAAACCCGCATTACTGGGATGCCGCCAGTGTACAAATTGATGCCGTGGATTTTGCCATGGTCAATGACCCGAACACCTCGTATCAGATGTATCGCACCGGCGAACTGGACATGACACCCTCGCCCCTGCCATCCGCCCTGTATGATAAAGTCAAAGACCATAAAGACTTCAGGAATGTACCGCAGGCCGGCGGTTATTTCTTCCGCTTCAATACCCAAATGCCCCCTTTCCAGAATGCGGATATCCGCAAGGCATTTGCCTTGGCCGTCAACCAGGAAGACATTGTGAAATATGTCACCAAACAGGGACGCCAGGCCGCCTACGGTTTTGTGGCACCGGGTTTTACCGGCCCCAATGGCAAAGATTTCCGTGAAGAAAGCGGCCATCTGCTAAGCACCAACCCGGAAGCCGCCAAACAGCACCTTGCCAAGGGTATGGCCGATGAAAATTACCAAACCCTGCCCCCTGTCACCCTTAGCTATATCAACAACCCCAGCGACCGGAAAATTGCCGAGGCCATACAAAACATGTACCGGGAAACCCTGGGTGTGGATATCCAGCTGCAAAGCATTGAAAGCAAGGTTTTTTATGCCAAGCAACGCGGGCTTGAACTGCAATTCTCACGCAGTTCTTTCGTCAATGATTATGCCGACCCTTACAACTCACTGGAAAGTTTCCTGGGCAACTCGTCCATGAACCGCACCGGTTGGGTCAACCCTGAATACGACAGTCTGGTTAACCAGGCGAACACCGAGCCGGATGCCCAAAAACGCTGGGATCTGCTTTTACAGGCTGAAAAGATCCTGTTTGACGAAATGCCCATTTTTCCGCTTTTTTTCTATAATCAAATTTATCTGCAAAAAGAAAATATCAGTGGAATACTGCGTCATCCCGTTGGCTATATCGACTTGAAATACACCCAAATTAAATAAAAGTAAGGAATACTCATGATTGACCTCATTATTGCCGATTTGGAAAACCCGGCTCACGCTGCGGCAATATTAACTGTCTTGAATGATTACGCTTCCGACCCCTCCGGCGGTGGGCAGGAGTTATCAGCCCATGTACAGAAAAACCTGATTTCCTCCCTGAAAAAACGCAGCAATATCTACACGATTCTCGCTTTCCGCCAACAACAGCCTGCTGGAATAGCCTTATGCATGGAAGGCTTCTCCACTTTTACCTGCAAACCCCTGCTTAATATCCAGGACTTTGCGGTGTTAAGGCCCTATCGTGGCCAGGGTATTGGCAAGCTCATGCTTGGCCGGGTCAAACAACTGGCCAAAAACCTGGGTTGCTGCAAAATCACCCTTAAAGTCCTTGAAGGCAATACGGCGGCACGTCAGCTCTACGAAGAAGAGGGATTCCTGGACAGCCACATCAACCCTGCCCTGGGAAAAGCACTGTTCATGCAATTTCCCATGGAAACAGAACGAGCGACAACTGACTGATTCTACTGTTTTTTTCAATAGGTTTCCAAAAAGCGTCATAGCCAAATCTGGAAACATCTGTTGCGGACAATAACAATCCGTTCTCCTTACATTTGAGATGATGAGCTTGACAGCGTTTGACATTGCAAGGAGTTGATGATGAACCTCAAAAGCCAAAGTCGCATTATTCTGATTGGGCTGTTCAGCCTGGCTATTACCGGATGTGCCGGATATGACCGGTATGGCTACAACAGCAACCAACGTACAACCGCCACCGTAGGTGGTGCCGCACTGGGTGGTTTGGCGGGTGCCGTGGTTTCCGAAGGTGACCCTTTGGTGACTGTAGGTGGTGCAGCCCTTGGAGGCCTGATCGGCAATCAGCTTTACCGGGATGATGACCGTTCATACCGCCGTAGCCGCGATCGTGATAACCGGTACTACCGACGCACGTACGATAACAACCGCCGCTACCAGAACAATCGTCAATACCGGGACCGCCGATATTGGGAATGATTTTCCCGTTCCACACTAAGGCCAGCCAGCCTGTTATTGGCTGAAAACGCCCTGGCAGGAAGACATTCCAGGTACCAGGGCGTTTTCATATCATGATGATAGGTCAATGGCATTCAAATCACATCATAGCCGGCGTCTTCGATGGCTTGCCGGATTTGTGCCATGCTGACCTGGCCATTGGTGCTGACTTTCACCGTTTTTTCTTCAAGACTGACCTGGGCAGCTTCTACACCCTTTATTTCCTCCAGGGCTTTCTTGACATGGGCGACACAATTGCCGCAGCTCATGCCATCCACCTTAAATTCCAATTCCTTTTCCATGATGGTTTCCTATTGCTTAAACAAGATTGAAAATACACGCCTATCTTAAACCTTCCCACAAGGGTAATGTCAAGACAGACCCCTTCCCGTCTGCCGCCCATTTACAAGGCATCAACGCCGTTATCTGCCATTAACCGCCGTGCAATATCCTGGCCACCCGGTTTTCATGCTGGCCATCCATTTCACCGGGCAAGATGATGCGGCCATCCAGGGCCGTAACCCCCCGATAACCCACCGCAAAGGTACGAAAGCCCATACGTGCATAATGAGCGCTGTAATCGTAATTATCATGATGATGGCCATGAAAATGCGTATGCACGCCCAAATGACGGGCCAGCTCATCGAGCACCTGAAAGCCGAAACGGTTACACGAGGGCGCCTCATGCGTCACCAGTACATCGGCTTTCTCTTTTAACAGGGCCTCGTACTCGGAAGGAAAAATCGTGCTGCGATGCCGCAGATTCACGCCATTGCGCCAGCTGGCACGGAAACCGCCCCCGGCAATAAACGCCTCAGGAGAATAAAAATTCCAGCCAGGCTTGGCCGGATCCCAGATTTTTCCGCGAAAGACCCCTCCCAGGCCGGCAATCCGCACTCCCGCCACCTCACACACCCGGCCGCTTAAATTACGGTGTTTCAATTCGGAAAGGAACAGATTGTCGTATTGCTGTTCGGTGTCGGTATCGTGATTGCCGTGAATCCACCAGACCTCAGTCAGATTGATGATATTGGCCAGTTGTTCATGAAACGGATACGGTGTTTGTATATCTCCCAGAAACACAATGGCCTGGGGTTTGATTTGCCTGACAATCTCAGTGCAATGATCAAATCCGCCATGCGTATCTCCAAAGAAAAGAATTTTATTGTTTGTATCCATAAACATTCATTTGGCGTCTGTTTCGTTGAGAAGACCATGAATCTGACCGCTCCCATCCTCCTGCCCCTAATCATAGCTTAATTTGGCCTTTCATTAAGGGCAATCCCGCCACAAATTGCCAGACGTGTTCCAGGCAGTCATTTCCTTTGGCTGAAATCACAGTGCAACCCACACGGGCCACCCAAAAAAGCATGATGAAAAAACCAGAAAATAAATATTCACGGAAAAAAAATAATTCAATTTTTTACCTGTCAAAATCTCAAAAACAAATAACTTTAAATATTAAATAATTATTTAATTACATATTAAACAAAATAAATTAAATGGAAATATTTGATAAATATGATTATTTTTGTTAAACTGACGGTCTATAAAATTTATATATTCAAATTGTGTTCATCATGTCACTCACATGATTTAACCTGTCAATGGGTAAATTTATTTCACCCTTCAATTAATGTTGGTATGTATCGACGGCAGTGCCGTTTTCCGCACACCCTCTTTGGCAAGCACAGTTATTCTTCAGTAACCTGCGAAACTTAAGGAGGCTTAGCGCCATGCTTAAACCTAATAAACTCCTCTCAGCAACCATTTTTTCAATGGCTATCCTGGGCCTGGCCCAATCTGCCCAGGCTGCTGACACCCCTCAATGTGAAGTTAACCGCCCCATCAATATTGGTGGCATGAATTGGGAATCCAATCTTATCCTGGCGGATATCGAAAGCTATATCCTGCAAAAAGGCTATGGCTGCAAAACCGATATCCTGCCCACCGAAACCCTGCCCGCCATTGCCGCCCTTGAGCGCGGCAACCTGGATGTCAAGCCCGAAGTCTGGCTCAATAGTGTGCGTGACCCATGGGAAAAGGCCGTCCAGTCAGGCAAAGTCAAAAAAACCGGCGATATTTTCACCGGTGGTGAAGCCTGGTTCATTCCCAAATACACGGCGGAAAAATACCCCGACCTGAAAACCGCTGCCGATCTGGTCAAATACAAAGACAAATTCAAAGATCCCGAAGACCCCTCCAAAGGCCGCATTTACGGTTGCCCGGCCGGTTGGGGCTGTGAAGTCGTTACCAACAACCTGCATAAAGCCTTCAATCTTGAAGACAGCTTCAATATGTACTCACCCGGCACCGGTGCGGCACAAAAAGCGGCCCTGACCTCTGCCTACAAACGCAAACAGGACTTTGTTTTCTACTACTGGTTCCCGACACCGCTGGTCAGTTCCCTGGAACTGGTTCAGCTTGAAATGCCGCCATACGATGAAGAAAAAAACCGCTGCCTGACTTCCCTGAACTGTGAAAATCCACAACCGGCAGCCTATCCTGAAAACCCGGTCTTCACCGGCATTAACGTGGAGTTTGCCAATCAGGCGCCCAAACTGGCCGAATTTTTCTCTAAAGTAAAACTCCCTCTTCCCGTCCTGGATGCCGCCATGGCACGCATGGAAGAAACCGGGGATGATCCACGCGATATTGCGCTGTGGTTCCTGAAAAACCATGCCGACACATGGACACAATGGGTTCCCGAAGACGTGGCACAACGCGTCCAATCCTCCCTGTAAGAATTACCGTCACAATAAAAAACAACGGCTTCCGGCCCGTTTCCCTTCCACGGGAACCGGGCTGGTCGCGGTTGCTCTTCCATCTAAAAAACGGATAACTTATGTTTCCAGAACTCATTTCCCCTCGTGGCATACGTGACGATATTGACAACTTTGTCGATACCCTGGTCATGAACTATGCCGATACCCTTAACAGCCTGGCAGAACCCTTCCTGACCGCCCTGGTCTGGCTTGAACAATTATTACGGAATGCGCCCTGGTGGAGCGTCATTATTGCCACCATGCTAATTGCCTATGGCATGAGCCGCCGCCTCAGTTTCAGCCTGGGTATGGGTGTGCTGCTATTCCTGCTGGGTGCACTTGGCCTGTGGGACGCCGGCATGCAAACGCTCTCGCTCATGATCATGGCCACCGGACTTTCCATCCTTATCGGTATTCCCTTGGGCATTCTCATGGCTAAATTCGACCGGTTCCGCGCCATCATGCTCCCCGTGCTGGACATCATGCAAACCATGCCCAGCTTTGTTTACCTGATCCCTGTCGTGATGCTGTTCGGCTTGGGTAAAATTCCGGCTATTATCGCCACCGTCATTTATGCCGTACCACCGGTTATCCGCTTAACCGACCTTGGCATCCGTCTGGTTGACGCCGAAGTGCTGGAAGCCTCCAAGGCCTTTGGTGCCTCTGGCACACAACAGTTGTTTGGTGTGCAAATTCCCCTGGCCCTGCCCAACATCATGGCCGGTATTAACCAAACCACCATGATGGCGCTTTCCATGGTGGTGATTGCCTCCATGATTGGTGCCCGCGGGCTGGGTTATGAGGTCTTGCTGGGCATTAACCGCCTGGAAGTGGGCCGCGGCCTGCTGGCAGGATTGGGGATTGTCATTCTTGCCGTGCTATTTGACCGCATTACCCAGTCTTATGGAAAACGCAAACAGATCAGGGGTACACAATGAGCAAAATAGAAGTCAAGAATATCTACAAAATATTCGGCAAACAGCCGGAAAAATGGCTGGATGCCGTCAAACGGGGCATGAGCAAAGAAGAGTTGCTAACCCAAAGCCAGCATACCCTGGGCCTGAAAGATATTTCCCTGAATATTGAAGAAGGCAGCATTTATGTCATTATGGGCCTGTCCGGTTCGGGAAAATCCACGTTAATCCGCCACTTCAACCGGCTTATCGAACCCACCGCCGGCCAGATCCTGGTTGATGGCACCGATGTGATGAAACTGGGCAAAAAAGAACTGGAAAAATTCCGCCAGAAAACCATGAGTATGGTGTTCCAGCGCTTTGGCCTGCTGCCCCATAAAACCACCCTGGAAAACGCCGCCTACGGACTGATTATCCAGGGAGTTGACAAAGACAAGGCACAGGAAACCGCCCGTTACTGGCTTGAACAGGTTGGCCTGGCCGGTTTTGAAAACCAATACCCCAGCCAGCTGTCCGGCGGCATGCAACAGCGGGTTGGCCTGGCACGGGCCTTGGCCACCGATGCTGAAATATTGCTCATGGATGAAGCTTTTTCAGCGCTTGACCCTCTCATTCGCCGGGAAATGCAAAACCAGCTGCTGGAGCTGCAATCGCGCCTGAACAAAACCATCGTGTTCATTACCCACGACCTGGATGAGGCGCTGCGGCTGGGCAACCGGATTGCCATCCTAAAGGACGGAGAACTGATCCAGGAGGGCACACCCGAAGATATCCTGCTCTCACCCAACAATGAGTATGTCGAGGCATTCCTGCAGGATGTCAACCGCAGCAAGATCCTGAATGCGGGCCATGCCGTCAACCAAACCCGTTTGACCCTGTCCATGCGGACCCGTCCAACACTGGCACTGGAAAGAATGAAACAGTACGATTACCAATTTGCCCCCGTGCTTGATGGTAATCTGATTGCCGGCATCCTGCATTTTAGCGATGCCGAACAGGCGGTCAGAAGCGGGCTGCGTGATATTTCCAGTCTGGTCAAGGATATTATCAGTGTGCCGGCCAGCACCGGCCTGGATGCCGTCCTGACCCATATGCTGCAGTCTGATCAGCCGCTGGCCGTTACCGATGAAAATGATGAATTCATAGGCATGATGTCACGCACCAAGGTCGTGGAACTGGTCACTACGGACAACGCCAATACCGAGAACGGCAATGATGCTGGCAGCACCCCTGAAAATCCAGACAGTAACAGCAACACTGACGGCACTTCAGATACCAACAGTCATGCGGACGATCAGGATAAAAGCGCCTGATACGGTCCCTATATGGCACATAATGGCAAACAGCCCCTTGAATGTAATGCTCAAGGGGCTGTTTTTTTGTGACCGACCATCACAGTTATTGCTTAAGCTTGTAACCGGTCCTGAACAGCCAGGCAATAAAGCCAAGGCAAACAAACAGGAACACCACGATCATGCCCAGGCTGATATGGTGATTAACATCGGATACACCGTAAAAACTCCAGCGAAAACCGCTAATCAAATAGACCACCGGGTTCAGCAAAGCAATTTTCTGCCAGAACTCGGGCAACATATTGATGGAATAAAACGCGCCACCCAGAAAAGTAAGCGGTGTGATCACCATTAACGGAATGATTTGCAGTTTTTCAAAGCCTTCCGCCCACAAGCCAATAATAAAACCGAACATGCTGAACGTGACCGCTGTCAGAAACAGGAACAGCAGCATCCAGACCGGGTGCTGTATTTCATAATCCACAAACAGCCGTGCTGTTAATAATATCAACGCACCCACCATAACCGATTTGGTGGTTGCCGCCCCCACATAACCAACAACCACTTCCACAAAAGAGACCGGCGCCGACAGTATTTCGTAAATGGTTCCCGACCAGCGTGGCATGTAAATGCCAAACGAGGCATTGGAAATACTCTCGCTAAGCAGGGAAAGCATGATCAGGCCGGGTATGATGAACGCCCCGTAACTGACCCCGTCCACCTGCCCCATGCGCGAACCGATGGCCGCACCAAACACCACAAAGTACAGGGAAGTGGACAATACCGGCGAAGCAATGCTTTGCGTCAGGGTCCGGAAAGCCCGGTTCATTTCAAACAGGTAAATGGCTTTAATGGCATACCAATTCATGACCGCTCCTTGACCAGATTGACAAAAATTTCCTCCAGTGAACTTTCCTTTGATTTCAGATCGGAGAATTCAATCTGCGATTGGCCCAGCCGTTTCAGAAATAAAGCGATATTACCGGAACCGCCCTGCTCCTGCTGGGTATCATAGCTATAAACCAGTGTTTTACCCCCATCGGCAAGACTCAACCGAAATGCTGCCAACTCGGGCGGAATAAACATCAGCGGAGTATTGAGCTGCACATGCAGCTCTTTTTTGCCCAACTGACGCATCAGAGTTGCTTTTTCTTCCACCAGCACAATTTCACCATGATTGATCACCGCAATCCGGTCTGCCATATCTTCAGCTTCCTCAATGTAATGGGTGGTCAAAATAATGGTTACCCCGTTTTCCCGTAAACGACGCACCATACGCCACATATCATGACGAAGTTCCACATCCACCCCTGCAGTGGGCTCATCCAGAAACAAAATGTCCGGTTCGTGGGCCAGGGCCTTGGCAATTAACACTCGCCGCTTCATACCTCCGGAAAGGCTCAAAAGCCTGTTCTTGCGTTTGTCCCATAATGACAGATCACGCAATACCTTTTCGATATAAGCCGGATTGGACGGCTTGCCAAACAGTCCCCGACTGAAGCTGACAGTGGCCCAGACGGTTTCAAAAGCATCGGTATACAGCTCCTGGGGCACCAGACCAATCTTGGGGCGTATTTTCCTGGCATCCCGGACAATATCCATGCCATCAACAGTTACGCTGCCACCGGTCGCATTCAGCAAACCGGTCACGATGCCAATCAAGGTGGTTTTACCGGCACCATTGGGCCCCAGCAAGGCCAGGATTTCCCCGCGCCGAATATCAAGACTGACCTTTTTAAGCGCACTAAAACCGTTTTTATATGTTTTGTCCAGTTCCCTGATGGACACAATCGTGTCTGCATTCTCCATGCCTGTTTCCTGATGATTGACTTGCTTGCCTGACTGCGGAATAAATACCAACGTTTCCAGCAGTCCCTGATTGCGCTATGATTATTCCATCTTTTTAACATTCTTCATATTACATAATCATGATGTCATCTGTTCCAGGAACACGAGGTTACGCTCAAAAGCCCGAAAAATTCGCCAAAGACTATGAAAGCGTCACGTTTGAAAAAGTCCACAAGGCCGTCATGCACTATTACCCCATTCACGACAAACTGGCCAGCATTCTGGATATTGGTGCCGGTACCGGTCGCGATGCCGCCGCATTGGCTCGGGCTGGCCACTTTGTGGATGCCGTTGAACCCACTGCCGGTATGCGTGAACATGGCCAGCAACTGCATGCCCAGGAACAAATCAACTGGATTGACGATAACCTGCCCCATTTGCACACCATTACCGCCAGCAAAAAAAAGTATGACCTGCTACTGTTAACCGCGGTATGGATGCACCTGACACCAAAAGAAAGGGAAACCGCCATGCACGTTTGCAAAGGCCTGCTCCTGCCCAATGGCGTCATGTCCCTGTCCCTGCGTCATGGTCCGGTACCTGTCGACCGCCATATGTTTGATATTCCCGATGAGGAAGTAATTGAACTGGGCAAGGCACATGGCCTGCACCTGCTGCATCACAGTGTTCACAAGGGTGACACGCTGGGTCGCAATGAGGTTCACTGGAGCCATGTGGTTTTTTCTGCCGCGCCTTCCGTATAAACACACCATCATAAAAAGTTGAAACTTTAAATGATTATTGAATATACCCGCTTCGCCCGACAGCATTTTCCGGAACTGTGCCAGCCCCGCCCCCTGGACAGCCACAAGGGTACTTTTGGTACCCTGGGCATTCTGGCCGGTGGCAAAAACATGGTGGGTGCGGCCCTGCTGGCAGCGCGCGCGGCCCTGAAACAGGGTACAGGACGGGTTCATGTCGGTTTTACCCAGGACAGCCAACCACTGGAAGTCGATACCGTGCAGCCCGAACTCATGCTCAATACGGCAGGCAAACTGCTGGGCAAAGAAGATATTGGCGCATGGGTGGCCGGTTGCGGCATGGGCCTGACACCACTGGCGCAAAATTGCCTGGCAACCCTCTTCAACCGTTATCCGCATGCCGCCATTGTACTGGATGCCGATGCCCTGACCCTCTTGTCTGAACACGCCTTTGCGCTTTCCCATGAAAAGGGTTCACTGGTCTTGACACCTCACCCCAGTGAAGCGGCCCGGCTGCTGGGTTGCACCACTGCCGATATCCAGAAAGACCGGAATCAGGCAGCACGACAAATTTCAGGAAAATATACCGCCTGGACGGTCCTGAAAGGCTATCAAACCGTTATCTGCAGCCCAAAAAGTGAGATCACGGTTAATCACACCGGCAACCCGGGCCTGTCCACAGCAGGCACCGGTGACGTGCTGGCAGGCATGATTGGCGCCTGTCTGGCACAGGGTATCACGCCTGAACAGGCCATTGCCGGAGCGGTATGGTTGCATGGCGCCGCAGCCGATTATCTGGTATCACAGGGCATTGGCCCTGTCGGCATGACGGCCGGTGAAGTGCTTGAAGCCGCGCGTCAGGTGCGCAACCTGATTGCCGTCCAGGCTTAATTCAAAAAAAATCGTATAAACTGAAATTAATTTCAAATTAAATCAGAATAGATAATGGCAAATATTTTAAATAATAAAAAATTTATAAATGCAGAAAATACAGCAAATGGAGAGGTATCTGGCGAAACCGTTTTTAACTATAAACAGGATGGCAAGCAAATAGAAGCCGTTTATTCAGGAGGTGCCATTAAAAAAGGACACCTGATTGGCGTAATGACGGGCGACAATACATTTACCATGTTCTATCATCATGTAAACCTGAATGATGACATACGTGCAGGCCAATGCCATAGCACTATACTCACAGAACAGAATGGCAAACTAAAACTCATTGAAAGCTGGCAATGGCTCAATGGTGATTGTTCAAAGGGCCAATCTGTATTGATAGAACACGCATAAAAAAGCCGCTGTCACATACGGTTTGCGACAGCGGCTTTAAACAGGATGCAGTATATACAGCCTGTTTTTTTAGAACTTAGTGGTCCCCACGCTCCTGCGTGGTAACGAATATTTACCACTAAGTGCGGAAAGCCCCATCATTCATGGTGGGGATGGATAGCACGGGGTTATACTAACCCTATGCAACGCCTTCAAGCCTACCGATTCGAACTGATGCCCAATGGCCAACAGCAGCGCGCCATGCGCAGCTTTGCCGGTTCCTGTCGGTATGTGTATAACCAGGCATTGCACTTGCAGCAGGAACCCACCGAGGTGAGTTAGCCCCTGTGGGCTAAACACGGCAGGAATCCCCTTCCCTGGCCCCTTGGGGCCGAGCGTTAGCGAGAGGGAGGGGAGGATGTCAAAGCAACTCTTTGCGCAACTCGGCAGCGCTCTTGGGCGACAGCAAACCTGGTGGCACATCAAACGCTGTTTTCGCGCCGGTTTGACCCATCTGGTTCAATCTGTAAGCGGCACGGGCATAGGCCACCAGCACGCTGGAGGTAAACTCAGGATTGCTGTCCAGCGCCAGTGAATATTCCATAACCTGGTTGGTGCCCGTACCGGTTTTGCCACTGCGAATCACAAAGCCACCATGCGGCATGGCCGCGTGATCACGTTTGAGTTCTTCTTCGGTAATAAAAGTAACCGTGGTGTCGTAATCGGCAAAATAATCGGGCATGGTCACGATCGACCGTTCCACTTCACTGGCACTGGCGCCTTCGGCCAACACCACATAGCAATCACGCTTGTGTTTTTCACGGGTACTTAGTACAGGCATGGTACCACTGCGTACCTTGTTCATGGCTTCTTCCACCGGAATGGTGTATTGCACACCGGCCTTAACGCCCGGCAGGCGGCGAATCGCATCAGAGTGCCCCTGGCTTAAGCCCTTGCCCCAGAACGTATAAGTAGCGCCTTCTGGCAAAATGGCTTCGCCAAACAGACGGTTAATTGAAAACAGACCCGGATCCCAGCCAATGGCGATCAGGGATGTCTTGCCAGCCAGTTCGGCCGAATTGTTCACTGCTTCAAAATACTCCGGAATTTTGGCATGCGTGTCAAAACTGTCAACCGTGTTGAACAAGGCAGAAAGAGCCGGTCCCTGCTCGGGCAAATCGCTTTTCGAACCACCACACAATACCAGTACATCTATTTTGTCCTGAAATTGGGCAATATCGTCCAGCTTGTACACAGGTACGTTTTTATTGACCAGTGCAACATCGGCTGGATCACGACGTGTAAATACCGCTACCAATTCCATATCGGGTGTTTTTGCAATGGCAAGTTCCGTACCACGACCTAAATTGCCGTAACCGGCAATACCCACTCTGATTTTCTGACTCATGCAATCGTTCTCCGTTTAAAGACAACGATTTTAACCGCAATTGCACCCGAATTTCAGGCATGACAGATCACCAGCCATGTTAATGGCTCCTCCACATGCACATTCAGGTCACCACCACTGGATTTCACTTTTCGCAAGGCAGGCCGGATTCAGGCAAAAAACCCGCTTCACGCAAAATTTCTTCAGTATGTTCGCCCAAATTGGGGGCATGCCGGTAAATACCGGGCGGGGTGCGTGAATAATTACCCACTGGTGCCACCGTACGTAAATGACCCTCGGTGGGATGCACCATTTTCACAATCTGTCCCATCGCCTGCAAATGAGGATCTTCCAGCAAATCTTCCACCTGATTCAAGGGGGCAACCGGAATATCTGCCGCCGACAGGGTTTCAACCCAATAGGCAACGGTATTGCCCAAAATCATGTCAGCCAGAAAACCATATACCTGGTTCACATGCCGGGCCCGGGATTCCACCGACTCAAATACTGAACCTGGCACCAGCAAATCGGGTCGGCCCACCAGGTCCAGAAAGCGCTGCCAATGCCCATCGGTGTGCACAATCACGCAAACATAACCATCTGCCGCCTGATACGGTTTACGTGGTTCCACCAGCAAACGGGAATAACCCATTTCGCCTTTGGGAGGGTCAAACGTGGCACCGCCAAAATGATCATTCAACACAAACTGCGCCATCGTCTCAAACATGGGCACTTCAATTGACTGCCCCTGCCCCGATTGCCGGCTTTCCAATACACCCGCCAGGATGGCAATACCCACCTGCAGACCCACAATCCGGTCTGCCATGGTCAAAGGCACATAACGCGGTGGCAAACCGGTTTGCTCGCTGTACAGGCTTGGAATACCGGTCATGCCCTGGATAAGGTCATCATAGGCAGGCCGCCCGGCATAAGGGCCTTCATTGCCAAAGCCATAAGCCCCTACATATACAATTGCCGGATTGACGGCTTTCACTGCCTCATAAGACAAACCCAGTCTGCCCATTGCCTGCGGGCGCACATTGTATAAAAAAACATCCGCGGTTTTAGCCAGGGCCAGACAGGCTTCACGACCTTCCGTCGTTTTAAGATCCAGTACAACCGAACGCTTGTTACGATTCAAATGCAGAAAATTGGCTCCCATACCTTTATGCTGCCGATAGCCCATATTCCGGGTGGTATCCCCGGCGGGTGACTCAACCTTGATCACATCGGCCCCCAGATCAGCCAGAATCTGCGTGGCAAATGGCCCCATCACCACCGATGTCAAATCAATAATACGGATACCTTTAAGCGGACCGCAGGGTTCTGAAGCAAGCATAGTCATATTCTCTTCATCATTAACAAACTGTCCGGACATAACGGACAGAAGGTCGTGTCATATTCAGGCAAAAATCCCGTCCAGGGTAACGCGGATATTATCCTGTTGCGCCAGCCCGGACAATGCGTCAAACAATGGCTGGGCCTTGCCGGTGATACCCGTATGGTTGTGCCAGATCTGCAGGCAATCCATGAATTTGGCTTTCAGTGTTTCGGCATCCAGTGGCAAATTGGCATGCCCGATCGGGTAACGGATATTACCCGAATCAAATACACGGCCATCCTTCAATGCAATAACAACCCGGTCATGCAAGGCGAAAGCGGTATCTGCCGGATCAAGCTCATCGGTAATCGTGATGCGTATCTTCGGATATATCGCTTGCAAATCAGTCCTTTTGACAAAATCATCACTCAACTCCGCCAACCCCACTTTGCGAACCAGCAATGCACAGCCAATATCAAACTCAAGACTGAACTTGGCTTCAAGGCCCGTTGCAGGGCATGGGTTCCTTAGCATGGATGCCTGCGGCTGGCCAATAGTGGCGACAATAGATTCAATATCTTCAAGATTAAAATTTTCTTTATTGATAATGGCCAAGGTGCCATCTATCACCCGGTGACCGGAATAACAAACCGGATATTGCTTGATATTCAATCCCTGCTGCACCAGCCGCCAGGTTTGACCCAATGTGGCGGGTGTCTGGGTATCCACATTGCCTGCCGGCGAAGTGGCTTTCAGGAAACCGGCCCGATGCTCGAAAATATCCGGACAGGCGGTAATGCCTGCACGGGCCAGTTCCACGGCCTCTATGGCCATACTGGCTGCCCGTCCTGCATGTAGGGGTTTGGTCATCGTACCGAAATTGGCCACCAGCCCACTGGCCATGCTGGCAGCAATTCCCAGTGCATTGGCAATCAAGGCCTGGGGCAATCGGCTTAAATACGCATAGGCGGCGGCCCCTGCCACGGTGCCGAAAATGGCAGTCGGGTGCCATCCCTTGATATGGTAGGGGTCTTTTTCACGGGCAAACAGCTCGGCCCACACCTCATACCCCAAAATATAGGCATTTAACACCGCTTGCCCAGATGCCGACAAATGAATACCTCCCGTCATCACAACCGGCATCAGTACCGTGCTGGGATGCGCCGACATGGCTACATCGTCATAATCAAGGGCATGCGCTGCGGTTGCCCACAGGCAAGCCGCCTGTTCCAGAGGTAAGTGTTTTTGTTCAAGAAAAGGCACCGCTACATCAGTTTGGCCATTGCCTGCCCGCTGGCCAAAATGCTTTTCCAGAATTTGCACCACCGGCTCTTCACTGCCGGCAAACATGCAAGCCATGCTGTCCATGATGCCAATTTTGGCCAGGCGATATGCCTCCGGATCAACCGGATATTGATCAAACTGGCTAATAAAATGGACAATATCCTGCGTCAGACTATTCATTTTTCTTATCCTGAATTAAATTTTGCTTATTTGCCTTTGAAGACCGGTTTGCGCTTTTCATTGAAGGCAAGCACACCCTCATAGCGATCCTCGGTTTCAACCAAATGATTATAGGCTTCCACTTCAAAACGGTAAGCGGTACGCAATTCCATTTGGCCGCCATAGCGCACGGATTTCTTGATTTGTTTCACCGAAAGCGGCGCATTACCGGCAATCACCGTTGCCGTTTCCAATGCGGCGTCAAGAACAGCAGCGGGTTCGCAAACTTTATTCACCAGGCCCCATTCCAGGGCCTGCTCTGCCGTAAACGGTTTACCCGTCATGAGAATTTCTTTGGCCCGCCGCTCTCCAATCGCGCGTGGCAGGTTTTGTGTTCCACCGGCACCTGGCATGATACCCAGGCCAACTTCGGGCAAGGCAAACCGGACATGGCTGCCAACATAAATAAAATCGCAGCTTAAGGCCATTTCAAAACCGCCCCCGTAAGCATGCCCGTTAACAGCCGCAATCACGGGAACCGGCAAATCAACCAGCGTCCAGTACATGCGTTCAAACAGTTCATGCTGCTTTTGCCATTGTTCACGGGTCATGCCATTGCGCTCTTTTAGGTCGCCGCCAGCACAGAATATTTTTTCTTGTGCCCCCGTCAGAATAACGCAGCGAACCGGACCGGCATCGGCCGTCAGACGATTCCATAAATCCAGTAAATCATGACCCATTTGCGTATTTAGCGAGTTGCCGGCAGACGGCCTGTTAAGGGTGACGACCAGGACGTGCTCATGACGCAGTTCGGTTGTTATTGTTTCGTATCCGGTTAATTCAAAAACCATGTTTGTCCCTATATAAATTTATTTGCACAGGCATTAATATATTTACTTTCTTTTGTACGTACATTATAAATATTTATCAATTAAATTCAATTAAATCAAATACTTTAATAATTTATAATTGTACGTATATTAAATATGAATTATGATCTTCCATCCAGACATTCACGAACCCGGCCATGCAACAAAAATCTGTTCCCCTGAAAAAGTCCACCCCCAGGGAATCCGGCAACAAGCGGATGCCCCGTTATGCATGGTTGCATCAAACCTTGCTCACGGATATTGAATCAGGCAAATATCCGGTAGGCAGCTATTTGCCAACCGAAGAACAATTAAGCACTATTTATGGCGTCAGCCGGCATACGGTTCGTGAAGCCACCCGTCGTCTGGCCGAAAAAGGAATGATTACCCGGTCACCCAGTACCGGAACGGTTGTCAATTCGGCAACCCCCATACAAAACCAATCGGTCTATGTGTCAACCTTTGGTTCCATGAATGATTTAATGCTGTATACCGCACAAACCCGCATTGAACCCTTTGCCCATGAAACCATACTGGCCGATCAGGACATAGCGCAACAGCTGCTTGTACCGCTTAACGAAAAACTGGTCCGTTTACACGCCTACCGCAAACTGGTCAAGAATGATTTGCTGATTTCCTATTCACACATTTACCTGAATCCTGCTTTCAAAAGTCTTAAAAACCGCCTTAAAGGTAACCACCCCAGTGTTTTTGAGCTTTTAAAAACGGAATTCAATCAGGAAATCGAAAAAGTTCATCAGGAAGTGGGTGCATGCCTTATGCCCCATCAAGGCATACAGGCGCTGCAACTTAAACCAGATTGCCTGGCTTTACGCATTACCCGAGTTTATTTTGACAAATCAAACCGCCTGCTGGCGGCCTCAGACAACTTCTATATTGAAAACAACTTCCGCCTGATTACCACATGGCAGAAAGACAATGAGTAAACCAAAAGTTTAATTAAATAATGTTATTCAATAAAGAACTTATTCATCCTTCCTTATGGAGACAATATATGAAGAAATTTATCGCTTCAGTTTTACTGGGTTGCACACTTGTTACTACTGCAGCCTTGGCCGCTTATCCTGAAAAAAGCGTTCGTATTACCGTACCCTATCCCAGCGGTCAAACCACCGATGTGATTGCCCGTTTGCTGGCAGAACAGTTTTCGAAAGAACTGGGGCAGCCTTTTGTGGTTGAAAACAAAGGTGGTGCGGGTGGCATTATTGGCGTGGAAGCCGCCAAAAGGGACAAACCCGATGGTTATAATTTGCTTATTGCCGCATCGGGTCCACTGGGCATTAACCCATCACTTTATACCAACCTGCCTTATGATCCAGCCAAAGACTTCACGGCCGTTGGCATGGTTTCCATGGTGCCCCTGTTTCTGGTGACCCGCAACGATTTCCCGGCAAACACAGTCCTGGAACTGATTGACCATATTAAAAAGAATCCGGGCAAAATCAATTATGGTTCAGGTGGCATTGGCTTAACCAATCACTTAACCATGGAAATGTTCAAACAGGCTACCGACCTTAGCTTGCTGCACGTTCCCTACCGGGGTGCCACTGCCGCGGTAGCAGGTTTGGTGGGTGGTGATACCAGTGTTATGTTTGAAGCGGCTCCAGCGATCAAACCATTGGTCCAGGACGGGCGCCTGAAAGTATTTGCCGTTGCCAATAAAAGTGGTGCCCAGGCTTTTGAAGGCGTACAGCCACTGGATAAACTGGGTGTCCCCGATTTTGATGCCACTGCCTGGATTGCATTGATTGCCCCTACCGGCACCCCTGATGAAGCCATCCAGACATTAAATAAAACCATGAACAAAATTTTGCAGGATCCTGAGCTTAAAGCAAAACTGGCGACGATTGGCAATGAAGTTTTTATTGCCAGTCCGCAAGAAAGCCAGGCATTTATTGAAAAAGAAATTGAAAATTGGGGGAAAGCGGCCAAAGCAGCAGGTGTTGAACCGGCAAAATTGTAAAAACCGGTTTTTCAGTTATTAAAGCCGGTTTTACGGCAAGATTTTTTAATACTGCATTTATTACTGGATATTGAATCCTCTGATAAATGCAGTTTTTTATTGGCCAAAATTTATATTTTCAGGACAATTTTGAAAATTACCAAAAACAGGTGTTTATGCTGTTTTTGGGTTTTCTTTTATGTTGTTAAACTTATTCATATATAAATGATGAATAGACAGATGCTCTGTGGATAAGTCTGTTTACCCTATAATTTTCTTTATTTTCAATAAATTACAGCAAAATTCTGCTGTTTACTCATGCTCTTTTTGAAATTGGATAAAGTTGAACAAGTTATCCACAAAAATTTGAAGATCTGCTTATGAACTTTTCATACAAAAGTTATCCACAAATCATTTTCTTAGCAGTTATCCACAGGCTGGAATTTTATTTTACCCCGTTTTTTTGAGCATTTTTTGATCAAACCAATGAATTCATCTATAAAATAGGTTCTGTATCTGAAGATGAAGATTTGGTAGCGCGATAATTTATATCTATACATTTAAATATATTGATATATTTTTTGTTACAAACTATAATGGTTGTGATATAAGAACTTTATGTTTTTACATAAATCTCACCAAGGAGAGAATATGGTTAATACCAAGCCGGAGTTATCTGCAGCCAGAAGAAAACTTATCAAAATCATGGGGGCTTCAGGTCTTGGCATGTCTGGCCTGATTCCTGTCACTCAAACTGCTTCTGCTCAAACAGTATTGGATGCAAATGTCAGTATTGTGATCGCAGGTAGTGGCCTGGCCGGTTTAGCGGCTGCTCATCGTTTGCGCAAGCAGCTTCCGAACGCCAAAATTACCATTATTGATGCCAAGAAAGAACATAATTACCAGCCGGGATATACCTTGTTGGCAACCGGTATTTGGCATTCCACCCAAAGTGTCCGTGATCGCAATGAACGCTTAATGCCACCCGGGGTTGATTGGGTGCAAGAAGCGGTTGCCAGTTTTGAGCCGGAACTGAACCAGGTGCAAACCGTTTCTGGCAAAAAATTTGATTATGATTACCTGATTGTCGCCACGGGGCTGATTTTAAAATATGATGAAATCGAGGGTATGGACCCTTCTCTTATTGGCCAAAATGGTGTGGGCAGTGTCTACCATAGTCCCGATGCCGCCGCCAATACCTGGAGAGCCATTGATGCATTTCGTCAGAAAGGTGGCCGTGCCGTCATGACACTGGCACCCACCTTCATGAAGTGTGCCGGTGCGCCTCTGAAAATGACCTTTATGGTGGCAGATTGGCTTAATGAGTCAGGCGTTAAAAACAATTCACAGGTTGATTTTTTTGCGCCATCCACCTCTATTTTCAGTGTGAAAACAGTTAATGATCTGGTGTTAAAGCGCTGGGAAGCCTTGCCGGTTAGCACCAAAGTTCATTTTCACCGGCAACTGACCGGGGTTGATCCTTCAGCGAAAACCGCTTACTTTACCGATCAGGATGGTGCTGTCCATAAAGAAGATTATGATTTTCTGCATGTGGTACCTCCCATGTATGCCCCTGATGCGGTAAGGCAAAGCAGTCTGGTGGTTGCAGATGGCGTACAAAAAGGCTGGCTTGATGTGGATAAGGGAACCCTGCAGCATACCCGTTACCCGAATGTGTTCGGATTGGGTGATGTAAATGGTACGCCACGCGGTAAAACAGCGGCCACCGTCAAGAAAAGTGCACCTATTATGGTGCATAACCTGCTGCAACAAATGCAAGGCAAGCCGGCAGACCAGATATTTGATGGTTATACTTCGTGCCCCATGCTCATTCGCCGTGGCTCGGCCTGGTTGGTTGAATTCAACTATGCCGGGGAGCTGACTCCCACCATGCCGCTTATCGATCCTTTAAAGGACAGTTACCTGGCCTGGTTCCTGGAAGACGAATTGTTAAAACCTGCTTATATGGCTGTCCTTAAAGGCAAGGCTTAGTTTAGGAGAACATAATGACTGAATTGTTACTGGGCCTGAATATTTTGTATGAATGGTTTTTGTTAAGTCCTGTTTTGCCAACAGTAATGGCGGTGTTGTTAATAGCCGCTTATGTGTGGGCGATGGCCAGGAAACCGCTTAACTGGAAAGGCAGCTGGCCACTTAGCTGGAAGGTGGGGTTATTGGTGGCAGTTGCCGCGTTTTTTGGCGTCCCATGGTGGGTGGATTCTTCGGTAACTGAACTAAACTATCTTCCCGACTGGTTGTTGAATATATCAATGGCCATTGGCATTGGTGTTTATGGAGCCTTGCTGGTGTGGCCTTTGTTTGGCATCATACGAAAAGCCAGAGCGTAACATGACAAATATGGCCTGTTGATCTTTCTGAAGGATGATTATTTCCGCCTGTTCGATCAACTTGTCATTTTGAAAATAAAAAAACGGGTCTGCTGATTTTATCGGATCCGGTTTTTTTTGGAGGGTTTAAATATATTGCCACTGGCGTTATAAGGCTATTTATTGGTTTGTTTCAGCCCCAGAGCCGGAACAGTAAATTTTGTACAGGGCGGCAATAATGGGCTCGGCGTTTGCCGTGCTTAAACGATAGGTCAAAGTACGCTGATCGCGCGTGAAATCAACCACATTTTCGCTACGCAATTTGGCCAGGTGATTGGACATGGACGTTTGGCTGATGCCAACGATTTTGGTCAATTCGGTAACGTTACGCTCGCTTTCAAGAAGCGCGCATAAAATCAGCAAACGGTGAGGATGTGCGATAAGTTTTAAAAAGCGGGCCGCTTTCTCGGCACTGGCAGCCATGTCTTGCATAATGGATCCGTATAATTGAAGAATGCTGTAATTATAGGCATTGCGATAGTAACAATCAATAAATATCAATATATTTAAATTTCATGATTTATTGATATAATAGCGACAAGACTATTATTACCCTATAACAGGAGTGCTCCGTCCATGAATGATTCAAACATCCCGCAAACCGATCAATTAATCAAACCGCTGGTGACTGCTTTTTTTGATGAACAAACCAATACTTATTCCTATATTGTGCAAGACCCGTTGTCCAAGGCCTGTGCCATTGTGGATCCTGTTTTGAATTTTGATTATCCATCGGGAACAACCAGTTATGAGGGGGCAGACGCCATTATTGCGGCGGTTAAGCAACAGGGTTTGCAAACCGAGTGGATTATTGAAACGCATGCCCATGCCGATCACTTGTCCGCCGCTCCCTATATCAAACAGGCCCTGGGTGGGAAAATCGCCATTGGTGAAAAAATAACCACGGTTCAGAAAACCTTTGGAAAATTGTTTAATGACGGTCCGGGTTTTGCGCGTGATGGAAGTCAGTTCGATTATTTGTTCAAAGAAAACGAGACCTATAAAATTGGTCATCTGACAGCTACCGCCTTATATACGCCTGGTCATACGCCTGCCTGCATGAGTCATATTATTGGTGATGCCATTTTTGTTGGTGATACTATTTTCATGCCCGATGGTGGTACTGCCCGTGCCGATTTTCCGGGTGGTGATGCTGCCGAACTCTATCGTTCCATTCATAAAATATTAAGTCTGCCAGGTAATTACCGTATCTTTGTATGTCACGATTACGCCCCTAACGATCGGGAGTATGCGTGTGAAACCACGGTGGCAGACCAGTTAAAGCATAATATTCATGTGAAGGAAGGCATCAGTCTGGAAAAGTTTGTGTCAATGCGCCGGGCTCGTGACAAAACCCTTGGCATGCCACGCCTTATTTTGCCCTCCCTGCAAGTAAACATAAGGGCGGGCAATATGCCAGAACCCGAAGACAACGGGCTTGTTTATTTAAAATTACCGGTGAATGCGTTTAAATAAAAATGAACGACCGCCACTAAACGCTATGCGTTCAGGTGGTGGTTTTCTGCTGCCCGGTTATGTGCGTGAATTCAAGTCAGGGGATGATTTCAATTATGAGTCTTGCATTTCCTGCTTGAACAAATCAATAAATGCCTGTGTTCGGGTAGGTAACAGCCGTCTTCCGGGGGTGACGCACCAGACCGTATCGGCAGGCATCGACCACTCTGGCAAGACGCGCAGCAGACGGCCTTCTTTTTCATAGGTACGTGCAAACATTTCTGACAGCCCTACAATACCCATGCCCTGAGCGGCCAGATCCTGGTGCAGGCCTAGCGAGTTCGATGAAATCCTGTGCAGGGGCAAGCCCACCCATTCTTCTTTACCGTTATTCAGTTTCCAGGGGAGAAAATCTCCCCGGCTGTTAATCAATACCATTCCCTGGTGCTTGAGTAAATCTTCGGGTGATGAAGGCGTGCCGTGTTTTTTCAGATAAAACGGGTTGGCATAAAGGCCATTATTCAGTACCGCTATTTTGCGAGCAACCAATGTACTGTCATCGGGCAAAGCAGGAGCGATACGAATGGCAATATCAAAACGCTCCACAATCAAGTCCACCCGTCTTGCCGACAAATCCAACTCAATGCAAACCTGAGGATACTGACGGGTAAATTTCTCGAGGAACGACACCAGGGCAAATTCCTTGAACTCAGTGGGCATGGAAACCCGTAATTTTCCTTGTGGTGTGGTTTGCCGATTCTGGGCAAATGCGCTGGCTGCCTCGGTTTCTTCCAGCAGTCGTTTGGCATGCTCCAGTATTCCTTCGCCAAAATCGGTAATTGCCAGTTTACGGGTACTGCGGGTAATCAGCTTTTCGCCCAACAGGGTTTCCAGTTCACTGATACGCCGTGACAGGGTGGATTTTGGCAGACCTGTGTGATCGGAAGCGGCAGAAAAACTGCCATATTCCATAATATGGGCAAACAAAATCAGGTCATTTGGATTCAAAGTCATGGTTTTTATCCCTTATTATTCCACTGATGGGACAAGTATATCCAAATTAAGACCTTCTGCTTTCAGGCAGGATTGAATAGAATATTTAAAATAAATTCATTGTTATTGATGTATTCATTAATTTTATGGAAGGAGGCGGTCCCATGAGCCAACGATATACCACTACCGCAATTGCCATTCATTGGTTAATGGCATTGGGCCTAAGTGGTACCTTTGCCTTGGGTTTTTATATGCAGGACCTGCCTTTGTCTCCGTCAAAGCTGCAGTTTTACGCCTGGCATAAATGGGCGGGCATGGCCATGCTGATCCTGGTATTTGTCCGGCTGGCCTGGCGCATAACCCATGCTTCTCCTCCATTACCGGGCACCATGTCCGGATTCATGCGATTTATGGCGCATGCCGCTCATTGGGTGCTGTATGCACTGATGATGGCGATTCCTTTAAGTGGCTGGTTGATGAGTTCGGCACAGGGATTCCAGGTGGTCTGGTTTGGCATTTGGCCTTTACCTGATTTGGTGGGCAAGGATGCGGTGCTGGGTGAATTACTGAATACGGTGCACTGGGTCTTGAATTACGCTTTACTGGTTTTTGTGGGCTTACACATTGTTGCGGCGCTTAAGCATCATATTGTGGACAGGGACGATATTCTGACACGCATGATTCCGGTTCTGGACAAACAGAAATAAACGAATTATCAGGAGAAACACATGTTGAAACAGCATTTGCGTCATTTTTTTACCGCTACAGCCTTGTTGCTTGCCATGACGGGTACTGTCAGTGCGGTTGAATATAAAACCATTGATCCATCGGCCAGCAAATTGTCATTTACCTATAGCCAGATGAACGTCAATATGGATGGGCACTTCAAGCAAGTCAATGCATCACAATTCAGTTTTGATCCTGCCGTGCCGGAACAGGCTCGTGTGATCATTGAAATACCGCTTGCGGATATTGATGCCGGTTATGGTGAAGCCAATGAAGAATTGAAAAAAACCGAATGGCTGGATATATCCACTTATCCGGTTGCCAAATTTGAGTCTGTCAAGGTCCAGGCCTTGGGTGACAACCGTTTCCAGGTGGATGGCAAGCTTGACATCAAGGGCAATACCCGTGACGTATCCATTCCATTCACGTTTTCTGAAAAAGACGGTCAGGGTATTTTTGAAGGTGAATTTGCTTTCAAACGGGCCGATTTTAAAGTGGGTGAAGGCATGTGGGGAGATTTTGGCATTGTAGCCAATGACATCCGGATTACATTCAGTGTGGTGGCAGGACAATAATCCTGTCGGTTTATACCCAACAATATATTTGAGTTATTTTTTATTAAATGAAAGGATTTATCATGAAAAAACATCTTATTGCAGCCGCGTTTGCAACGCTTATCGCTTCACCTGCCTTTGCGGCCACCGAAACTTATAACATTGACCCAAGCCATACATTCCCGCGCTTTTCTTATGACCATATGGGCATGTCCAAGCAGATTCTGCGTTTTAACAAAACCTCAGGCACTGTACAGCTGGACAAGGAAGCCAAAACCGCTGCCGTTGATATCACGGTAGACATGAAATCCATTGATACCGGTTTTGAACTGTTTGATGAACATATCCAGGGTGAAGATTTTCTGGATACAGGTAAATTTCCAACCGCCACGTTCAAATCCACCAATGTGGTCTTTGAAGGTGATAAGCCGGTCAGCATCGACGGTGACCTGACCATCAAGGGCATTACCAAACCGGTAACCCTTACCATCACTTCTTTTGTCAATATGCCTCATCCCATGTTGAATAAAGATGCCATTGGTGCCAACGCCACCGCCGTCATCAAGCGGACCGAATTCAATGCCGGTAAGTTTGCACCCGGCGTGGGTGATGAAGTTACACTGGATATCGCATTGGAAGCCGTCAAGCAATAATCGGATTATTTGAATCATGCCCGATATGATTTTCATATCGGGTCGTTGCAAATCATTCCTTGCTGGCACACATAACAAGCGGGCTCTTTAACTGGGCCCGTATATTTGCCAGGATGTATTCGGATTGATGGCTGTTTATTTTTTCCACAGGAGTTTTACATGTCGGATTTATCGGATTTCCCCATTACCAAACGTTGGCCCGCCCAGCATCCTGACCGTTTGCAACTGTATTCATTGGCCACTCCCAACGGGGTCAAGGTGTCAATCATGCTGGAAGAAATCGGTTTGCCTTATGAGGCTCATTACGTGGATTTTGGAGAAAACGAAAGCCATACACCTGAATTTTTGTCATTGAATCCCAACGGCAAGATTCCGGCCATTCTGGATCCGAATGGTCCTGGTGGTAAACCCCTCCCCCTGTTTGAGTCAGGTGCGATTTTGCAATACCTGGCTGAAAAATCGGGTAAATTGCTGCCCACAGAGCCTGCCCTGCGTTACGAAACTATCCAGTGGGTGCATTGGCAGATGGGCGGTGTAGGTCCCATGTTTGGGCAACTGGGCTTCTTTTACAAATTTGCGGGCAAGGAATATGAAGACAAACGTCCTTTGGAACGATATCGTGCCGAATCCAAGCGTTTGCTGGGTGTGCTGAATACGCGCCTTGAAGGCCGGGATTGGGTCATGGGCAATGAGTATACGATTGCCGATATTGCCTTGCTGGGTTGGGTGCGTAACCTGATTGGTTTTTATGAAGCCAGGGAACTGGTTGATTTTGACAGTTTTGGCAATGTGGCCAAATGGTTGGAGCGTGGCCTGGCCAGACCGGCTGTACAGCGCGGACTGGAAATTCCAGTTAAAGCTTAAATGTTTTAAAGTATTTAAAAAAACCCGGATGGTATCAAGTCCGGGTTTTTTTGTTGGATTAGAATCGGTAGCCAACACCCACGGTAGCTACCCATGGATCAATTTTGGCAGTTCCAATGCGTTGTCCGTCAAGTTTGACTTTGGAGTCTATATCGATATAACGCAAATCGGCATTCATGAACCAGCGTTCGCTTAAGCGGATATCGACACCCACCTGTGCGGCAAGACCCCATGAATCTTCAAGCTTGAGCTTTTTGAAACCCAGGTCTTTGAGTGCACCCTGGGGTTTTGTATCGAAGAATTTTGTATAATTCAAGCCTAAACCAACGTAGGGCTGGATATCTGAGTCAGGGAGAAAGTGCCATTGGACGCTAAGGGTTGGAGGCAGATGTTTTGTTTTGCCAATTTTTCCGATATCGCCTCCCAGGTCTGGGGCATCACCATAAATTTTGTGGCTGAACGGCGTTGCTGCCAGTAATTCTATACCGACATTTTTCGTGGCCATGTAAGTCAGGCTAATGCTGGGTTGCATGTTGTTGCTAACGTTTAAATCTATACCATTTGGAACCAGGGCCTTGCCTACGGTGCCGTTATTGGACTTTGGCATGACACCGGTAACGCCTGCCTTGACAAGCCAGTCGCCGGCTTCGTGAGCCAGGGCAGGTGTAGCGGCAAAAATACCCATGGCCACTAAACAACCGGTTACTACTTTAGGTGTGAACTGCATCAGATTTCTCCACAAACAGATAAAAATTACATTAGGCTCTAGATTGATGCAAAAGGTAACTATTTGTTTTGAGCCATATCAAATTTTGTAATGGAGCTGAAACAATATATTGTTCGAAATCAAATGTTGCTGCGATTCCACCCTTATTTTTTGAGAAAACCAAGCCATTTATCCAGGGATGGCATGCCCTTTATGGTTTGCGTACTGTATTCCGGGTCGGGCAAACGCTCAAGCGTCGGGTGAGATTGCACGTATTTGAGGAAACTGTCTGCATAGGGCAGAAAAGTATCTTCACGGGCAATCTCTGGTGCCGTGGCAAAGTGCTGATAGCCATCCTTGCCATCTGCCAGAAAATCAATGGTTATCACTTTGTAAGTGCTTTCCGGATTCAGGGCCACCCAGGAACCGTCTTCCTGCCGGGTTTGCAAATTAGTCAGCCGATTCTGCTTTGGTGCCATCAGGTCAAGATCCCAACGCAAGCCAGCTGCATAAGGGTATGAACCGGTATTGCCGGCAAGCACCGAGTCAATGGCATCTTCCAGCACTTTTTTGAGATCATGGCCTTTCATGGTTAGTCTGACCAGCATGTTTCTGAATGGCAGAACAGTGTAAATATCTCCAACCGTTATCGGTCCTGCCGCAATATCCGTGCGGACGCCACCGCCATTTTGAATCGCGATATCGGCTCCACCAAAATGTTTCCCCTGCATTAGAAAGGCATGGGCGACCAATTGCTGCATATCTCCGCCATGAGGATTGGGATGTTGCCTGACATCACAGCCAGCCAGTTTTGAGTTGCCAGCCCCGGCCAGGCCAGGGAATCGGCGACTGCAAATATCGTAAGGGGCTGTGCCAACCGGTTGGCTGGCAAATGCCAGCAGTTTTTCACGATGCGGTTCAAGCACTGACTGTGCGCTGGCAGCCGGTTCAATGGGCATGATTTCTGTTTGTGCAGCCAAATCGGCCAGAATGGCTTGTTGTTCCTGGACGTTGACGGGATTTCCCTTGCGATTGAAATCGGTACCGATGAGTACATGTGCTTGTCCCTGGCAATCACTGACGTTACCATCTGCATCAAAACGAACATTGAGTTCACCGACTACTGAACTGTACTGCCAGGCCTGCACCAGACAAACCGGCTGATGATCGGCATTGACAAGTCGTGTGGGGTAAGGTCCCTTGGGTTCCAGACCATAATCATCCAATGCTTTGCTGCCCAGTAAGGTATGGGAATCGCCACCTATAATCACATCGACCCCCGATAATTGCTGTGCCAGTTTTTGTTCGGCAGCATAACCCAGGTGGGCCAGCACGATAATCCGGTTAATGCCTTGCTCAGTCAGCCGGTTAATTTCATTTTGCACCGCTTCAAGTTCATCACTCAGGATCGTGCCCGCATCAGGACGTGAGGCGTTTTGAGTTTTATAGGCAGTGGTTACACCCACGATACCGATTTTATGGCCGCCACGTTCCAGCACAATGGATGGTTTGATGACGTTGCCGCCCAGTGGCGAATTGGGACCAGGCTTAAGATTGCTGGAAAGCAGTGGTGTCTGGCAGTTTGGATGACTCCCGAGCATTTCGATAAAGTTGAATAATGCCAGATCACCCAGGTCCAGTTCGTGATTACCAACGGTCATTGCATCAAAACAGACGGTATTCATCAGGTCGGCATCGGCCTGCCCCGCTGACAGGCTATGGTAAAGCGTGCCGGTTGTGGCATCACCGGCATGCAGCTTCAGAACATTTTCCTTGTTTTGGGCCAGTGATTCAAAAGCAGCGGTTACTCTTGCGAATCCACCCATGCTGACTGAAACCGGTTCACGTTGAGGTTGTTTACCTGTCTTTAATAACAGGCTGCCAGGATAGTCATCCAGATTGGAGTGGTGGTCATTGATATGCAGAATAGTCAGTTCATTGGCGTTTGAAACAGGAGTCGGGGTTTGCCCAATAGCAATACCCGAACAGCATAGACCCAGAATGAATACGAATGACTTGTGCAATTTCATGACTTTACCTTTAGATATGCTACGGAATATGCTAGCAGAAAGCCAGGCATGGAACGTCAGCAAAATAAAAAAAACTGAAATGTTATACTCATAACAATAAATTTCGACTATTAAGAGTATCCGATAATGAGCAGGAAAAAAGTCCCCATCAATACGCAGGAAGATATCGCCAAAGCCCGAGAAGCCGCAAGGTTGGCTGCAGATGTCCTGCACATGATTGCACCTTACGTTCAGGCAGGTATTACCACCGAAGAACTGGACCGGATTTGTCACGATTATATTGTTGATGTACAGAAGGCCATTCCAGCCAACGTGGGGTATTGCGGGTTTACCAAAACCATTTGCGCATCGGTCAATCACGTCATTTGTCATGGCATTCCCTCACCAGGCAAGGTACTCAAGAACGGTGACATCATCAATATTGACGTTGCCGTGATTAAAGATGGCTGGTATGGTGATACCAGTCGCATGTATTTTGTGGGTCCGCCCAGTACCTTGGCCCGTCGTCTGGTTTACACAACGTATGAAGCCATGCGCGCCGGTATCATGCAGGTTCGTCCCGGTGCTACCCTTGGTGATATTGGCCATGCCATCCAGACCGTTGCCCACCGGGAAGGTTTTAGTGTGGTACGTGAGTATTGCGGACATGGTATTGGCAAAATTTACCACGATGAACCACAGGTGCTTCATTATGGCAGTCCTGGTCAGGGCCTGAAACTTGAACCGGGCATGATGTTTACCATCGAACCCATGATTAATGCCGGTAAAAGACATTGCAAGCAACTGGCGGATGGCTGGACGGTTATTACCAAAGACCGCTCCCTGTCGGCCCAGTGGGAACATATGGTGGTGGTGACTGAAGATGGTTTTGAAGTACTGACCCAATGGCCCGAGCACATGCCTGAATATCCCACGATTCCGTGATGAAAAAATCTTGTATGCTATAGCCAGTGTTGGTTATGGCATGCAAGATGGTGTGATTTTTGCCTGGCATCGTACCCGTTTTTTGATGTGGTGGCTTCTGGTTTAAAAAAATGGCCTTGGTGAGTTATGTGTTATCGGGTCTTTTGACATGGTCCTTTGACCGGTAAAAATCAATCTGGAAACTGCCAGGTTGTTCAAACCCGACGTGATGGGCAGAGTCGGGGGCAATCACGATTTCCTCACCGGCATTCAGGACAACGTCTGTGGACGGTTCTGTTTCATAGGTAAAACGCAATGTTCCGCTAATCACCCGTAATAATCCATAGGTACCCGTTTTGACGGAATGACTGGTTTTTAATTTTTCCGGCAAGGTATCCGGTGTGAAAACGGGTGATTGGCTGTAGCATTCCAGCCCTGGTGGCAGGGTATCAGGTAGAGGTAGTGTCATAACAGTTTTCTCCTTGAAAGCACTTTATAAAATGACTTTACCTCATATCAAACAGCTCTTGATGGAAATCGTCTTCAGACAGACCTTTTTCCAGCATACCTTCTTTTAGCGATTTTCCAAAACCTGCGGGGCCACAAAACCAGATGTCGGCGGTTTGCCAGTTTGGTATGATGTTGCAAAGCCGGTCGGCATTAAGTCGTGCATCTTTGCCCGAGACAATGACATGCAAGGTCACTTTTGCCTTTTCCGCGAGTTGCCTTAGTCTTTCAATAAAATCTTCCTGTGGTGCGCTGGTACTGTAAAACAAATGGATCGTCCGGCTATGATTTTCAGCGCCCAATTTTTGCATGTGGGCAATAAATGGGGTAATGCCAATGCCGCCCCCTACCCAAATCTGGTTGGGTTTGTCACCTTTGAACTTGAATAAACCATAAGGGCCTTCCACACTGGCCAAATCTCCTTGTTTAAGGGTTGTTGGCATGAGGTTGGTGTAGTCGCCCAACCCCTTTACCATAAAGCTGATACGGCCGTCATTGTTCCAGGCAGAAGATAATGTAAACGGATGCGCGCCTTCATCTTTATCAAATGTGACAAAAGCAAATTGACCGGTGTGGTGGCCTGGCCAATAACTTAATAAGTTGATGTCTATTTTGAGTACCCGGTTATCCTTAAAGTATTCCAGGTGGCTGATTTCGCCGACCGCTTTACGGTGATGGCCTACTTTTCTGGATAGGGAAATGATGGCGGCACCAGTACCCCCGAGCATGAGAAGCAGCATGACAGGCCCGATGGGTTCCCGCCAGTAATAAAAAGGCATCAGCACCACAGAGTGAAATACAAGAAACAGGTAAACAATAGGCAGCAATCGATGTGTTTTGAAAAAATGCTTATAGGGAAATTTTTTAATCAGAGCCAGAGAAATCAATATGACAACGGCATAAAATGCCCATTCCCCAATGCTTTCAGCCAGGCCACGCTGCGATTGGAAATAGCTGAAAATGGCATTTGCCGGTTCGGCTCTTGGTCCACGGACGGGACGTGCAAGCATGCCCCAACCTACCAGCCATTTGGGTACGTTCACCAGAAGCCAGTGCATAATGGATATAACAAGCCCTGTAATGCCAAGCCATTTATGCAGGCGATAGGTTTTATCCAGACCGCCGGTTAAAGGCTCCAGAAAAACGGGACGCAAAGCCAGGATCATGGCAATGCTCATGGTACCTATGCCAATAATGCCGGTGTGACTCAACAAAGACGACCGAATGGCAAAAAATTGCTTGCTTTGCGAAAGAATGGTGTCAGCCATCAGCCAGAGTAATGTCAGTATTACCAGAATGGCGAAAAATGAAATTTTGATCTTCTTCATGGTTTGACCCTTGCATTTGCCGACACAGGACACAGGAAATAGGAGTGAAAATATTTCGATTACATCAGTGTAACTTTATGTTAATACTAACTGAATCAGTATTCATTGTTGTTTTTAATTTAGCGCTGATTTCTAAAATGTGAGTGATAGAAATCAAGGGTCAATGTTGTTGCCATATTTACTGGTTTCATTGCGTTTCAATTGGGAAAATAGTTGTTTTGTGAATAGATGCCCCAAGATGTTTTTCGCAAAAAAGAAACCCCCCGAACCTGAAAAAGGTTTGGGGGGTTATTCAGTTCAAGAGCTGTATTTTATAGGATATTGCCAACCATTCAGATGTGTGATCACAGAAAACCGGGTTGTCCTTTGGCCGGGTCTGTTTCACGGGCGGCCTGGGCATCGGCCACGGTCATTCCTAATGCTTTGGCCACACCCTCACCATACGCCGGGTCACAGGCATAGCAGTTACGGATGTGGCGGTATTTGATGAAATCAAGCGCATCACCCATGGCTGCTGCCGTGTTGTTGAACAGGGCCTGTTTTTGTGTATCGTTCATTAAATTGAACAGGGCACGTGGCTGGCTGAAGTAATCAGCATCATCCTCGCGGTAATTCCAATAATCGGCATCACCGTTGATTTTCAGTGGTGGTTCTTTGTACTCGGGCTGGGCTTGCCATTGATGGAAGCTGTTGGGCTCGTAGTGTGGCAAACCACCATAGTTGCCATCAACGCGGCCAATACCGTCACGGTGGTTGGAGTGGACCGGGCAACGGGCCTGGTTGACTGGGATTTGCTGATAGTTGGTGCCCAAACGGTAACGCTGTGCATCGGCATAGTTGAACAGACGTGCCTGCAGCATTTTATCGGGTGAAACACCAATACCGGGTACCAGGTTGCTAGGTGCAAAGGCAGATTGTTCAACATCCATGAAGAAGTTGTCGGGGTTGCGGTTAAGTTCAAATTCGCCCACTTCAATCAACGGGTAATCACCATGTGGCCAGACTTTGGTCAGATCAAACGGATGATAGGGTACTTTCTCGGCATCGGTTTCGGGCATGATCTGAACACACATTTTCCATTTCGGAAAATCACCATTTTCGATGGCGTAGAACAGGTCACGCTGGCTGCTTTCGCGGTCTTTGCCAATCAGGGCTTCGGCTTCGGCATCGGTCAGGTTTTGAATGCCCTGTTGTGTAAGGAAATGGAATTTTACCCAGAAACGTTCGTTTTGCGCATTGATGAAGCTGTAGGTATGGCTGCCAAAGCCGTGCATGTGACGGTAAGATTTGGGGATACCGCGGTCAGACATCACAATGGTTACCTGGTGCAAAGATTCGGGCAGCAGGGTCCAGAAGTCCCAGTTATAGGTGGCATTACGCAAATTGGTGCGCGGGTCGCGTTTTACGGCTTTGTTCAGATCGGGGAAATTACGAGGATCACGGAAGAAAAACACAGGTGTGTTGTTACCCACCATATCCCAGTTACCTTCTTCGGTATAAAACTTCAGGGCAAAACCACGGATATCGCGTTCAGCATCAGCGGCGCCGCGCTCACCGGCAACCGTTGTGAAACGGGCAAACATTTCGGTTTTTTTACCGACTTCAGAGAAAATCTTGGCACGTGTATATTTGGTAATATCATTGGTAACGGTGAAAGTACCAAATGCACCAGAACCTTTGGCATGCATGCGACGCTCAGGAATCACTTCACGGACAAAATTGCCCAGTTTTTCATGCAACCAAACGTCTTGGGACAACAGGGGGCCACGTGGGCCGGCGGTTAAGCTGTTCTGGTTATCGGGTACCGGTGCACCAAAATCAGTCGTCAGGTGAGTAACAGGGCATTTTTTGATATCTTGGCTCATTGCATTTCTCCAATGGTAAGGGGGGGTTTCCGGAGTTTCGGAAACGTTTGATGATTCAAATATAGCACATATTTATCAAAAATGAAGTTGCAATAATTTATTGCTATTATAGGTATAATATATCTATCCTTTTATTTAATATAAAAAATTTATTTTACGGGTATATGAATCTTAATTAGCTAAATGTAACCCGCCATCCATCATCCTTGGTTTTCCATATCATTTTGATTTTATTGTATCAGCGGGTTGCACTATCGGTCACCATTACCCATAAGCAGATCAGTTTTTACCATACTTAACTATTTCAACAGGTATCGCTGTAACATTTGTCGTCCATACTGGCTTAAACTGGACATTATTCTTATCGTTCGTGTTGAAAGGGAAATTTGAAATGACAAAAACAGGATTGACTATTTTGCTTGCTTCTTTTTTTGCTGTTGGCTGTGCCAGTAACCCTGCCCGGGACACCCAGGCTCCTGATAGGCATACTGCTGAAATCGCGCTGGATTGGAGCGGTACTTATGGCGGTGTTTTCCCTTGTGCCGACTGTGAGCAGATCCAGGTACAACTGGAATTGCTTCCCAATAAAACCTATAAACTAAGGCAGGAATACGTCACCAATCGTCCCGGTAACAGGGTTTTTGAAACCAATGGCAAATTTGAATTCGACCAAAACAACCCTTCGTTAATCCGTTTGGATGACAAGGCTGACAACAGCGTTTATTTTGTCGGGGAAGGGTATATTGAAGCAAGAGACAGGCAAACCGGCCAGCCCATGTCTACCAAGCTGAATTACAAATTAATCAAAAAATAAATGTATTCCAGCGCTTGGCGCACGCCTTAAGTAGCTGGCGTGCGCCTGTGATTGTCTTTTTTTATGCATCATTTATTATGGCAATGTCAGTACTCCCTTACTGTGCAAATCAGCCAGTTCTTCATCGCTTAGTGCAAGCAGCCGGGTAAGAACTTCACGTGTTCCTTCACCCAATTGTGGTGGTGCATGACGGACGGGAAGGCGTTGTCCGTTCAAGCGGTAAGGAGGAGCAAAAACATGAGTGCTGCCGGCATCCGGATGAGGCATTTTCTCAATCAGGCCACCCTGTCTGGATCGTTCACTGGTTAGTGCTTCATACAAACCGGCCACTTCGCCGCATGGAATACCACAGTCGGTCATGCGGTCCAGTAACTGTTTACGCGGGTATTTCTTGATGGCTTCAACCAAAAGCGGTTGCAGCTCCTCTCTGTACTTGGCCCGTTCCACATTGGAAATAAAGCGGGGGTCTTCAGCCAGTGCCGGGCATTCAATAACCTGGTTACAGAATTTGAAAAATTGTGCATTGTTACCGACAGCAATGATCAAGGGACCGTCAGCGGCTTCAAACATGCCATAAGGCATGATGGAGGGGTGCTCATTACCATAGCGTGGCGGATCTTTCTCCATCAACAGGGCATCCAATCCGTAATAACCGGTAACCATGATGCCGCAATCATATAAAGCAAGTTCAATAAGCCGGCCCAGGCCGGTTTTGCCACGCTTATACAGGGCGGCTAACACGGCCTGGGCCGCGTACATGCCAGTCATCATGTCCACAACCGCCACCCCGAACTTGAGTGGAGGCTGGGTGGCTTCTCCGTTCAGGGCCATTAAACCGCTCTCTCCCTGGATCACAAGATCGTAGCCGGGTCTTTTTGCCTCTGGACCGCGGGTATCATAACCGGCAATGGCGCAATAAATCAGGTCGGGTTTAATGGCTTTAAGCTGTTCATAGCCAAGTCCCAGTTTTTCAGCGCCACCTGTTTTAAAGTTATGAATGACAACATCAAACGAAGGCAGCAGCTTGTAAATAAGTTGTATTCCTTCCTGGCTTTGCAGGTCTATGGTGATTGAACGCTTGTTGCGGTTCATGCTGTTGTAATAGGTCGTTTCGGTTTTACCAATACGCATCCCCCAATCGCGTGTATCATCGCCACGGGCTGGATGTTCCACCTTGACTACTTCGGCGCCAAAATCGGCCAGTACCTGACCGCAAAGTGGTCCTGCAAAAACCCGGGAAAGATCCAGGACACGTATATCATCCAGTGGGAAATCTATATTTGCCGAAAGATTTGAGGTTACCACTCTTATTCTCCATCTAAAATCTGAATTTAAAAATTATCAGGGACCAGTTCTTATTGGCCTGAAGCCAGTTTTGCATTTAACCGATCAGTTTTGCAACAAGTTCATTCGACGAAGTCACTTTAAATTTGCGCATGAGTCTTGCCCGATGGGCATCAACGGTACGGTAACCAATACCAAGCAACTTGCCAATTTCCTTGCTGCTTTTTCCTGCCACAAGAAACTGGGCTATTTCACGTTCACGGGCTGTCAATTCAGTCGTAATCTGCCTTTTTTCTGAAATATCCTCAAACACCCATACTGCTGCAGAAAACGGATCGTTCCTGTTAATGGCCTGCCCGCTTACATGACACCAGAATAACTGTCCGTTATTGCGTTTCATGATGCGATCATCGGAATAACGCCCTTCACTTCGCATAACCATCAGAGCACGGTCACCGATATGCTCAAATTCGGTGGCAGAGGGATACAAAGTGATCAGGGATTTTCCTTTCAGTGCTTCGGATGAATAGCCGAACATGTTGGAAAATGCCCGGTTGCATGACTGCACATAGCGATTGCGGGATACCAACAAACCAACTGGCGCCATATCAAAAGCCAGTAACAAATCATCCTGGGTAGCGGGAGATAAAAGGGGTTTTGTCTCCATCATTAAGCATCCTTTATCGGGTAAACCCTTGCGTAATCAAGCAACTATCAGTATGAGTAAGTATCGGGCATTATAACCATAACCTGATAAAGATAAAAAAGCATAAGGAGGCATAACGTGACTGTATCTATCGTGGGCTGGTCCCATCTCCCATTTGGCCGTCTTGACAATCTCGGCCTTGAAAAACTTATTCTGGAGCAGGTACGATGAATCTTGCACTGTATCTTCAACGCACGGCCACAGCCAATCCCAATGCGCCAGCAGTTTACTCGGGCACACAGTTGCAATTGAATTATGGTGAACTGTTGCAAAGAACCACTGCTCTGGCCGGTTATTTGAAGCATGTGTTTGGGGTAAATCCTGGGGACAGAGTTGGCATTTATGCCACCAACTGCGTTGAGTATCTTGAAATCCTGCATGCTATTTTATGGATCGGTGCGGTATCCGTGCCTGTCAATTACAAGCTTCACAACAAAGAGCTGGACTATGTACTGGCTGATTGTGAAGCGCAGGTATTGATCGTTTCGCAAGCATTGTCTGCCTGTACTGAGAGTCTGGCAAACCCGCCGGCACATATTCTGATTCCGGGTAGTCCTGAATACGAACGAGCCTTGCAGCACGCCCGTGTACCCATGTACGATTGCGGGCCTGACGAGCTGGCCTCCCTGTTCTACACCTCGGGCACAACCGGTCGCCCTAAAGGCGTCATGCAAAGTCATGGCAACCTGCAGGCCATGACCGTCTCCTATCTGACCGATGTGGATACCTCAGACCCTGCCGATGTCATGGTTTATGCCGCACCCATGTCTCATGGTGCCGGTTTGTACAACTATGTCCATATGCTTAGCGGCGCCCGCCATTTGGTACCGTTATCCGGTGGTTTTGACCCGGCAGAGCTGGTGGAACTGGCTGCATCAGTTGGACGGCTGACATTCTTTGCCGCACCCACAATGGTCAAGCGCTTGCTGGATTATGTGATTGACAGCGGTGCTGATATTTCAGGTTTCAAAACCATTGTTTATGGCGGTGGTCCCATGTATGTTGAAGATATCCAGCAAGCTTTACAGATTTTTGGTCCTCGATTTGTACAGATTTACGGACAGGGTGAGTGTCCCATGGCCATCACGGCACTGGCCCGCCAGCATTTGGCAGATGCGGCACATGCTAATTGGAAAGCACGTATTGCTTCGGTGGGTTTGCCACAATCCATGGTGGAAGTCCGAGTCATAAATGGTAATGGCGAATCATTGGATGCAGGAGAAATTGGTGAAGTGGCTGTAAGGGGCGCACCTGTCATGCAGGGGTACTGGCGTAATGAAGAAGCCACACGAAAAACAGTGTGCGATGGCTGGTTGCTTACGGGTGATACCGGTTTTCTGGATGCAAACGGTTTTCTTACCCTGCATGACCGCTCCAAAGACCTTATCATTTCCGGTGGTTCCAATATTTATCCCCGTGAAGTGGAAGAGGTTCTGCTGACGCATGCGAATGTATCAGAGGTTGCGGTCGTGGGCCAATTGGATGCCGAATGGGGAGAAGTGCCTGTGGCTTTTGTGGTGACACGCAAAGGCTGCTGTGTTGAACCAGAAGAGCTGGACCGGCTGTGCCTGGATAATCTGGCTCGCTTTAAACGGCCCAAACATTATCATGTGATTGAGACCTTGCCCAAAAACAGCTATGGCAAGGTTTTAAAAACTGAGCTGCGGCAACGGCTCACAACCAAAAACATTTAAAATTTAAAATAAAAAACCAAGGAGACATGAATGACTGACATACAAGTTCCTGTATTAATTGTAGGCGGTGGCGGCTGTGGCCTGACCACTTCAATCGCGCTTTCCAATCTGGGCATCAAGTCCTTGCTTATAGAGAAACATGAAAAGCAATCCCCCATGCCCAAAGCACGTTACCTGAATCAGCGTACGATGGAGGTTTTTCGCTAGCTGGGGATTGCACAATCGGTGTATGAGCGTTCGGTACCCATTGAATATATTAGTAAAATGCGCTGGTGTACCAGTCTGGGCGGCAACGGTGAATGGGACCGTAAAACCCTCTATGACCTGGAAGCCTGGGGCGGTGGTTCACTGGCACCCGTTTATGAACAGGATAGCCCCTGCAAAAGCACTATCTACCCTCAGGTACGGCTTGAACCCCTATTAAAAGAAAAAGCGGATACCCTTGCTGAAGGTGAATTACGCTTTGGGCATGAGCTGATTACGCTGGAACAGGATGACAAAGGTGTGATTGCTACTGTGCTGGAACGGGCCACACAAAAAACATACCAAATAAGGGCCAGCTACCTGGTTGCGGCAGACTCCGGAAAAACAGTAGGTCCGATCGTGGGTGCCAGACTGGAAGGGACGCCTGAATTACTGGAAATGGTCACGGTCTATTTCAAGGCTGACCTGTCTGGCTGGATTGATGATGATCGCGTTAGCACTTTCTGGTTTGCCAACCCTGAGGGCGATACAACAGCCTGGGGTAGCGGGGTATTGGGCAAATTGGGCCCGACCCGTTTTGACCGCCATTCCGAAGAATGGATGTTTCATTTCAGCTTCAAACCCAATGCTGATGGGCAATATGATGCTGACACCCTAATCCCGCGTATCCGTGAACTGTTGAAAATTCCTGAACTGGATCTTGAGTTATTAGGGATTGGACGCTGGATTGTGCAAGGCGTTTTGGCTAACCGCTATCGCTTTGGACGGGTGTTTCTGGCCGGTGACGCCGCTCACCGCCACACACCCACGACAGGCCTAGGCCTTAACTCGGCCGTACACGATGCCCAGAACCTGGCCTGGAAACTGGCCATGGTGCTAAAAGGCCAGGCCGGAGACGGCTTGCTGGACAGTTTCCCTGACGTACCTGCCATTGCAGAAGCCGGTTTCAAAGATCTGGATGTTTATGCCTGGCAGGGTGTAGTGGTTCCGGCAGGTACGCCCAAAACCATTATTGACACACTTAATACCGGCTTAATCAAGGCAATTGAACATCCGGACACACAAACCCGCCTGCGGACAGCAGGAATGGAAACCCTGACCAGTACGCCACAAGCCTATGCAGAAAAGATTAAAACGGAATCCGCCCTTTGGCAACCGTTTATTAAAGAGTTGAATATTCAGCTAGACTGATTTAACGGTTTATTAAACTGTTTTTTTAGTGGTTGAATTGTCATTATGAATTAGGGCGCCTGTTCTACAGGCGCTTTTGCTTCTTACTCGATCATTTTAATTTTACAAATTAAAATACAGCCTAAGGTTTGTATGTCTGAATTTACTATCCGCTTTGGAACGTAACGGTAGTTAAATCAGTGCGGATCGCCTGCTACAGGTACTAAGCTCAAAGCAGTTAACGCATTTTGCTCATTAGGGATATTATTTTGCTTGTGATGTACTTGCGTTTTTCACCAGCATCGTATAAGAGGATTAATGTATAAATTAAGTATAACGGCTCAAGATCTTGTTGCTGAAACCCATGCCAGACGAGCCAATTCCTGAGCTGTTCCTATTTTTTTCGCCTCATAGCCTTGAACCTGACATGTAACGATTATGCCCTCACCAATCATAAATAGTTGTTCGGCGATATGCTCCGGATGCAACACCCCATCAACAGCAGAACAAATGTTATGCAAAAAAGATTGAACTTCTTTTTTATGTTTAATTGCCTGTTGATGCGGAGAAGTATCCGGATCTGAAAACTCAGCCGTAGCATTAATGAAAGCACAACCATAAAAACCCTCTTCCTGAACCCAACTGACTATGAAGTCAATATAGGAAAGAGGACGTTTTTCAACCATGGCAGCCATTATAAAAGCACGCATTTTTAACATAAACTGGGTATGTCGCAATTCTAATGCAGCTTCAATAAGCGCATCTTTGCTTGAGTAATGACGATAAAGCGTTTTTTTTGTTACGCCTGCTTCCTGGCTTAAAAAATCAACCCCAGAGGCATGAAATCCATAACGATAAAATAATTTTAATGAAGATTCGAGAATGTGTTGTGCTGTACTCATAAAGGATACCGATCGGTTGACATTGGGATACCAATCTGTATACTACACTAAAGCACGCTTTACACCAAGTTTCAATTTCAAGTTATTTTATTAAGGATAAACCATGCCCATTCATCGTTTGCTGCGTTCCGATTCTCCACCTGCTCCACCCCTGAAATTTGTCCTGCTTTCTTCCATTGGAGCCATGATAGCGATTGCCATTATGGGCTGGTTAAGTGTTTTATCGGGAACGCTATGGTTGATGGCGCCCTTTGGAGCAAGCTGTGTATTGGCATTTGGCGTACCCGATTCACCGCTCTCACAGCCACGTGCGATTGTCGGTGGACATTTGGTTTCCACTGCGATTGGCTTAACTGCTTTTGCGGTTTTTGGTGATGGTTGGCTTGCTTGTGCGCTTGGTGTTGGTTTTGCATTGGCCGCGATGCAAATAACCCGTACAGTCCATGCGCCAGCAGGAGCTGATCCCCTTATTGTCATTCTTGCTCATGCCCCGGTAACTTATCTTGTTTCACCTGTTTTGGTCGGGTCGTTAGTGATTGTAATCATTGCGTGGATTGTCAATAATGCGCGCCATGCAAATAGTTATCCCAAGTATTGGATATAAGCAGGCAGTTAGGCGATTCAGATGGCACTAGTTATGCTTGCCAAGGCATTTGTAATGCTGAAAGCATGTGTATCGTAACAGAGTCCATTAGACCTGCATGATATGCTACGCCTGGTTTTCTCCATAACTCTGGCTGCAAAAGACGCATCGTAATACGTTGTTTGGTATGAGGGGTCGCGTTCTCATGCCTGCTCGAATCCGGCGAGCGCCTCACTACATCGGCGAGAGTAAGGCTGGATTTGTGATTAGATTACGTACACCATGGGCGTGATCTTCTTTAAAGACATTATCCTTACACCATTCGCCTATTGAATCGATATGGACTTTAGAAACCTTTGGACGTACACCCCAAGTGACCTGGAAAGGTGAGCCTTGAGTGTTATAGGCAGGACCGGTAGTGGATCCTGTGTATTGTATTGGTTCACCAGTATCCGTAGGGATATTCAAAGCTTGTTTGAAACCGTTCTTCTCACCGACCTGCGTCAGCTTAATGAAGTCCATGGCACGTTTGTCATTCACCAGCACGAATACCTGGGCTTCAACGCGAAGCTGCGGGTTTTTGATGGTGTCGTTCATGCAAGCTCCGAGGGTGACTCCGGGTTGCACCTGAGCCGTGCTGTACACATAATGCAATTCGATTGTGTCACCTACGGCCAAGCCCCCATGATCACTGCTGCAGACTTCATGTGCAACAGGCTTTGATTCGGTTGGACTTAGCGTACCAGAATATTGATAGCCGGAGAGGTTGCCATGGCTATCACCATTGCCAGCGTATTTGATGAATTCACCACCCTTGTGCTCAGCATTATTGTGAAAATGGATGTTGCATAAATTCATTTGTGTATAAGCTGGCGCGTGTTGGAACACACGTGGATTGCTACCAGCCTTGAGATCAATATCTCGCGGCGACTGCGGACCAAAACCTTTGCCCTCGGTGTTCTTCAAGAGTATTGCTTTTTGTTCAGCAATGACAGCATCATGCACCGGGCCGTGCGCCTCATGGGTCGTAGCCTCTCTGGCTATGGACGACAATGGTAATACGACGGTAGTTGCAATGACGAGTAGGGTATGTTTTTTCATTCTAATACTTTCTAAGCTATCGATATAAACTATATTTCTCTCATAGTATAGCTTCTAAATGTTTGGGCAGGACAATAACGATTGAGCAAAAAAAGGGAGAACCTGTCTGGTTACAAAAATGCAAATGTTTTAGTCTACATAAAGGTCCAAAAGATCATCCAAAAAAAACGGCTACCTAAAAAGGTAGCCGCTTTATGACCGAGAACCTCGCTGGCCAACTTATTTATAAAACCTGGGCAACTATTCCGGAAACCAACAGATTTTAAATATCCAGATTAGATGCCATCAGCGCATTGGTTTCAATGAACTCCCTGCGCGGTTCCACCTGGTCGCCCATAAGGGTTGTAAACACATTGTCAGCCGCAATCGCATCTTCAATCTTGACGCGCAGCAGACGACGTGCCGAAGGATCCATGGTGGTTTCCCACAACTGCTCGGGATTCATTTCACCCAGACCTTTATAGCGCTGTTTGGTTACCACGCGTTCGGCCTCGCTGCGCAGCCATTGAACGGCCTCACGGAAATCGTTCACATATTGTTCTTTGCGTCGCTCGCCCTCACCGCGGTAAACCAGGGCACCCTCGCCAACCAGACCTGAAAGGGTTTCGGCTGAACGGGACAGGACGGCATAATCCTTGCTGTCCATGAATTCCTGGTTAAACACACACACACGAACGTTACCATGATGAATGCGCTTGAGAACCAAACGGTGTTTATCCAGTTCTGCATCATATTCCGCTTCTACGGTAACGGCATGTGGCATGGCAGGGTCAAACAGGGCCGCTTGCAGGTCACGGGCCGATTTCCCGGCGTTTTCCGCGTTATCCAGATTAATCTGGACCCCTTCAGCAATGGCTGACAGGGCAGCAGCGTCCATGATGCGGGACAGGCGCTCGATCACTTGGTCGACCGAGACATAAAGCTGAACCCGTGTTTCAAGATCCTCGCCGGTAATGGGCTCTGCGCCTTGATGTGGAATCAGGCCGGCATCTTTAAGGGCAACCTGCTGCATGAATTCGGCTTCTTCGGCTGCATCTTTCAGATAGCGTTCTTCGCGTCCAAATTTGACCTTGTATAATGGTGGCTGGGCAATATATACATAACCGCCTTCAACCAGTTCGGGCATTTGACGATACAGCAGCGTTAACAGCAAGGTACGGATGTGCGCGCCGTCAACGTCCGCGTCGGTCATGATGATGATGCGGTGATAACGCAGTTTGTCGATATTGAAATCGGGGCCAATGCTGGTACCCAGTGCCGTAATGAGGGTGGTAATGGCCTCGCTGGCGATTAATTTGTCGAAACGGGCCTTTTCCACGTTCAGCACCTTACCGCGTAGGGGAAGAATGGCCTGGAACTTACGGTCACGACCCTGTTTGGCTGAACCGCCCGCAGAATCACCCTCGACAATATACAGTTCAGATTTTGCCGGGTCTTTTTCCTGGCAGTCGGCCAGCTTACCGGGCAGGCCGGCACCTTCCAGCACACTTTTACGGCGTGTCATTTCACGTGCTTTACGGGCCGCTTCCCGGGCGCGGGCCGCTTCCACAATCTTGGCGCAAATGGCCTTGGCATCATTGGGATTTTCCAGCAGCCAGGTTTCAAGCGTACGTGAAACCGCTTCTTCGACGGCCGGACGCACTTCACTGGAGACCAGCTTGTCTTTGGTCTGGCTGCTGAACTTGGGTTCGGGCACCTTGACCGATAACACACAGGTCAGGCCTTCACGCATGTCATCACCGGTGGTGTCAACCTTGGCTTTTTTGGCCATTTCATTATCGGCAATGTATTTGTTCAGGCTGCGGGTCATGGCAGCGCGCAAACCGGTTAAATGGGTACCGCCATCACGTTGGGGGATGTTGTTGGTAAAGCAAAGGACGCTTTCACCGTAGCTGTCGTTCCATTGCATGGCAACGTCAACCGTAATGGGGGTGCCACCGGCATCTGATTCGGTAGATACATTGAAGACATTGCTGTGCAAGACGGTTTTTGTACGGTTGATGTATTCAACAAAACCCTTTACCCCACCTGAAAACGCAAAATCCTCTTCTTTGCCCTGGCGCTCGTCAACCAGACGAATCTTGACGCCATTATTCAGGAACGACAGTTCACGCAGGCGCTTGGAGAGGATTTCGTAGTGGTATTCGACATTGTCAAAAATGGTGCTGTCTGCCAGATAGTGTACTTTGGTACCGGTTTTGTCGGTGGTACCAACCACTTTCAGGGGCTCAACCCGTTCACCACGATTGAATTCAATCTGGTGAACCTGGCCATTACGACGAATGGTCAGGCGCAACCATTCTGACAGGGCGTTCACGCATGAGACCCCCACACCATGCAAACCACCGGACACCTTGTAGGAGTTCTGGTCAAATTTACCACCGGCATGCAATTCGGTCATCACGATTTCAGCGGCACTGCGATGGAACTCGTCTTCTTTGTGAATGTCGGTGGGAATGCCGCGACCATTATCGGTAACGGAAATCGAGTTGTCGGTATGAATGGTGACAACGATATCATCACAATAGCCAGCCAGGGCTTCGTCAATGGCATTATCGACAACTTCGAACACCATGTGGTGAAGACCTGTGCCATCGGATGTGTCTCCAATATACATGCCGGGACGTTTGCGGACAGCCTCAAGGCCCTTGAGCATTTTGATGGATTCGGCACCGTAACCTTGATTCGGGGTGTTCGGAGTATTTTCAGACATAATGGAATAACGCTTTTAAAAATCTTGATCGACTGCTGGGAACAGGAAAATATCCGGCCATGACAAGGCCGGAACTTTGATAATGGCCTGATTAAATGCGCATTGGCATAACAACGTATTTGAACTCTGTTTCCTCGGGCAGGCTGATAAGTGCGGATGCATTGACATCCGGCTTGACAGACCAGGTGATTTCTTCGGTTTTTGCCATGGCCAGGACATCCAGCAAATAGCTCACGTTGAAACCAACATCAATGGGTTCAAATTCATAATTTACTTCAATTTCTTCCCTTGCCTCTTCCTGCTCGGCATTGGAGGATGAGATTTGCAGCAGATTGTTTTCAAGATGCAGCTTGACACCCTTGAGCTTGTCAGTCGTTAGAATGGCTGCACGTTGCAGACTGCTTTGCAAGGCTTCACGATTGATATTGAAACTACGGGTATAGTCGGTTGGAATGACCCGTTTGAAATCGGGAAATTTACCCTCCACCAGCTTGGAAATGAGTTCCACATCACCAAAAGTGAAACGGATCTGGCCAGCCGCCAGGTCTATGGTAACGGGCTCATCGCTTTCATCCAGCAGACGCTGCATTTCAAGAACGGTTTTACGTGGGACAATAACCTCGTGACGCTCGCCAATGCTTTCAACCGCTTCGGCCGCATGGGCCAGGCGGTGACCATCGGTGGCGACGGTGCGAACCATACCCTCCTCAAACACCATGAGCATGCCATTCAGATAATAGCGGATGTCCTGCTGGGCCATGGCAAAGTGCACCATATTAAACAGCTTGCGCAAGGTTCTTTGTGGCATGGACAGGCTCAGGTTCCAGCTTTCGGGCTGTGCAACCGTTGGGTATTCGGCACCGTCCAGTGTTTGCAGGGCAAAGCGGCTTTTGCCGGCATTGACGGTCATTTTTCCATCGTTCAGGCCCAGCTTGACTTCTCCGGTGTTGGGCAGAGCCCGCAAGATATCCAGCAATTTACGTGCGGCAACCGTCGTGGATTCCACATCATCACCTACGCCAAAGTCGGCATGTGTAGTGATTTGGACCTCAAGATCGGTTGCAATGAATGCAACACGGTTACCTTCTTTTCGCAACAGGATATTTGCCAGAATGGGCATGGTATGCCTGCGTTCAACAATACCGGCCACTGTCGACAGCGGCTTGAGTACAGCATCTCGGGTAGCTTGTAGCAATTGCATGATTATCCTTTTAAGGTTTGTTCTAACACGTGTAATTGGTGATTCAACTCTGCATTTTTCACACGTGCTTCAGTTATTTTACGTACGGCATGCAAAACAGTTGTGTGATCCCGTCCACCAAACAGATCGCCAATTTCAGGCAGGCTTTTCTGGGTCAGCTCTTTGGCCAGATACATGGCAATTTGCCTTGGCATTGCGATATTGGCAGGACGCCGTTTTGAATACATTTCCTGAACTTTGATTTTATAAAAATCCGCCACGGTTTTCTGGATATTCTCAACCGTAATCTGACCATTGGAGACAGATAAAAGATCTTTAAGCGCTTCCTTGCAAACTTCAACCGTAAAGGTTTTCAGCCCATGAAAACCGGCATAGGCAGACACTTTACTGAGTGCTCCTTCCAGTTCACGAACGTTGCTGCGCAAATGCTTGGCAATAAAGAACGCGGCTTCCTCTTTCAGGATAATGCCCGGCTTTTCTTCGGCCTTGCGAAGTAAAATGGCCACCCGCATTTCCAGCTCGGGGGGTTCGATATGAACGGTTAAGCCCGAATCAAAACGCGATGTCAGGCGGTTGCTGATATCCTGTAATTCACGCGGATAGGTATCGGATGTGATGATAATTTGCTTGTTTTGCGCCACCATGGTTTCGTACAGGTAGAAAAACTCTTCCTGGGTACGGTCTTTCTTGCGGAAAAACTGGATATCGTCAATCAGCAACAGGTCGAGCGAATGGTAATAGCGCTTGAACTCATCAAAGGTACTGGTGCGGAATGACTTGACCAGATCCGAGTAATATTGATCGGCGTGGATATACCTTACCCGGTTGACCTTGCCCGCCTTGATCAGGGCATTGCCAATGGCATGCATCAGGTGGGTTTTACCCAAACCTGTACTGCCGTAAATAAAAAACGGGTTATAGGCTGAGACGCCCGGTTTATCGACAATTTGTGCCGACGCGGCATTGGCCAGCTGGTTCGAGCGGCCCACCACCAGACTTTCGAAAGTCAGGTTGGGGTTGATATGCGAACGCTTGTAAATGAAGTCTTCGGTTTCGGTATTGCCAAATGAAGCCGGGGTCGGCGTATTGGGCGAAGCGGACTCTATAATGACTTCGGGGCTTGTACCAAACGGTTGGGTACCCGTAACGGGCGCTGCCGGGACTGGTGTAGCCGGTGCGGGTGCCAGTGTTACCGCAGGTGCTGCGGCAGACATGACAGGTGGCACCTGGTTGGCACGCACCAGCTGGAACATGACCCTGACATCAGGGCGGTTGAACCACTGGGATGCCAATTCCTGAATTCGCGCCGTGTAATTGGTTTTGGCCCAGTTCTGCTTGATTGGCGTAGGCGCAGAAATACGCAGCTCTCCCAGTTCTTCATCAAAACCAAGAGGAGCCAGCGGAAGCACCCACGCTTTCATTTGCTCGGGAGGAAGTTCCTGCGCCAATGCCTGGATACAGGATTGCCAAAACTCTTTCATATACGATCTACGATAAAAACATTCTATTTTACCCTGACAAACAAAAAGTTATCCACAACTTGATTAATTCACGGGAAATTTTCCACAAAGTGCATTCTTTTCAGAAAAAGAACAGATTTTATGTTTTAATTACGGGAATTCAGCCTAAATCATTGACTAATCACCAATTATTTGATGAAATAAAAGGCTTTACAAAATTCTTTACACCGTTTGGGTCATTTTTGGGTATCTTTGATAGTTTCAAATACTGAAAAGGGTCCTGAACAAGCTCTTAGCTCTTTATATTTGGAATTTCCATGAAACGTACATACCAACCATCAGTCACACGCCGTAAACGCACACACGGCTTTCGCGTTCGCATGAAAACACGTGGCGGCCGCGCAGTTATTAACGCACGTCGTGCAAAAGGCCGCAAGCGTTTAGCTGTTTAATCCCAGCTGATTACAATTTAATAATCAGGTTGAACAGAAAGTGTGTTTACTCGTTAAACACATGGTTGTATTTTCTGATCGTCCCGGTTCCTAAGCATGCCAAGCGCCACCTATCCCAAAGCGGCGCGACTGCACCGCCCCTTAGAGTTCACCAATGCCCTGAAAGGCAAACGTGTATCTCGAGGGGCTTTGTTTACGCTTAGCAAAGCCAAACCCGTCTCTCCCCTTCCCGAACCAATCGCCCGATTGGGGCTTGTTATCGCCAAACGGTTTGCCGCCAAAGCCACTACCCGCAATGCCATTAAAAGGGTTGCCCGTGAATCTTTCAGGCACTGCCGCCATGAGTTACCTGCCTGCGATTACGTTATTCGCCTGCATGGCAAGGTTACTCCCTGTACCCTTACCGAACTCAAGATAACCATACGGAAAGAAATCGACACTCATTTTGCAAAGGCCAAATCGGCATGATCAAGAAAATACTCATAGCACCTATCCGGTTCTACCGATATTTTTTAAGTCCCTGGATCGGACGTTCCTGCCGTTTCACGCCCACCTGCTCCGAATACATGATTGAAGCCATTGAAACCCACGGTGCCGCCAAAGGGCTGTATCTGGGTACGCACCGGATCTGTCGCTGTAACCCATGGTGCCGGGGTGGGCATGATCCTGTTCCTCCTGTTTCTGGCCGCTCCTCGCCTGAGAAGAGTCTTTTTCCCAAAGATTTGTTTTAAATTCAGGTGTTATACCCCTAGCTGGGTTAAACTGACGAGCTTTACTAACCGCTTAATAATGATCAGGTTAAATGGATATTAGACGCACCATCCTCTGGATGATTTTTGTATTTTCGGTCTTCGCCATCTGGAATAATTGGCAAACCTATAATGGTCAGCCATCCCTGTTTGGCCAGGCTCCCCAATCCGAAACCACTTCCAATCCGGCCTCAGGTACCCCTGGCGTTCCCAATGCGGCCACGCCTGCCGGTACTGCAAGCACTCCATCAACCGCAGCCCCTGCCGTTGCCTCGGAAAAAATCACCATCACCACCGATGTTTTCAAATTGAATTTTGATTCAATTGGTGCACAGATTGTGTATGCGGAATTGTTGAAGTATCCTTCCACAGAAAACCGTGACCAGCCAATCGTATTGCTGGATAACTCTCCAACCGCAGAATATATTGTACAAAGCGGTCTGGTTGCACCACAGGGAATTAACAAGCGTTACCCCGACCAGAATACCCCCTTCAGAATGGTTTCCACTGAAACCACCATGACCGGTGATACCCTGCCCGTGGTGTTTGAGTCCGAGTCCGACGGCATCAAGGTTACCCGTACCTATACGTTCCATCGCAATTCCTACCGGATCGACGTCAAGGACGAAGTCACCAACACTGCCACCGAGTCTCAGTCACCTTCTCTGTACCTGCAAATTGCCCGTGACAGCCAGGATCCGGCCGGCAGTTCCAGCTTCTACCCCACCTTTACGGGTATGGCCGTGTATTCCGATGAAGAACGCTTCCAGAAAGTGTCCTTTTCTGAAATCGACAAGAAAAATGCCGATTACGTCAAATCGGCAGATGATGGCTGGATCAGTGTCATTCAACACTTCTTTGTGACTGCCTGGGTACCCGAGGAAGGCAAAGAGCGTTATATCGACATGCGCAAGGTTTCCAATTCCCTGTATGCCATCAGTGCGGTAGAGCCATTGGGTAACATTGCACCCAACAGTACGGTTGCCACCCAATCCACCCTGTGGATAGGCCCGCAAGACCAGAAGGCCCTGGCGGCCATTTCTCCTTCCCTGGATCTGGTGGTTGATTATGGCTGGCTAACCATTCTTGCCAAGCCCATGTTCACCTTCATGACCTGGTTGCATTCACTGGTGGGCAACTGGGGCTGGACGATCGTTTTGCTGACCGTCATTATCAAATTGATCCTTTACCCATTGTCGGCCTCCAGCTACCGCTCCATGGCCAAAATGAAAAATGTGGCCCCGCGCATGCAGGCCCTGAAGGAAAAATACGGAGATGATCGCCAGAAGCTGAACACAGCCATGATGGAAATGTACCGTACCGAGAAAATCAACCCCTTGGGCGGCTGCTTCCCGATCCTGATCCAAATCCCGGTCTTCCTGACCCTGTATCGTGTTTTGCTGTCCAGTGTGGAAATGCGTGATGCCGGCTGGATCGGCTGGATTACCGACCTGTCGGCACGTGACCCGTATTTCATCCTGCCAGCCATCATGATGGCCACCATGTTCCTGCAGATCAAGCTGAACCCAACACCGCCTGATCCAATGCAAGCCAGAATCATGATGCTCATGCCGCTGGTATTTGGTGCCATGATGTTCATGTTCCCGGCTGGTCTGGTGCTTTACTGGGTTGTGAACAACATCCTGTCGATTGCCCAGCAATGGTACATTACCCGCAACATGAACAAAGCGGCCAATGAAGCCATTCTGACGCACAAGTAATCCCAGTGCAGTCATTTTCCGGTTTGTCTTTCGCTGACAAACCGGAATGAAAACAGGAAACCGCATCTTCGGATGCGGTTTTTTTATGACTTGTTCCAAGTGGCTATCCATCCTAAGAATAGTTGTCATTTTAATGCTTTCAGCCAAATGAAAAGTATGTAAAAATGAAATCTCTATTATCAATAATTACATTCGAGAGGCTCTTTTTTATGTCTGACTGGACTGCTGGTTATGTTGCCGACATTGGCTATACCTATGGCTATTACAGCGAACTCAACCCACTGCGTGTACGTTTGGCTTTTTTAAATGCAGGCCTGGTGCCACCACAAGTGGGAACCGCGTGCGAGCTTGGTTTTGGCCAAGGCATGAGCACAAATATGCATGCCTCGGCCAGTGTCGTTCAGTGGACAGGTACCGACTTCAATCCGGCACAAGCCGGTTTTGCCCAGGAACTGGCAGGCATCGCCCAGTCAAAGGCACAGCTTTTTGATGAGTCATTTGCCCGGTTTTGCAATCGATCCGACTTGCCAGAGTTTGATTACATTGGTCTTCACGGGATCTGGAGCTGGATTAGTGATGAAAACCGTAACATAATTGTTGATTTTGTACGCCGTAAGCTGAAAGTAGGTGGTGTACTTTATATCAGCTACAACACGCAACCCGGCTGGGCCGCCATGGTGCCCATGCGGGATCTGCTCACCGAGCACGCCGAGGTATTGGGTTCCGACGGTGCGGGTATTATCAGCCGTATTGATAGCGCCCTGGCTTTTGCCGAGCAACTACTGGCAGCCAACCCATCCTATGCACGCGCCAATCCGCAAATCGCCGAACGCATAAAAAGAATCAAAGAACAGGATCGTCATTATGTGGCCCACGAGTATTTCAACCGTGACTGGGAACCCATGGCTTTTGCCAAAATGGCGCAATGGCTGGAACCGGCAAAACTGCAATGGGCCTGTTCAGCCAACTACCTGGATGCGATTGATGCGGTCAACCTGACTACCGAACAACAACAACTGCTGGCCAGCATCCCCGACCCCATGTTTCGCCAAACCACACGTGATTTTTGTGTCAATCAACAATTCCGCAAAGACTATTGGGTCAAGGGGGCACGCCGTCTCAGCCCACTGGAACAAATTGAGGCATTGCGTTCGCAACAGATTATCCTGGTATTGCCAAGAAATGAGGTCAGTCTCAAGATTAACAGTAACCTGGGTGAGGCCACACTGCAAGAAGCCATCTATAACCCCATCCTGGATCAGCTGGCAAACCACCAACCCCAATCACTGGGTCAGCTGGAGCAAGCTCTTAAGTCAAGCAGTATCACCTTCGCCCAGATCATACAAGCCGTGATGGTTCTTGCCAGTAACAATACCCTGATGGCTGTCCAGGATGAAGCGACCATAAACATTGCTCATGAAAGGACCAAGCGCCTGAATAACTATTTAATGACCAAGGCGCGTGGCAGCAACGACTTGAATTATCTGGCCAGTCCGGTCACAGGCGGTGGCATTGGCGTATCCCGCTTTCAACAACTGTTCTTGCTGGCCCTGCAAAACAATCATAAACAGCCACACGAACAGGCCCGGTTTGTTTGGGATTTATTAGCGATGCAAGGCCAACGTCTGATTAAAGATGGAAAAACACTGGAAACGGTCGATGCCAACATCGCCGAATTGAAGATCCAGGCCAGTGAATTCATGACAAAGCGTCTTGCCATTCTGAAAGCGCTGAAGATCGCCTGATAGTTGCATATTACGAGCTTACCTGTTTCCCACGCTCCTGCGTGGGAAACAGTACTTTTATTAAACCTCTATGAGTGCATCGGCAACGTAGCAGCCCTTTTCACCAGGAACCGCCAGAATCGGATTGACTTCCACCGATTTGATCTGGTCCTGTGCCTGGGCGGCAAAAACAGACAGGCGTGACAGCTGCCCGGCAAGCCCGTCAATATCAACCGCCGGCTTGCCACGCACGCCTTGCAAAATGGCCGCACTGCGGATACTGAGAATCAGGTTCCGGGCTGTTTCAGGGCTGAATGGACAGCGATGCAAAACCACATCTTTTAATACTTCCACATGAATGCCACCCAGACCGAACATGGCCACGGGACCAAATACCGGATCGTTTTTGACACCCATAATGCATTCAACGGCATTGTTTACCTGCTTGGCAACCAGGACACCGGTAATATTGGCGGAAGGCGCTTTTTCAGCGGCTCTTTGCAAGAGCAAGGCATAACTTTCATGCACCTCGGCAATACTGGACACATTAAGAATAACGCCACCTATTTCAGATTTATGCTTGATATCGGGTGACAGGATTTTCATGACAACGGGAAAGCCGAATTTATCCGCCAGGTGTGCCGCTTCTGCCGCATCATGGGCAATTCCTTCCGGAATGACCTGCAAACCCGCCTCTTCCAGGATAAGCTTGGCCTGGGCTTCGTCAGGTGTGCTGGCAAGCGCGGCAACGGTTTTCTTTTCAAAGGGAATGAGGGCATCTGGCCTGGCAAAGGCCGTACCCAAAACGCCCATATGATGAATGGCCTTGGTGGCACGGATTGGGTCTTCAAACACCGCAAACCCATCCGCTTCATAACGGGCAATCGTATCTTTCTCGGCAATAATAGACAGGACAAACAAATGATCGGGATGTTTATCAACCGCCTTTTTAAGTTCCGGACGCAGTTTGGCCTCGATGGAAGCGGTTCCCGCTGCATGGGCAAAAAAGGCCAGAATGGATGGATACTGTTGAGTATCCAGCATGGTTGAAAGGAACTGGTCAGCCAATTCAGGCTGATTAATGACCTGAGCGGTGCAATCCACCGGATTCTTGACGGCGGCAAAGGACAAGGCTTCTTTAAGTGATGCCTGGGCGCTTTCTTCCAGTTCAGGCATGGGCAAATTAAGATCTTCGGCGGCATCACTGATCAGGATGCCAGCGCCACCGCTAACTGTGATCACGCCCATTGCATTGTTTTCCGGATAAATCTTTTTTGTGGCCATATAGGCAATATCCAGAAACTCATCGGGACTGTATGCCCTGACGGCCGCATATTCTTCAAGAACAGCATTGAAGACAGCGTCATCACCGGCAATCGAGGCGGTATGGGATTGTGCCGCCATTTGACCAATTTCACTACGACCGGCTTTCATGACCACCACCGGCTTGCGATGCTGCTTGGCCAACCGTAATGCTTCAATGAATTTATCCGCATTCGACAAGCCTTCCAGGTACACACCAATGACCTGAATCTGGGGATCAAGCACCATATCAATCATCGCATCGGCCACATTGATATCGGCTTCATTGCCGGTGGTGACACAAAGCGGAATACCGATGCCACGGTTTCGGGCAGAGCAGAAAATATGCAGCGCGAAAGCACCCGACTGGCTGGCGATTGCAATGGAGCCGGGTAAAGGCCAGTACAGCTCAAAGGCAGAGGAAAAGGTTGAGAACAGACCCTGACGGTCATCATAAAAACCCAGGGTATTGGGTCCCAACACGCGAATACCGTGTTTTTTTGCTGTGGCAATCAGCTCTTCCTGCATGAGCCTGCCTTCTTCACCCACTTCGGAAAAACCGGCAGACAAAATCACGGCCAGACGTGTACCACGTTTACCCAGGTCCTCTACCGCCTTGATGACCATACGGCTTGATACGGCAATAATGGCAATTTCGGGGGTTTCAGGCAGGCTGTCCACATCGGGATAGGCCTTCAGGCCCTGTACGGTTTCCTGTTTGGGATTGACGGGGTAAATCCGGCCAGCATAATTACGCTGCAGCATATAAGAAATGGGACGACCGCCAATGCGCAAAGGATCATTGGAAGCACCAATGATGGCAATTGAATCGGCTTCCCACATTTTTTTATTGTTTTGTACCTGCAAGTTTGTTGTGATGTCGGGTTTACCCACTTGGATCTCCATTAATATTATTTATTCAATACATGCCCGGAATTATTCCGGGTGCTTGACTTAATGTAGTCCAAAGCCCTGATTTTTAGAATATTTATAAATTTAAGGGCGTATTCATCAAAATTGAATCCAGGGCAATATTTTTCTTGTGAATCAGGAGAAATATTGCCCTGGTTTCCTGAACAGTTTTTAACGGGTCATAAAGTAGCCTGAAGACGATTAGCTGCAAGCGCCACAGCAGGTTTCCATAACCAGCTTGATGGGCAGGGAATCAAAACCACCCGCCGGATACACAGCGTGCACCGGTGCTGCATTTTCTCCCAATGCGAAGCGGCTGGTGCCTTTTAACAGTTCTTGCATAATCAGGCGCAATTCCAGCCTGGCCAACGGAGCACCCGGACAGGCATGAATACCGGCCCCATACAGCAGGTTTTGTGATGGCTCACGGTCGTTACGAAACTCATCGGGCTTGCCAAATACCGCTTCATCGCGATTGGCGGATGCCCACAGCAGGGTTAGACGCTCACCCGCTTCAATGTGATGGCCTGCAACCGTTACCGCTTGGGTGGTTACACGACGGCTGGCAATCAAAGGGGGGTGAATACGCAGGATTTCATCAATGGCAGCTGGAAGTAACTTGGGTTTGTAACGCAGTTGATGCTGCAACTTCAGGTTTTTGGCAAGGTAATTAACCAGTATTCCCAGACAGGCGGCGATGCTGCCCAATTCACCTACGGTCCAGTTACGCAAAATGCTTACAATAGCTTCATCGCTGATGGGCTGGCCATTAACCGTTTCAAGCATTAACGCTGTTGTTAAATCGTCAGGGGCATGAGTGCCTGCCTTGCGGCGTTCTTCAAGCAAAGTGCGGATATAACCATCAAATTCAACAGCAATTTCTGACAAAGCCTGGCGATCCTGGGCCAGGGTGGCCTGATGGTTTTTACGAACCCATTGATTCAGAGGTTCATGCAATGATTCCGGCCAGCCTAAAAAGGCGCATTGCGCCCGCACTGCATAAATTTGTGCAAATCCCGAAATAAATTCAAATTCCTGGTTTTGATGCGATTGCCGCACCAGCTCAGCAGCAATTTCCTGACATACCGGTTCAAAAGCTGCCATACGTGATTCATTGAAAAACGGCTCAATAAGTGCCCTGTAAATAGTATGTTCAGGCTGGTCCATTCCATTAGGCACCGAGACATGCCGGGAAACGGCATTGCTGAATGTTTGGGGATCATTCAAGACGTTCATCACATCTTCATGTTTGAAAAGTGTCCAGTGCAAGCGTTCATCGTGCACAACAGGGCAACGTTGCCGAATCTGGTCATAGGCGGTGATGGGATCTTTTGAAACTGATGCTTGCTGAACAGCATTTGAAAGTGTGGGCGTGTCATTCATTGAGAGATATCCTTGCATATATGCTGAGCATTCTTGCATAAACCGCTTTGAATTCCCTTGATGTGCATCAATAGTAGACTAAATCAGTCGGGTATATGCCTGCATTACACTGTTTGTCTTGGGCAAAAAATAGTGTAATGCAGGCAATGAAAAGCTTGTTGTTAAACTAGCCTCAAAGTTCAAGAACCAGTTTTTCTCCTTTTGCTGAACGTGAACAGCAAGCCATCATTTTTCTGCTTTCTTCCTTCTCGGAACGGGTCAATACAACATCCCGATGGTCAATGTCTCCCTGTAAAACACGAACCTCACAAGAACCGCATAAACCCTCGCCACAATCGCTCTGCACGTCTATGTTGGCACCTTGCAAAGCCTGCAGGAGCGTCTGATCGGCAGCCACCGTCAAGCTAATACCCGAGTCTTTCAATTCAACCTCAAAAGCCTGTTCTTTGGAAGGATCCAGTTCACCCAGCACAGAATGGAAGTGTTCAACATGCAAGGCGTCTTCAGGCCAGTTTTCACAACATTGTGCCAGGCCTTCCAGCATTCTTTCAGGACCACAGGCATAGATTTGCGTTTTTGCATCCGGTGTAGCCAGCAACCTGGCAAAATCATTACGATTTCCTTCATCTTTGGCATAAACATGCAAGCGGTTACCGTGCAGGGCCTCAAGCTCATTCAGAAAAGACATGGATGACCTTGAGCGGCCACTGTAATGGATTTCATAATCGATGCCGCGCTGCTTGGCCTCCCGGGCCATCGCACTGATGGGAGTAATACCAATGCCACCGGCAATAAAGATGACTCTTTCGGCACTGGGATCCATGCGGAAATGGTTGCGTGGACCACGAATCCTGACACGGTCACCCTGTCTGATATTTTCATGTAACCATGCCGAACCGCCACGGCTTTCCGGATCTTTCAGGATGGCGATTTCCAGGCAACTGGTATCTGCCGGATCACTGCATAATGAATATTGCCTGGAAATACCGGTATCGCCACATTCAATATCAATATGTGCTCCGGGCGTCCAGCGTGGTAACGGTTTTCCATCCGGTGAAATTAATTTCAATTTTAAAATATCTTCGGCTACCCACTGTACTTCCTGTACAACTACCGGACGGCTGATCGCACTGGCGGAAGGCTCACCCAAACGCAAGGGGACCTGCAAATCCAATATCCCGGGATTTTTTCTTTCCGGGTTTTGGGCCGGATCCCACTCCACCCATAAATGCTCGGGACCGCGGAATGATGTATTTGGCAGATAATGAAAAGTTTGTTCCGCCAGTTTCATATGTGGCAAACGACGTGTGAACTCTTCAAGGAAAATCTGCAACTCCATGCGAGCCAGGTTTTTACCCATGCATTGATGTGATCCATAACCAAAGGTTAACTGTTCACTGGCATTCTCACGTCTGATATCAAAATGACCCGCATCTTCAAACTTGCGTTCATCATGATTGGCCGATGAAGAAACCATCAATAATTTTGAGCCGGCAGGGATATCCACATCACCTATTCTGGTATCACAGGTAACCAATCGACGCCAGGCGGCAATAGAACCGTTATAACGCAAGCACTCTTCCACCGCATTGGGAATGAGCGATGGATCTTCACAAATTTCCTGCCAGGCATCGGGGTGCTCCAGCAATACTTTCAAGGCATTGGCCGTACCATTGGCCGTGGTTTCATGCGCAGCCACAATACCGGCCATCATCATGGAATGCAGGTAAGAATCGGTTATGACATCAGGATGGTCTTTCTGCAAACGAATGCCATAACGCATCCAGCCCGGCCCGTCAGGATCCTGACGCATTTTTTCAAGAATTTTACCCGCCAGTTGCCAGAAATTACCCACTGCATGTGCCACTTTCAATTGTTCCTCAGGACTTGGCCGTCCCCACGTATTGACCGTGTGCGCAATGGAATATTTGCGCAGCATATCCATATCCTCTTCCGGAACGCCCAGAAAATGCAGGGCAACGGTTAATGGCACTTCCCAAAGCATCTGGTTAACCAGATCGGCCCTGCCATCATTGATGAAACGGTCTACGTATTCCCGGGCCAGTTTCCTGACTAGCGGCTCATGGTGTTTTAATGCTTCAGGCGTGAATGGCTCAATCAGCAGGCGTCTGCGCGCCATATGCGCAGGCTCGTCCTCGTTAACCAGCGTACGGCCCATGCCATAATCGTAAGAAGCCAAAATGGCATTGGCCTCATCGCTGTTTGGCGTGATTTTTTCCAGGGCAATAGAGGGGCTGAAAGTTTTATTGTCACGGAAAACGGCTTTCACATCTTCATAACGGGTCACAATCCAGTAACCCAGTTTGGGGCTATAGAAAACGGGTTCTTCTTCGCGTGCCCAACGTACGTATTCAGGTGGATTTTGCAGATAATCATTACTGAATGGGTCAAATTCCGCTGCCCGGCCACTAACCGGACATCCATTTGCCGATGCGGGCTTGCCATTACTTTGTGCATGACCGAATGCACCGTGGTCAATCGGACAGCGGGAAATACCGGTAGTAGCTAATTGATTCATTTCATTTGCCTCTTTAATTATTTCAATATTGAATAATTGGTATAAATTTTAAATTTATACCAATTATGAAAGCAGATTAATCCAGTGTGATTTTCAGATCACTGATCAACTTATGCCAACGTTCCCGTTCATTGTTCAACAGTTCTTCATATTCTTCCGGTGTATTGCCCACAGGCTCAATCCCGAAATCAATCATCTTTTTATTCACAACGGGCTCGTTGATAACTTCAACCACTTTTTTATTTAAGCTTGCAATAGTATCTTTTGGTGTTCCTGCTGTTGCCACCATACCCACCAAGGCTGCCGCTTCTACTCCCTTGTATCCCGCTTCTGCAAAAGTGGGAACTTCTGGCAATTGGGCAAGCCGTGATCCATTTGCCACAGCCAGTGCCTTGACCTTGCCACTTTTGATAAAGCCGGCACCTGCGGCCAAATCCACCATCATTGCCTGTACCTGACCGCCGGCCACATCTGACAGGGAAGGCGCGGCACCCCGATAAGGAACATGCACAATATCAATATCCGCTTCTTCTTTGAGCAGTTCCATGGCCAAATGATGCGGACTGCCAGCACCGGCTGAGCCGTAATTCAATTTACCGGGATTTTCCCTGGTTTTCTGAACGAATTCCTCAACCGAGTTAATGCCGGAATTTGGAGAAACGATCAGGATCATGGGAAACTTGCCCATTAGGGTAACGGGCTCCAGATCTTTGACCGGGTCATAGCTTAAGTTTTTATAAAGTGCAGAATTAAAAACCATCGTGCCGTTATCCGCTGACAGAACGGTATAGCCATCGGGCGTTGAGCGAGCGGTTTCCACGGCTGCAATAGACGTATTGCCCCCCGGCTTGTTATCAACCAATACGGTTTGACCTGTTTTTTCAGCTAAAGGCTGGGCAATGGTACGTGCCAAAAAATCCGAACCACCACCGGCCGGATAAGGCACCAGCCAGCGAACCTGCTTCTCGGGGTAATTGGATGCACTGGCATTGGCTGCCGTTAATCCCAATGTCGTGACAGATAAAAGTCCGGCCAGACAGGCCTTTTTTAAGAAATTCATGAAAAGTCTCCTTAGTGTTCAATATCCTTCCTGCGTAAATCATATACGCATTGCGTAATTTTTGTATTCGGGATAACCTGTATCAAGGACTTTTTTTGTAAAATGCCTTATAGCCTATAGGCCTCGCTCATCAATAATGACCAGAATCTGACCATGAAAACAACCGAAAAACCACACATCCCTGACCGCAGGCAGCGGGTACAGGCGGCAGAAACGGGATTTGCCGTCTTGAAAGGATTAGCCAGAATAGGTGGCAGTGCCAGCCTGACCGCACTGTCCACCTATCTGAATGAGAACCCGGCCAAGGTGCACCGTTACCTGGCCAGTCTGATCGAAGAGGAACTGGTGATTCAGGATCCCGAAACCCAGCAATATCGTCTTGGCCTTGAAGCCATGTTCATCGGTCTTTCGGCCATGCGCCAGTCAGACCCTATTCGCCTGGCCGAACCGGCCCTGATCCGTCTGCGGGAAACACTGGAAGTCACCAGTTTTATTGCCGTAATGGGTAATAAAGGGCCGGTTATTGTGCGCTTTGAAGAACCCAGTCTGCCGGTTACCGTTAACGTGCGGGTGGGTTCTGTCCTGCCTTTGTTAACCTCGGCAACCGGCCGGGTGTTTCTGGGCCTGCAAAATGACAGGCTGGTTCGGCAACTGGCACAGGAAGAGATAAGTAAAACGACCACTTCATTAAATACTGAAAAAATCAATGACCCCGAAATTTTTATCAATCAACTGCGTGAGGAAGTACAAAAACGCAACTGCGCGATTGTGAAAGACACCAATTTAAGGGGTATTAGTGCAGTGGCGGCCCCGGTTTATAATTATGCCGGCCAGTTATGTGCCGTTATCACGGCCCTGGGCGCTACGGGCGGGTTTGATGCCAGCGTGAACGGGAAAATATGCCGTCAGGTGCAGGAAGAAGCACGGCAGCTGAGTACTTCATTGGGCTATATTAAAGATTGATGCAATCATAGGCATGCATCCACAAGCCAAGTGCCTATGGACGCATGCATTATTGATGGACCGTTAGCCTTAAAACTCCCAGACTGCACGGGCAGTGATTTTATGCACCGTCGTCCGTTTACTTAACTCGGCATCATAACCTACCATTACAGACATCCCTTCACGTACCAAAGCGCGGTAGGCAAGCCCTAACTCAAAGCTGTTGCGTGAAAGGTCATCACCCGACAGGTTAAACGTGTTTCCACCCGATACAAAACGGGCGTTCACATCGGGCAAATCACGGAACTCATGCAAGTAACGGGCACGGAACCGCAAGCTGCCTTGATCCTCAAACTGATGATTAAGTTCCGCACCCAATACCGATTGAACAGAAGTCGTCGTCAATTTATCGATATGTTGGGCAATTGCACTGTTACCATCTTCAGTATAGCTGTCAGTCCTGAGGCGGCTGGCACGTACACTTGCCAGCCAGCGCCCGTTCCAGCCCGGCGCAAGCTGGAATGGCAGTCCCAACTCAAAGCGTCCACTAACATTCCAGCCAGAATAATCACCATTCACAGTGCTGTCGAATCCGTTAAACCGTACTCGCCGCTCGCTTTTATAATCGTTATAACCCACCGCCAAGGCAGCATCAAAGGTCCAGGCGTCAGTATTGTAACTATAGTAAGTACCCAGATTATAGTTATCCAGTTTCACTTCATCGCCAGTGGCACTTGAGATTCCTTTGGCCTTGGCTTTATTGGCAGACAGTGAAACACCCAAGATTGCATTAGCGGATTGATCAAATTCAAGACCTGCAGCCAAACCACCACTATTTAATTTAAATCCATCTTGCCGGTCATGCTCTTTTTGCTTTCCCCAAGCGCCTAAACCCATGGCCCACAAGCGATAACTGTCATTACCTCCTGTTGTCAAACCACGAGGGGCTGTTGACAAGTCATTACCTCTAACCGCATCCATACGATCAAAAAATGAGGACATGACTGAATTTGTGGCTAATTGCGTTACTTTAGCGGCAGCCCCATTGGTTTGAGGCGCAAGTTGACGCAAGGCATCCGATAATTGGTCTGTCGTGTTTAAATCAGAAACAGCCTGTAGCAGTGGTTCGGCTGTCTGGCTTCCTTGTAGAGCCAATTGATCTAAAGCTGAAAGCGTTGTATTCTGGTTGCCAGACAGCGCATTAGTGACCGCGATTGGCCGGATCGCATTCAACACCAAATCATTGCCTGAACGGTTAAGGCTATATGACATTAATGAAGAAGAATTCCAGATGGCCAGATTTTCCGGATTCGCCTCCAAACCCAGGCTGGAAACAATACGGTAACTGGCACCATTTGCAATGTAGCCCCGTGAGACGGGTTGAATGGTTGCACCATCTGCCAGCGTTGCGATACCCAGGACATTGATCCGGTCTGAACGGTCTTTACCCGCTACACCCACTTCTAGCACCCCATTGGCAGTTTGTGTATAGTTACCACCAACATTAATAATGCGATCGGCTTGCTCACCAGATGTCTTAAGCGTTCCGTTCACGCTTAAGTTACCCTCTACATCCAGATTTCCACCAAACGTGGTGTTACCGCCGGTAATGTTGATATTCTGGATATTCTGCAGATCGCCACGGGCAAAAAACTGTGTACCTGCCGTTTCCAAGGTATTGTTACCTGTACCTCCGTCAATGGTACCGTTGACTTTACCGCCAAACAGCCGCAGAAGGTCATCACCTGCACCCAAATCAATGGCTTTACCATTGTGACCGGTAATGAACCCATAGTTAATTAAAATATCGTTTCCGCCACCCATTTGTACGGCAGCAGCAGGGGTTGTGCTGCCTAATTCATCCACACGCATTGCATCAGGCCCCCCTTCGATGACACCAGTTGCATAATTAACCAACAAGTCGGCGTAATCACCCACCAAACCAATCGCTGTTTTACGTTCGCCAATAATGCTGCCTTCGTTATAAATACGGGCCGTTGCACCTGTTGTTGAGCCTGTATCACGCGCAGTTACCGGATTATTGGTTATGGTGCCGTTCGCGCCGTCATCAAGCAAGATACCCGTTGATTGACCATAAATTTCCGCTCCCTTCTTGTTGATAATGACACCGCCACCCGCCGCAATACCATCCGCACCATTTGGACGGCCACCCGAGTCATATCCACCTGCACCCGTACCACGAATGCTACCGGCGTTATAAATATAAGCAACACCGTCAATATCCACGCCATCACCATCACCATTGCTATTCGTATTTGTAGTGATGGTTTGCCCGTTAATCGTCACGGTTGGACTGTTAACCTCATGCGAATAAACATTCCCTTCACCGGCATAGTTGCCGCTAATGTCTCCATGGTTAATAACAACGCCGTAACCATCCAAACCGATACCTGAACCATTCTTACCGGTAATCGTACCGCTCGCGTAGTTGATCATGACGGGATTGGCGATGGTAACGTCTGAGGTGGTGACTCCATCAAGGTGTTTATCAAAAACCACACCGTTTGGACCCGTTGCTGTTATTGAAAGCAAAGGAGCGGTCATCAGTTGCTCATGACTGCCCGACAAACTGGCGCTGGCCAAATCCGTCAAATGGGATGAAACGGCAACCGGAGCTCCTCCGTCAATTCCATGGCGAGGGCCGGTTATGTTTCCATAATTAAGAATCGCTACATTGCTGCGCTCATCCTGAATGGCTACGCCATCAGATGCGCTGAAATCCGCCGTGGAAATGCCATGTAAATACTGATCGGAATCGCCTGCACTACTGGTATTGACCATGCCGGTAGAGTAAATGCTACCGTAATTCGTTAGCGTCACGTTCGTACCCAGGCGAATGGCGTCGTTGGAATCGGCACGGATTACTGCCAATTTATTGGTTTCAGAACCGTTAATAACCGTATTGCTCGTGCTGCTGTAGTCTTTATCTGCGATCACGGCACGGCTGGTCGTGTCACTGGTGCCGCCGCCTTCATTTCTTTGCCAGATCGTACCCTGGTTGTCCAACGTGAAGCTGCCCGCTTTCCGGTCAAATCGGATAGCCGCTGATTTCCCGCTGCCATAAGCGTCAATCAGTCCGCCTACTGCGTTATTGATAATGACATTGGGCGTTTTATCCTCAACATCAATACCAAAGCCCGAAGTACCCGTTTGGGTAATGACCCCGCTATTACTCAAGATATAGGAGCCGTTAACATCAAGCTTAATCGTTGACCCACCCACGGCACCAATAAGCCCCCTGTTTTCCAGTATGAAAACAGGGGTGGCCGATGCCGTATCAATGGCATTACCCGTCCCTGTCTGGCTGATAATACCGTCATTAACAAGGGTTGATACTCCATTACCGACTTCTACCGCATCATTGGATCCTGACGTAGTCAATGTGCCACCTGCCTCGACAGTACCAAGGTCAAGATTGGATAAAGTTTGTTTGTTTGTCTCTGTTGTACCGCTGGCCACTGTAAAACTGGCTGCGTAAGAACTTGAAATAAATGAGACCTGCAAGGCGGCCACTAATGTTAGTAGCCTGAAATTATTATTGAAATTCAAAACAATGGCCTTTGTGTGAAATTAGAATTAGCAACACTCTAAAAGGCTAAAATGAAAACTTTGTGACAATATCTGACATCTTGAAAATATCAGGAACACCAAGCTTGATTTCTTCCAATTTCACAACACATTTCAAGCCGTTCAAGAAGACTAAAGCAGATCACTTCCCTATGCAGAAAGAAGAAAAGATCTCCCCCAGCAAATCATCACTGCTGAATTGCCCGGTAATCTTGCACAACTCATCATGCGCCAGCCTGAGTTCCTCGGCAAACAGGTCCAGCACCCGGTCATCATGGCTGGCATGCTCCTGGGCCATCTGCAAATGCTCATTGGCACTGTTCAGGGCGTGCAAATGCCGTTCACGGGCCAGCCAGGGAGATTCGGCACTGGGGTTCCAGCCGGCAATGTCCAGCAGTTTATGACGCAAGGTATCCAGGCCCATTTCCTGTTTGGCGGAAACCAGGATGGCCAGGGCTTCATGCCCGTTCTCTTCGCTTGTCTGTTCAACCTGTTCCCGCATGCGCTTCAGGGCGGCCTCATCCAATAAATCCATCTTGTTGAACACTTTCAATACCGGGGTACGGGCAGGCAAACGACGGGTAATCTCAATATCCAGCTCATCATTGGGTGAACGGGCATCCTGCAAATGCACAATGACGTTGGCCTTTTCAATCTCGGCCCAGGTCCGTGCTATACCAATGCTTTCAACCGTATCGTCGGTTTCCCGCAAGCCCGCCGTGTCAACAATATGAATGGGTACGCCCTGAATGTGAATCTGCTGACTGACCTTGTCACGTGTGGTACCGGCAATCGGGGTCACAATCGCCACTTCATCGCCTGCCAGCGCATTCAGCAAACTGGACTTGCCCACATTGGGCTGGCCCGCCAGTACCACGTGCATGCCTTCACGCAAAATCATGCCTTGTTTGGCCTGCCTGATCAAATGGTACAAATCATCCTGGATGCTTTGCAGTTCTTCCCTGGCCTGGTATTTTTCAAGGAATTCAATTTCCTCTTCCGGAAAATCCAGTGTGGCCTCTACCAGCATGCGCAAATGCACCACCCGGTCGGCCAAGGCATTAACCAGGTTGGAAAAAGAACCGCTTAAAGAAGCCATCGCGCTGCGTGCAGCCGCCTCTGAAGAGGCATCAATCAAGTCGGCCACGGCTTCGGCCTGGGCCAGATCAAGACGGTTATTCAAAAATGCCCGTTGGGTAAATTCACCGGGCTCGGCATGACGCAGGTCAATACCAATTTCCCGACCAACCTCAAGGCAACGCTGCATGATCCGTTTAAGCACGGCCGGGCCGCCATGCCCTTGCAATTCAAGCACATCTTCACCGGTATAAGAATGCGGTGCCTTGAAAAACAGGGCAATCCCTTCATCAATCGCCTGTCCGCCTGCATCCGGGAAAGGCAGGTAATGGGCGTGGCGAACCTGCAATTCCCGATTGAAAAATTGCCGTATAAACACGCTTAAATCAGGGGCTGAAACCCTGACAACACCAATACCGCCCCGGCCGGGTGCTGTTGCAATGGCAACAATGGGTACATTATTTGAAGTCATCATTTTTTTATGCCGAATAACCAGATACCTGAATTATAAGGGGTACGATACACAAGAACCTTTTAGGGCATAATATAGCGGAAGTAATCCTTCTTCATTAACACACCATTTGCCCAATGCGTATTTTATTAATCGAAGACGAACCCGATCTGGCCCAATGGTTAATGCGTAGCCTGCGCAACCAGGCCGGCTTCACCATTGAATGGTCCAATGACGGTTTGGTCGCCTACAAGCGATTGCAGGTAGAAGAGTTTGATGCCATTATCCTTGACTTGGGCATCCCTGGCATGGATGGCAATACCCTTCTAAGCCGGCTGCGAGCCGAAGATGACCGTACGCCCATCCTTATACTGACCGCCCGGGATTCCCTTGCCGATCGTGTGGAGACCCTGGAATCAGGAGCGGATGACTTCCTGCCAAAACCTTTCATGATTGAAGAACTGGTTGCCAGGCTTAATGCCCTTATACGCAGAAGCCGTGGCAGGGACAAACCACGCTTAAGCTGTGGTGACCTGAGCTACGATGTGGGAAAACACCAATTCCTGGTTAAGCAGCAAATGCTGCAGGTTACCCCCCGTGAAAGTGAAGTCCTGGCCATCCTTATCCGGAAAAGTGAAGAGCCCGTTAACAAGAAATTCATACTTGAACGCTTATTGGCTCATGATAATGATGAGGAAATCGGCATAGAATCCATTGAAGTCATCATTCACCGGTTACGCAAAAAACTTCAACCTTCCACGGTACAAATCACCACTTTGCGGGGTATTGGCTATTGCCTTGAACCCATTCCCGATGATGAAATTTAAAAGCCTGAAATCAACATTGCTCTGGCTATTGATACCGGCATTGGTCATCACCATGCTGATTTCGCTCTGGGCCTCAAACCTTGAGTTAAGGGGACAAGTCAACACGGCATTCGACCGCTCCCTGGCCGGTGCCATCCGTTCCATTGAAGTCAACATCAAGACCGAAGATGGTGGCCTGGCCATGGAACAACCCTTTTACATGCTTGAGTTCTTTGAACTGACCACGCGCAGTACCGCCTATTTCAGAGTCGCCACCGAAGACAAGCTGACAGAAATCGGCTATGTTGACCTGCCCTTGCCAACGACCCCGCTGGAAACCGGTAAAGCCGTTTTTTACAACCGGAATTATCTTGACCAGCCCATGCGGATTGCCGCCATTGCCATTCACCCTAAAAAAGGCCTGCTTTATGACCCTGATAGCCGTATCATCATCCAGGTTGCCGAAAGCATGTCCAGCCGGGAAGCCTTCATCAACCAGCTCATCTGGCAATCGATCCGTAAAGACTTTGTAGTACTTGCCATTTTTATTCTTTTGCTTTCCGGCGGCATTATCATTGCGCTTCGTCCCTTAAAAGCACTCAGCAAAGAAATCAAGAATCGCTCCGTTGACAATTTGCTGCCCATTGATGAAAAAGAGTTGCCCAAAGAAATCAAACCTTTGGTCCAGGCCATTAATCTTCACCTGGCGCGTTACATCAAGCGGAATATTACCCAGCAACAGTTTCTTGATGACGCCTCCCACCAATTGCGCACACCACTTTCCGTATTGACCATGCAGGTGGATTATGCAAAGAAACTGGCTATAACCACCGAAATGGAAGAAGTGTTAAGCGCCATACAGCAAAGACTGGGTAATACGATTCAGCTCACCAATCAATTACTGGCATTGGCAAAGGTTCGTGATGCCGCAGATAAACTGACGGCCAATGTTTCACGTGAAACAATTGATATTTGCCAGCTGGCTGCCGAAGTGGTAAGCAACTTATTACCGACGGCACGCAAGAAAAGAATGGATTATGGACAGGAACTGCCCGAACATCCCGTCATGATTAATGGCATTGAATGGCTGCTTAAGGAGGCCTTAAGCAATCTTATTAACAATGCCATTAAATATTGTCCTGTCCGCGCCCAGATTACCGTTTCTGTCCTGGAGGAAAAAGAGCATATTATTTTACAGGTTGAAGATAACGGCCCCGGCATGAGTCCGGAAGATATTGCCCTGGCAGGCAAACGCTTTCGCAGGGGCACATCGGGCAAGGAAAAATACGGATCGGGATTAGGACTGGCCATTGTGAGCACAATTGCCGAAATCAACCGGGCCAGGCTTGAAATTGTTTCCAAAACCAATCAAACAGGCCTTATTGTTCGGCTGGTATTCCATAAAATCCCTAAGGATTACCCTGATAAAAGCTGATTTTCATCAAATTGAAAGCTAATCGAAAGCTTCAGTTTTGTATCGTTAAGTCCTTAACTATTAATGGAGACTGTAATGATACTTTATAAAAAAACCTTATCGTTCCTGACCGCAAGCTTACTGGGCCTTGCTTGCCTTGGCAATGCCCAGGCACAAGAACAGCCCAAAAAACCCGAGTGTATTGCACCGGCACAACCCGGTGGCGGTTTTGACCTGACCTGTCGACTGGCCCAGAATGGTTTTGCCCAAACCAAAATCCTTGAAGCACCCATGCGAACCGTTTACATGCCAGGCGGCATTGGAGCCGTGGCGTATAACAATATCGTGGCTCAACGACCTGCTGATGGCAATGCCATTGTTGCCTTTTCAGGCGGTTCATTGCTCAATCTGGCTCAGGGCAAGTTTGGCAAATACAACGTTAATGACGTGAAATGGCTGGCAGCGGTTGGCAGCGATTATGGCGTTGCCATTGTCCGTAATGACTCCCCTTATACCGATCTCAAATCCTTGATGGAAGCTTTCAAGGCGGATCCCGCCAAAATTGTCCTGGGTGCAGGCGGTTCTGTGGGTAGCCAGGATTGGATGAAAGCGGCCCTGACTGCCAAAGCGGCCGGTGTTGATTACAAAAAAATGCGTTTCGTTGCCTTTGAAGGTGGCGGTGAAGCGGTAACTGCCCTGCGAGGCGGGCATATCCAGGCTTATATGGGAGATGCCGCAGAAGCCCGTACCATGCTTGATGGCGGTGCCCCCATCCGGATTCTGGCTGTTTTCAATGATAAACGTTTGCCTGGAAAAATGTCGGATATTCCTACCGCTGCAGAACAGGGTTTTGATATCAATTGGCCCATCATTCGCGGTTTTTACATGGGTCCCAAAGTATCAGATGGCGAATACAACTGGTGGGTTGACGCGTTTAACAAACTGATGAAAACTCCAGAGTTTGCCCAAATGCAAGAGCAGCAAGGTTTGTTTCCATTTGACAAAACCGGTGCTGAACTGGATAGCTATGTAAAAGAGCGCGTTCAGTTTTATACCGAACTGGCCGATTCTTTTGGCCTGATCAAAAAATAATTCAATAAAAAAACCGTCAGTTCCCCTGTCTGGCAGGGGAACTTCAACGTTTATTAAAAGGTACCTCTTATGGCACTCAATGACAGGGTATTGGGTATTGCCGCCCTATTCTTTGCCGCATTTCTTACCTGGTTTGGCTACGATCTTGAAGCACCGTTTACCTATGAGCCCGTTGGGCCCAAAGCATTTCCGCTTATGCTTGCACTCATCATCGCCATTTGCGGTGTTCGGCTTGCTTACAAAGGTGGCAATACGGTTGAAGCGAATCCGGAAGGCGCCAATTTCCGGATTATGTCCATGGTCATCTATGTTGCCGCCTATGCATTTTTATTTCAATGGATCGGCTTTGTGCTATCTACGGCACTGATGACCATTTTTGTCGGCAGGCTGTTCAATGGCACCTGGATCAAATGCATTATTGGCGGTGTTGTTATGGGTCTTCTGTTCTTTTTTCTTTTTGACAAAGGCCTTGATGTTGTACTGCCTACCGGCATTCTCGGAGATCTCCTATGAGTGGATTAATGGAACATTTATCAATCGGGTTTGGAGTCGCCTTTTCAGGTATCAACCTGCTTGTGGCCGCCCTTGGCTCATTTATTGGCACCATTGTTGGCGTCTTGCCCGGATTGGGGCCCATTAATGGCGTGGCCATGCTAATACCCATTGCCTTTGCCATGCAATTGCCACCAGAGACAGCCCTGATCCTGCTGGCGGCCGTATATGTCGGTGCCGAATATGGTGGACGGATTACCTCTATCCTGATTAACGTACCAGGCGAAGCCGCAGCCGTGATGACCACGCTTGATGGCTATCCGCTGGCACGCCAGGGCTTGGCCAGCGTGGCTCTGTCGCTGTCTGCCTGGTCTTCATTCATTGGTTCCACCATTGCCATTTTTGGCATATTGCTGTTGGCACCGTTACTGGCCAAATGGGCCATTGCTTTCGGTCCTGCCGAATATTTTGTTTTGATGGTATTTGCCTTTTGTGCACTTACCAGCCTATTGGGTGAGCAACCGGTCAAAGGAATTCTGGCAGCCATGATTGGCCTGTCGATTGCCACGGTCGGCGTGGATGCCAACTCTGGCGTCTACCGTTATACCTTTGATTTGCCCAATCTGGCCGATGGTATTGATTTCGTGGTGGTGGTGATTGGTCTTTTTGCAGTTTCTGAAATGCTGCAAATGCTTGAAAACCTGCTTAGCGGTGTATCCATTGATGTTCCCAAAAGCGAACGCAAGCTATTCAATTTAAAAGAAATGGCACTTACCTGGTGGAGTACGGTTCGTGCCGGATTTTTAGGATTCTTCATTGGAATTTTGCCGGGCGCCGGTGCCAGTGTCGCCTCTGCCGTTGCCTATGCCAATGAAAAAAAACTGATTGAAAGCAAAGATCCCGATGCCAAATTCGGCAAAGGAGACATGCGTGGCCTTGCAGCCCCCGAATCCGCCAACAATAGCGCAGCAACCGGTTCATTTATTCCCATGCTGGCATTGGGTGTACCCGGTTCCGGTACAACCGCGGTCATGATGGGTGCACTGACCCTTTACAATATTACACCCGGACCGGTCCTGTTTGATACCCAACCCCAGCTGGTATGGGGGCTGATCGCCTCCCTGTTCATTGCCAACGTCATGCTGCTTTTAATGAACATTCCCATGGTACGGGTATTTGCAGCCATGTTATCCATCCCCTCCTGGTTACTGGTTCCTGGTATTTTATCCATCAGTTTTATCGGTGTATATGCCATTAATGCCACGACATTTGACCTGATGCTGGTGGTTGGAATTGGCGTGATTGGTTATTTCCTGCGGAAAATGAATGTACCTATGGCACCGCTTGTCCTGGGTGTGGTATTGGGTGATATGATGGAACAAAACCTGCGTCGTGCCCTCTCTATTACCAATGGTGAGATTTCCATCTTGTTTGAAAGCCCGATTTCCATCGGCTTGTGGATTGCCGCCGTTCTGGTTGGCGTGGTACCGCCATTGTTCAGGAAATTTTCCAAGAAAAATGAAATCCATGTCCCTGCCAATTGATATGACATGTTTGTAAAATATTTAACCGGATTCCTTGTCGCGCTGTCTGGCGCTTTGGTAGCGGTATGGTTAAGCATACCCCTGCCATGGCTGATTGGTTCACTGTTATTAACAGCCATCACTAAAACAGCCGGCGTCAACAGCACTTCCCACACGGCTTTCCGGAATATTGGTCAATGGGTAATTGGCACCTCCCTGGGTTTGTATTTCACACCCGAAGTTTTGGATATCATCGGCGGCTACTCTCCTTTTATTCTTATCGGAGTGATATTTGCCCTTTTATTGGGAATCAATGGATCTCTTATTTTAAGAAAATGGGGTGATGTGGATTTTAAAACTGCCTGGTTTGCCAGTGCGATTGGCGGGGCCAGTGAAATGGCCAATCTGGCGGAAAAAAACCATGCCAGAACAGATCTGGTTGCTTCGGCACACAGCCTTCGAATGATCATGGTCGTGGTTTCCGTTCCCTTTGCCTTCAAATTCCTGAATATTTCCGGTAATTTTCCAGGAACGGAAACCCTGTATTTTTTTAATACCAGCGGCTTTATCAAGCTCATCGTCCTGACCAGCATCGCCGGTTGGGTTTTCAAGAAACTGTCACTGCCCAACGCCTGGGTCCTGGGTCCTTTACTGGTTAGCGTTCTATTAACCGGCAACGATACCATCCTCACCTATCTGCCAAGTGAACTCTCAAAAATTGGCCAATTGTTTATTGGCTGGTCTCTGGGAGATAAATTCGGCCCTGATTTTTTCAAAAAGGCCCCTCGCTATTTATCCGTAGTCGCCATCAGCAATACGCTTAACATAGTACTGGCATTTGGATTCAGCTACCTGTTATTTCTGGTTTCAGATATCCCCTTTCCGACCCTGGTACTCAGCAATAGTCCTGGCGGCATTGCAGAAATGGCGATTACGGCTAAAGTACTATCACTTGGCGCACCGATCGTCACTGCGTTTCACGTGTCACGCATGGTATTTGTATTGCTCTTAACAAGTCCGCTCTATCATTTATTTGAAAAAAAACTGAAGTCCAACGCTTACATCACGCACCGTACTGACTGAGATCTCCTTTAAACTGAGGTGGTTAAGAACTTCATACACCAACGTTACCATGTCAACTGAATCGAATCATCACGTGAAACCGGACAAAACACAACACGCCACTGCCATTAGGCTGATTCCTTTTATCGTCGGATGCGCCCTTTTCATGCAAATGCTCGACTCGTCTGTCGTGGCAATGGCCTTACCCATGATGGCCGATACGTTCAACACCACGGCAGTTCGCATGAATATTGCCATAACCGCATATCTTATAGCGGTTGCCATTTTTGTTCCCGTTTGTGGTTGGGCCGCAGACCACTTTGGGGCAAAACGGATATTCTTGCTCGCCATCCTGTTATTTTGCCTGACCTCACTGGGCTGCTCAATGGCGCCAACATTTGAGACTTTTATCTTTTTCAGGTTTATGCAAGGCATTGCTGGTGCCATGATGGTGCCCGTAGGACGCATTATCATGTTAAAAACCGTTCCCCGTGAGCAATTACTCAAGGCAACGGCCTTTTTATCCATTCCTGCCTTATTAGGACCCATGCTTGGTCCACCGCTGGGTGGATTTATTGTGACCGTCACTTCCTGGCACTGGATTTTCCTGATCAACATTCCCATGGGTATGCTGGGTATTTTTATGGTACTTAAATATATTCAGGAATACAGGACAGAAAATCCGCCTCGTCTGGACTGGCCCGGTTTCATCTTAAGTGGCATTGCCATGGCTTCTTGTGTATATGGTTTTGAATCCCTGGCCAAAAACCAGGGATTTATCAATGCCTATTTTCTTTTGGCCATTTCTTTTGTCAGTGGGATCCTGTACTGGTTTCATGCAAAACGGGTTGCCAATCCCATTATTGATTTGTCCCTTTTAAAAATACAAAGCTTTGCCATTTCCATTATTGCGGGCAATTTATGCCGCTTTGCCATTGGTTCAACACCATTTTTACTGGCCTTATTGCTACAGATTGGCTTTAATTACTCGCCCTTATCGGCAGGCCTTATTACTTTTGCCGGTGCACTGGGAGCGCTTGCCATGAAGTTTGTTGCCATTCCCATCCTGAAAAAATTTGGGTTTCGCCGCGTGCTAACCGTCAATGCCGTTATTACCGGCTTATTTATTATGGCGTGCGCCTTGTTTACCCTTGAAACCCCCGTCTGGCTCATGACAATGACCCTGCTCTTTGGCGGTTTTTTTCGTTCTCTCGAATTTACATCTGTCAATACCTTGAGTTTTGCCAATATCAAACCTGAAAAAATGAGTCAGGCCAGCAGTTTTTCAGCAACTGCACAACAAGTTGGCATCAGTATGGGTATGGGGATAGCGACCCTCAGCATTGACTTAAGCATGCGCCTGAATGGTTCCCCTACGCCTTCAATCCAGGATATCAAGTCAGGTTTTATTGTTATTGGCGCTGCCTCAATTCTTTCCGCCTTGTGGTTTTACCGACTGAAAAAATCAGCCGGGTCAGGCATGTATTAACCCATTCTGACTCAGAATTGACCCTTGATATCTGTCCCAATTTTCGTTGTATTACAGGTTTCTATGGTAATAAATTTGAATCCATAATAAAAAAAACCGAACCCGGTACAATACCGGGTTCGGTTTTTCAGTCATGTAAAACCAGCCTGTATAAGTATTAATTCAACTCATTAATGGCTGCAACAATTTTTTCTGCCAACGCTTTTATTTCTTCCATATCCCCTTTTACATGTGCATGAGCATGAATATTCTGTCCTTCATAGCGTGGCACCAAATGAAAATGAACATGGTCGACAGTTTGTCCTGCTGCGGCACCATTAAACTGGCTAAGAACAATTCCATCGGCGTTGGTTGCTTTCATAATCGCAGGCGCAATTTTTTTTGCTGTAGAAACACAGGCTTGGGCAGCCTCATACGACAAATCGAACAAATTCGCAGCGGGTTCTTTGGTTAAAACCAATGTATGTCCAACTGTTTGCGGCATGATATCCATCATGACATAAGTTTTATCATCTTCATACACTTTAAATGAAGGTGCCTCACCCCGTAAAATTTTAGCGAAGATATTATTTGTATCGTAAACCATTCCAATTATCCATAAAAGTAGTTAATTCACTGAAAACCGAAGCAATTTGATAATTACTTTAACATAAATCCCAAAAGGTAATTTCAACATCTTAAGCCAAACGACATCGATAAATCGATTAAATGCATTCATTCCTAAGACAATAAAAAACGGCTTGGAATCGTTTTACAACCCTTCAGAAATCATAAAAAAACAGGGTTTTATCCTGTTTTTGCAAAAAAACAGCTGTGGATAACTACTATGAGCATGAAATGTGAATAACTTTTGTATGAAAAGTGAAGAACAAGATCTCAAATTTTGACGCTAAATCTTGTTCAACTTTATCCAATGCTAAAAATAGCTGAACTCAACAAGTAAAAAACAGCATAAAACCCTGTTTTCAATGAAAAAAACAGGGTTTCAATACTTATCCACAGAGCATCTAGTTCTTAATCAGTTATATATAAAGAAAAATAATAACTAAATAGTACTTAGCACTTGCAACGCTTTTTCCAAAGTTTCATTTTTCTTTGCAAAACAAAATCGAACCAAATTATTGTTAGAAGTCAAAGCTGAAGAATCTTTATAAAATGCAGAAACCGGAATCAGCGTAACACCATGTTTTTTTGTCAATTCTGTAGCAAAATCCAATTCATTGATCAATGAGATCTCACTATAATCAGCCAGCATGAAAAAAGTACCTTCACTCTTGATCGGTTTGAAACGGGTATTTAATAACCCGTTATAAAGGTAATCATGTTTTTTCTGATAAAAATCGGACAAATTTAAATACGTGCCGGGATCTTTCATAAATTCGGCAAAAGCATGCTGCATGGGTGAGCTGACAGTAAAAACCACGAACTGATGATTTTTCCTGAATTCTGCAGTCAAGGCTTTAGGTGCGCTGCAATATCCTACTTTCCAACCAGTGGTATGGTAAGTTTTGCCAAAAGATGAGATCACAAATGAACGGCTGGCTAAAAATTCTCGAGTAGATAAACTTAAAAATGGTCTATGACCAAATACAATATGTTCATAAACCTCATCTCCGATCAAAAATATTTCTTTATCTTTGATTAAATCCTCAATAGCATCCAGATCAGAAGATTTCAATGTAAGCCCGGTTGGGTTGTGAGGAAAATTCAGAATAATTAACCGGGTTTTTTCAGTAATGGCATCCTTCACTTTTTGCCAATCAATCGAGTAAGCAGGATTATCCTGGGAAGGAGGAGTCAGGGAAACAAATACCGGGATGCCACCGGCTAATTTTATGCATGGCACATAAGAGTCGTAACATGGTTCGATCACAATCACTTCATCACCAGCATGAACAATGCTCAGTATCGAAGACATCAAAGCCTCAGTGGCTCCATTGGTTACGGTTATTTCTGTATCGGGATTGTAGTTATGTGAATAAAGTTGATTTATTTTATCTGCAATGGCAATTCGTAACGCTGGTATGCCAGGCATATGTGGATACTGGTTATGTCCATTTATCATTGCCTCATTCACCAATGAAACCAATTTTTCATCAGGATTGAAATCCGGAAATCCTTGTCCCAGATTAATTGCATTATGCTCATTGGCCAACTGGCTCATGATAGTAAAAATGGTTGTTCCAACGTCAGGTAATTTTAATTTAATCATTTTATTCACAGTTTTTGTATAACAATTTGAAGCTATATAAATTTTATCAACAAGGCTATAATCCTTATTATGCCTTATTGTAGAGAATGTTATTAACATTTCATACAGACTTGTACATGCTTTTTCATTATATTATTAACAAAGTTATCCACAGAGCTTTATTTTGTTCCACGTGGAACAGCCTCAAAACAATCTTGCCTAAAGATTTTTCGCTTTCCAACAGATAAAAACCAAAATAACTGAAATTTTTGCAAATGTTCCACGTGGAACATTTGTTCTGGATTTATAATCAACTATTGCTATTTTTTTATTAGAAATAAAATGGATTACCCAAACGAGTTTGATGTGATAGTAGTGGGTGGTGGTCATGCTGGAACAGAGGCTGCTTTAGCTTCTGCCCGCACTGGTGCCAAAACATTATTACTGACACATAATATTGAAACCTTAGGTCAAATGTCTTGCAATCCTTCAATTGGAGGGATTGGTAAGGGGCACCTGGTAAAAGAAATTGATGCGCTTGGTGGTGCAATGGCACTGGCAGCAGATGAGGCTGGAATTCAATTCAGAATATTAAACAGCTCAAAAGGACCTGCCGTACGTGCAACAAGGGTGCAGGCAGACAGGGTGCTGTATCGACAAGCCATACGTACCCGGCTTGAAAATCAGGAGAACCTCTGGTTGTTCCAACAGGCTGTTGATGATCTGATTGTTGAGGGTGATCGGGTAGTTGGCGCGGTAACGCAAATTGGTCTTAAATTCAGATCACGTGCTGTGGTGTTAACAACGGGCACATTTTTGAATGGGCTTGTTCATGTTGGGTTGAAGAATTATTCTGCAGGTCGTGCCGGTGATCCTCCGGCCATCAGTCTTGCCCATAGATTAAAAGAGTTGAAGCTTCCTCAGGGACGACTTAAAACCGGAACGCCTCCACGTATAGATGCCAGAACAATTGATTTTTCCAATTTGATTGAGCAGCCTGGAGATCTGGATCCAATACCTGTTTTTTCATATATGGGGAATGCGCAAATGCACCCCCGGCAGTTGCCTTGCTGGATTACTTATACTAATGAGAGAACCCATGAAATTATCAGGGGTGGGCTGGACAGATCTCCCATGTATACGGGAGTGATTGATGGTATTGGACCACGCTATTGTCCTTCAATTGAAGACAAGGTACATCGTTTTGCGGACAAGAATTCACACCAGGTGTTTCTGGAGCCTGAAGGTTTGACAACCAATGAAATCTATCCGAATGGAATCTCAACCAGTTTGCCTTATGATGTACAACTTGAATTGGTACATTCTTTGCCAGGTCTTGAAAATGCCCATATTCTTCGCCCTGGTTATGCCATTGAGTATGATTATTTTGATCCACGTGGATTAAAAAGCAACCTGGAAACAAAAAGCATTAATGGTTTGTTTTTTGCCGGGCAAATTAATGGAACTACCGGATATGAAGAAGCCGCAGCGCAAGGTTTGCTGGCAGGCCTGAATGCTGCCTTGCAGGTGAAAGGTGAAGCTCCCTGGACGCCACGACGTGATGAAGCTTATTTGGGTGTTCTTGTTGATGACTTGATTACCAAAGGTGTCACCGAACCCTATCGAATGTTTACTTCAAGGGCTGAATACCGTTTGAGTTTGCGTGAAGATAATGCCGATTTCAGGTTAACGGAAATCGGACGAAAGTTGGGTGTGGTACCAGATGACCGTTGGGAATTCTTTAGCCGAAAAAGAGATAATGTGAATGCTGAAATAAAACGGCTGGGTGGCGTCAGGGTTCATCCTAAAACGTTTACCGATGAGCAGGCGCAAACGCTCTTGGGTAAGTCACTTGAACGGGATTACACTTTGGTCGATTTGTTGAAAAGACCGAACGTTAATTACAAAGATCTTGTCAGTGCGATTACTGTCAATGGGGAAACGCTTCATTCAGATATTGAGCTGTCTGAATCGGAAATTGAACAGATTGAAATCCAGGTTAAATATGCCGGTTATATAAATAGGCAGCAGGAAGAAGTACGCCGTCAAAGCACTTATGAGGATCAAAAAATTCCCGTTGACTTGAATTATGATGAAGTGGGAAATTTGTCTTTTGAGGTCCGGCAAAAACTCAGGGAAAGCCGACCTGAAACAATTGGCCAGGCAGGGCGGATTTCAGGTGTCACACCGGCAGCCATTGCATTGTTGCTGATTCATATAAAACGAATGCAATATTCCGATTCAAAAAAGGCATAAGCGTAGTAATGAGTGATTCAAAAAAAAGCCTGTTTGATGCAGCCAGGCAACTCGGGCTTGAAATGAGTGAGGAACAGGCGCAAGCATTGCTTATGTATATAGAGCAGATGCAGCGTTGGAATAAAACCTACAATCTGACGGCATTGAAAAATAAAGAACAAATGCTTGTTCAACATATTTTTGACAGTCTGTCTGTGGTAATGCCGTTAAGAAAAAAACTGGCAGGCAGAAAAACAGTGAATGTACTGGATGTAGGTTCGGGTGGTGGTTTGCCTGGCATTGTCCTGGCTATAATGAATGCCACGTGGAACATTTGTTGCATAGATGCGGTTGAGAAAAAAACCGCTTTCGTGCGTCAGATGTCGGGTGTATTGAAACTACCCAATCTATCTGCACAGCATATTCGCATAGAACAAAGAACCGAACCACAAGTGGACTTGGTTATTTCAAGAGCATTTGCATCCTTGGCTGATTTTGCGTCTTTGGCTGGCAAGCATGTGGATGCATCCGGTTATCTGGTTGCAATGAAAGGGCATTATATTCAGGATGAAGTAAATGAATTGGTATCCAGAACCGAATGGGAAGAGGCGTCACATGAAACGCTTGAAGTTCCGGAACTGGATGCAAAGCGGTGTTTAATCTGGCTGCAGCGTAAAGGGTAGGTCATGGGGAAAGTTGTAAATTCAATTAAGATTTTTTGTATCGCCAATCAAAAAGGCGGGGTAGGTAAAACAACCACGGCAATCAATCTTGCCGCCAGTCTGGCATCACACAAGAAAAGGGTCCTTTTGATAGATTTGGATCCACAGGGTAATGCCACCATGGGAAGCGGTATAGATAAGAATAATTTAAGCTTAAACATATATCAGGTTCTCATTGGAGAAGCGGGTATCGATGAGGCCAGGATACGTTCAGAAAGTGGTGGCTATGATGTATTGCCAGGAAACCGTGAACTATCGGGAGCCGAAATTGATCTGGTGCAAATGGAGAACCGTGAACATCAGTTAAAGCAGGCCATTGATAAAGTAGAGCAAGAATATGATTATGTGCTGATTGACTGTCCACCCACCTTGTCGCTGTTGACGTTAAATGGTCTTTCATGTGCAAATGGCGTAATTATTCCAATGCAATGTGAATATTTTGCACTTGAAGGATTATCGGATCTGGTCAATACCATAAAACGGGTACATAAAAACATCAATCCCGAATTGAAGATGATAGGATTGTTGCGCGTAATGTTCGATGCACGGGTGACTTTGCAGCAACAGGTTTCGGAACAACTGGAATCACACTTTGGTGATCGTGTTTTCAAAACAGTTGTTCCTCGAAATGTAAGGCTGGCAGAAGCGCCAAGTCATGGTTTGCCAGGGATTGTTTATGATAAGTCTTCACGTGGTGCCAAGGCTTATATGCAATTTGGCGCTGAAGTCATTAAACGCGTGAAAATGATGGATAAGGAAAACGGAAATAGAAATGGCAATTAAACCAACGGCAAGTAAAACAGCAACCAAGGCAGCAGGTAAAACAGCCAGCAAGACAGCGGTAAAAAAAACCAAGGGTCTGGGGCGTGGCCTTGCTGCATTGTTGGGAAATGATATTAATGTCCTGGAAGAGATCAGAAATGAGGAGCCGGGCAAATCAGTCCAGCAGCCTACAGTCATTCAGATAGGCAAATTGCAGGCCGGCAAATATCAACCACGAACCCGGATGGATGAAGGTGCCTTGACGGAGTTGGCCGATTCAATCAAAACCCAGGGAATCATGCAGCCGATTTTGGTTCGTCCCTTAAAAGATGATCCAGAAGGCAAATTTGAAATTATTGCGGGTGAGCGGCGTTATCGGGCCGCAATCCTAGCGGGCCTTAAAGAAGTTCCTGTCCTGGTTCGTGAAGTTGCCGATGAAAATGCGGCCATCATGGCGCTTATTGAAAACATCCAGCGCGAAGACCTTAATCCACTCGAAGAGGCCCAGGGTGTGAAGCGTCTTATTGATGAATTCAGCTTTACGCATGAACAGGCCGCACAGGCAATTGGGCGTTCCCGTTCCCTGACCAGCAATTTATTGCGACTGCTGAATCTGGCTGAACCGGTGCAAACCATGTTGCTGGCCGGAGACATTGATATGGGACATGCCCGGGCTTTGCTGGCGGTTGATGCGGCGACACAGATTCTGCTGGCAAACCAGGTGATTGCAAGAAGTTTATCGGTTCGTGAAACAGAAAAACTGGTCAAGCAAACCATTGAAGGTGAAAATAAAAAATCAGCCGGTGTTGTCAAATCCGCTCCTGATCGGGATCTGGTTCGGCTTGAAGAGGCATTGTCTGATCATTTGGGTACCAAAGTTGTTCTCAAGGTCGGTGCAAAAAACAAAGGTCAGCTCATGATTGATTTTCATAGCTGGGAGCATTTGAATTCGTTATTGGAAAAACAGGGATTGTCATCACTCATCGAGCATTAAAGAGTGTGTCAAATTAAAATTCAACAAAAAAACCACTTTTAGTTGGTTTTTTGTTGAAGAGCACTTGACGCATCTAAAATATATGTGCATAATTAAACATTCTCTGGGTGGAGTGCCCGAGTGGCTAAAGGGGGCAGACTGTAAATCTGTTGGCTTGCGCCTACGTTGGTTCGAATCCAACCTCCACCACCAGAGAGCCTAATTAAAAATTATTTGTTCTTTGTGATGGCTATGTGATATCCGTTAAACAATAACAAATAATGGGTCAAGCGAAAGATCCGCGGGTGTAGCACAATGGTAGTGCAACAGCCTTCCAAGCTGATGACGAGGGTTCGATTCCCTTCACCCGCTCCAGACTTGCCGGTAACCTCAATCGGTAAGCACAGAATTCGCCCAAGTGGCTCAGTGGTAGAGCACTCCCTTGGTAAGGGAGAGGTCGCGGGTCCGATTCCCGCCTTGGGCACCATGTAAACTTTGTTATTAATTCCAGCACCATCATCAGGAGTCGGTCATGGCAAAAGGTAAGTTTGAACGTACCAAACCGCACGTAAACGTAGGTACGATCGGTCACGTGGATCACGGTAAAACAACATTGACAGCAGCGATTTGTACTGTTCTGTCAAAAGAGTTCGGCGGTGAAGCGAAAGACTACTCACAAATTGACGCAGCTCCCGAAGAAAAAGCACGCGGTATTACCATCAACACTTCACACGTTGAGTATGAAACTGCAGAGCGCCACTACGCACACGTTGACTGCCCAGGACACGCTGACTATGTTAAAAACATGATCACCGGTGCTGC
>NZ_JAAVNG010000027.1:0-981 GCF_012923605.1 Advenella sp. EE-W14 | reverse complement strand
GAAACTGCAGAGCGCCACTACGCACACGTTGACTGCCCAGGACACGCTGACTATGTTAAAAACATGATCACCGGTGCTGCCCAGATGGACGGTGCGATCCTGGTTTGTTCAGCCGCTGACGGCCCAATGCCACAAACCCGTGAGCACATCCTGTTGTCACGTCAGGTGGGTGTTCCTTACATCATCGTGTTCCTGAACAAAGCCGACATGGTTGATGATGAAGAGTTGCTGGAACTGGTTGAAATGGAAGTTCGCGAATTGCTGAGCAAATACGACTTCCCCGGTGATGACACCCCTGTGATCAAGGGTTCAGCCAAACTGGCTCTGGAAGGCGATGAAGGCCCATTGGGTAAACAAGCCATTCTGGAACTGGCCAAAGCCCTGGATACTTACATTCCTACACCTGAGCGTGCCGTTGACGGTACATTCCTGATGCCTGTTGAGGACGTGTTCTCTATTTCCGGTCGTGGTACTGTTGTAACCGGCCGTATCGAGCGCGGTATCATCAAGGTTGGTGAAGAGATTGAAATCGTGGGTATCCGCGATACCGTTAAAACCACTTGTACCGGTGTTGAAATGTTCCGCAAACTGCTGGACGAAGGTCAGGCTGGTGATAACGTAGGTCTGTTGCTGCGTGGTACCAAGCGTGAAGACGTTGAGCGTGGTCAGGTATTGGCCAAACCCGGTTCAATCAAGCCGCACACCAAATTTTCGGCAGAGGTCTATATTCTGTCCAAAGAAGAGGGTGGTCGTCACACACCATTCTTCCAAGGCTACCGTCCTCAGTTTTACTTCCGTACAACGGACGTAACCGGTACCATCACTTTGCCAGCTGACAAAGAAATGGTTCTGCCAGGCGATAACGTTTCTATGGACGTTGAGCTGATTGCACCTATCGCGATGGAAGAAGGTCTGCGTTTCGCGATCCGTGAAGGCGGCCGTACTGTTGGCGCCGGTGTTGTTGCTAAAATCGCTGCTTAA